>DASUOI010000024.1:0-39458 GCA_036276695.1 Saccharimonadales bacterium (SeqCode) | reverse complement strand
TCTAGAAATCGTTATATACCCGTTGATATTTTTGAAAGGGCTAAATCTATAGACGGCTTGCTAAAACTACCTGAACATCGTTGAGTATAGTTGTAAAATATGGTATAATAGAAATATTATGGAGAGTGAACCTGCCAGCGGTAAAGATATCTTGAAAGATGCAGCCCTTGTAGGTTTGTTGGTCTTGGCTGCTAGTGTTGCCGTAGTGCCCATAGCTTGATACATGCTATAATTACCCCTGTTCTTTTGATTTTAGAATCAAAATACGGTGCCTGTAGCTCAGTTGGTTAGAGCGTCTGTTTGTGGTACAGAAGGCCGTGGGTTCAAGTCCCATCAGGCACCCCATAAATAAAAAATCCGACATACATGTCGGTATTTTTTATTTATATGATGTTTCTATGGACTTGAATTTATCGTTTGACAAATTACTATATATCCTTTATAGTATTTCGAATGTCATATTTTCCACTTACAAATACAGGTGGGGTCGTTAGGAATCCTGAGGTAGATTATGAAAATGCTATCTTGGAGAGTTTTGGTGTGCCTCCCGGAAAAACTGCTGATGAAGATTTAGCCGGAGCAGATGTCGCAGACGATACTCCGGCAGTTCAATTTGTAGCTGCTATAAACGGAGCTAACATCTGCCAAGCTGAAATTGAACCTGCAAATAGGTATTAGTTTTCCACAGTTAGTATTCAATATTTTTGTGCTTAGTTATACAATATAGTCACATTAACAATAAGGCTTGTTTGGTGGGGAGTAGGTCACAGCAAAAAAAGGAGAGTGTGACATGACGCACCCAAGAGACATAACATTAAAATTAGGCCACGTATTTGTGGCTCTAGCCGAAGCCGTTTTAGCAGTAAGGGTGGTATTTTCACTTGTGAATGCTGACACAACAAACGGAGTCGTGAGATGGTTTTACGACATGAGCGAACCGTTGCTTCAGCCGATTCGCGGAGTTTTCCCTTCCGTTGAATACCCAAACGCATATGTGCTGGAACTACCAGTAATCTTCGCTATGGTAGGCTACGCAGTATTCGGCTACCTTGTGGTTCTTTTGGTAAACAAGAACCCTAACCCTAAAGTTTTGGCTGATTTCAAAATCAAAGAAGCTCTTAAAAACAGGCTTAAGTAGTCTTAATAGTACTGGATTACCAAAAAGCAGCCCTTGCTTAGCTCTAGGGTTGCTTTTTTCTTTGTCAGCTCATTGCTAATACCTAAATTCTGTTGAAGCGACATTTTGTGTTTTGCCGGGTCGTACTTTAAACCCGAAGAGTTCTTAACTTTAACAGAACCATACAAAGGAATAAGCGATATCTTATCCCCTGCTCTTCCTTTTATTTCCCTTTTGCCGCAAATGGAATAAGCCTTAAACTTTGGTCCTATAAGCTTTATGTCTGCCGAGCGATATTTGCGTTTTGCAAGCAGAGCCAGCACCCCCACGACATGGTCTAGTTCATCGCCTTGGGTATTAACTAAAATTACCTCCTCCAATTTCCTGCCTATGGCGTAATCTATGGCTGCTTCCACGTCCAGAAAATCTTTGTCGCCTGGATATTTAATATAAACCGTATCCTTAATGGCTATTTCTTTACCGTAATGGTTGAGTGGGAGATCTTTTATTTTTTGCGGCAGACGATTGATAGAGTCAAAATCGCCTAACACTACATCGGGCTTTAAGCCTAGTTTATAAATTTTATCTGTACCGCCATCACAGCCAATTATCAGCGTGTTTTTATCTGCGTATTTATAAATATAGTCAAGATTCGTTTCATCGCCATTTAAAAATATCAGGGTTTTATTGATTTTTCGATTCATCAGAACGTCTCCACGGCATTACTCTACTCTGCACGAAAAATACTAAGCCTAAAAGAGCCAGCGATAAGGTAATTATCACAAGCGTAGCGGCAAAAACCAAAGCAGTAGCATGTGAGGAAGCTGAAGTTTGCAGGTATACGCCTAGACCTTTGAAAGCTCCTACATATTCACCAATTACAGCGGCTGTTACAGCATATACAGCACCTATTTTTAGTCCTGAGAAAAATCTATCCAGCGCATATGGAATGTTCAAATAGCGAAGAGTCTGCAACCTTCCTGCACCTATAGTCTGCATATATTCGCTAAGATGCTTAGGTGTGTTTAAAAGGCCGTCAGAAGTAGCAACGGCTATAGGAAAAAGACAAAAAACAGCTACCAATATAACTTTGGGTAAAATACCGAACCCAAGCCAAAGCACAAAAAGCGGAGCCAAGGCGATAATAGGTATGGTCTGGGATATAGTTAAAAGCGGATAGAATGCCCGACGCAGTAAACCAGAATAAAATATCAAGATGGCAATGGCCGAGCCGATAATAATCGCTAATACAAAACCTATAATTGTCTCCGCGACAGTTTGAACCGTGTGAGTTAAAATAATTTCCCGGAATTCAAAAAGCGAACTAATAACAAGGCTGGGTGGCGGCAGGATGGACTGCCTGATTGAGCTGATTTCCGTATATGTCTGCCATACGATTAACAGCAGTATCATGACTGCCAGCGAAGGATAGAAAATCTTCAAATATTTCACTAGGCTTTTCATTTTATAAGCATCCCATGCAAACTTTTCTTGAGCCCTATAGCTTTTGCCGAGTTAATATCACCTAGAGATCTAGGTCTCTTTAAACGAGTATTAAAAATTTTAGCTACTTTACCGGGACGCTTGCTTAGAACAAAGATCCTATCGCTTAAAAAAATTGCCTCGTCAATATCATGGGTAACGCAAAGAATCGTCGGTTTGTACTCAAGCCATAGATCGGATAGCATTTTTTGTGTTTCCACCCTAGTTATTGCGTCCAATGCAGAAAACGGTTCGTCAAGAATAATAATATCCGGCTTATAAGCGACCGCTCTAATAAGCGCGGCTTTTTGTTTCATACCGCCGGATATTTCGCTCGGATAAAAATCAGAAAACTTTGTCAGATTATATTTTCTCAAGTATTTAGCGACGTCTTTTTGTATGCTTCTTGTTAATCTATTGTTTATTTTTCCAGGAAGTTCTATGTTTTCTCTAACAGTCAGCCATGGTAATAAGCTGTCCTGTTGCGGCAGGTAAGCTATTTTGCCTGATTTCCAGTATTCACCGCCGGAGGGTTTTTCAATACCGGAAATTATCTTTATTAAAGTTGTCTTACCGCTTCCATTAGGGCCGATAATGCAGCTGAATTCGCCTTTTTTGACATCTAAATCAATGTCGTTCAACACATTTACCTTACTACCGGAGACAGTGAAGGATTTATTAATCTTATCTAGCTTTAAAATTGTTTCGGATGACACTTTATTCTAAAAATTCGTTGGTATAAAGAGAGTCAAAATCTATACTTTCGATCGGATTACCAGCTACATCGACAACGGCATTATTAGCTACCATAAATTCCGGATAGTTCCGCCAAAATTGCGGATCCTGCAAGCCCCAGGCCTTGCCTTCACTTTGGTAGCGCGGGCTTAGATAACGCTGGCTTTCATAAACCAGCTCTTCGTCTGGAAATGTTCCAGCCGGAGCAGCTTTAATTAGCAAGGTGGCTGCCTCGTTAGCATTAAGCCTAGCAAACTCATAGCCTCTGGATGTAGCCTTCATAAACCGCTCCAATACATCAGACTTTTCAGCTATTGTTTGCGGCGAGGTTATTATGTTCGGCGTGGAATAATCAGGTATACCATGCTCGACTACTGGAAATTGCTTTATGTCAAAACCGCGCCTTTTAGCTTCTATTCCTTCCCAGCCATCGTATATCCAAACAAAGTCCACTTTTTTACTTTCAAGCGCGTCAATTGGAGCTGTATTAACTACGACCTGCTTGAAGTCGCCTTCGCCTCCATCGTTTTCTATAGCTTGTCGCATAACCGGCTCTTCATAAGGCGCGCCATACCCGCCATAAATTTTACCGTCTAAATCGGCTAGGGAATCTATGTTGTCGCTAGCCCTGGTAGCAATTGACGAGGTGTTATTAGAAATAATAGCCGCTATAGATACTACAGGTGAGTCTGTAGCAGCTGAGGCAACTACGCCTTCCGTGAAGCCTATGCCTACATCAGCTTTGCCAGACGAGACTAAAACATCACTGGGGGTCGATGCATAAGGAATGATTTCCAACTCAATATTTTCTTCCGCATACCAGCCGTTCTGCTGAGCAGCATATATACCGGTATGGTTAGTATTCGGCGTCCAGTCCAGCGCTAATGTTACTTTGTCTTTCGGCTGATCTTTATTGGTATCATCGTTTTTATTTTTGGCTATCAGCAGACCTGCCCCGCCAATTACTATGACAGCCAAGATTATAATTAGTATTTTAAAATTCGACATATATTTCTCCCTTCGCCGGCATTACCCGTACAGGTTCATCGGGTCTTCTAGAAAATTGCTAGAACTCTCAGCCCAGCTGCACCTGAGCTCCCCCGTTAATTTTATTGACAATAACTATTCTAACTTAAACGAAAATACTTTACAAAAAACTAAGGCTCAATGTGGAAGTTGGGAGTCCCAAAGCAAAAACAACCGTCAGAGGAATCAGGACATTATCGATGCCGTGTCTTGAAATACTTTCAACGGCAGTAGTTAAAAAAGGTGTGATAGCAAAAACAGCTAAAGAGATTCCCGGTAATTCTTCCGATAAAACTATATAGGCAATAAGACAAAGGATTGAAGAAATTACAAGAAAAACAAACGAACCCACAGCGGATTTCGTATGCGGACCTATACGGTAATGCATAATCCCATATTTACGGCCAAAGACCGCGGCAAAGCCATCGGCTAGCGCCAAGTGGAGGATCGCTATCGTGAATATCCATGGCTGGATGGTCAAAGTCGCAGTCAGTCCTACTCCTATCGGGTACCAAAGCTCTCCTGCTGTCTTTCGTTTAACCTTATGGATGGCGCCAAATACCCCGTACTGATAAGAAACCAGCACGCCGAGGAATAGTAGCAAGCTAAGAACCTGTATGGTTTTCCAGCTCATGTAAAGAGGCCAGAAAGCTATGAAAGCTCCGACCAGTACATGTATAGTTTTTCGAGCTTCTTCGGCCTGCAGTTTACCCCTGCGCCAAGCCAGTTCATTAGCGACTAAAAGCAAAAAAATTAAACCTAGCGAAAGTATTATTCCAACCATCAACTGGCTTCTATGTTTTCAAAGTCTTTTTCGTCCAAGCTGATAACTCCGCCGCTCACGGTGGAACTATCCAGTAGTTTCTTAGCGACAATGTTCTCTATATATTTTTGTGCTACGCGGCGCATAGGCCTGGCGCCAAGCTTGGCATCATAACCTTTATCTACAAGCCACTGCTTTGCCTTGTCACTAACTTCAACCTTGACCTTCTGCTTGTCTAAAGTTTTATTAATATTTCCTATAATTAAGTCAATAACTCTAACCAACTCATTCGGCGTAAGAGGCTTAAAGACTACTACCTCATCAAAGCGGTTGACGAATTCCGGAGCGAAAATGTTTCTCTCGATTACTAGATCAACCAATTTAGTTTGAAGCTTAACAATGTCCTCGCCCGCGTCAATCATTCTTCTTATTTCGTCAGCCCCAGCGTTTGAAGTGGCAATGATTATTGCGTCTTTGAAAGAGACCTTTTTGTTGTTGGAATCGCTCATGAAACCTTCGTCAAGCATCTGCAGAAGCAAATTAACCACTGAGCGGTCAGCCTTCTCTATTTCATCAAGCAATATGACTGAAAAAGGTTTCTTGCGGACTTCGCCCAAGAAGCCCAATGATTCGCCCTGCATTGACGTAATAAGCCTCTCGGTATCACCCGTATTAACATATTGGTTCATGTCGACCCGGATCATGGATTTCTCATCGCCGAAATATACCCGTGCAAGCGCTTTGGAAAGTTCAGTTTTTCCGACGCCTGTAGGGCCAAGGAATAGAAATGTGCCTACCGGTCTGTCGGGGTTGCCTACGCCGCTCCTGGCTCGGCGCAGTGAGTTCGACACTGCGCTTATAGCTTGTTCTTGGCTAATCACGTATTTTTTAATATCTTCTTCAAGATTAAGTAGGCTTGTAGACTCCTCTCCTTTAGCTTGTTTAATTTTTACGCCCTTAGAGGACTCTATAGCAGCCTGAATCGTCTCTTCGGTCACCAAACCGCCATCTGCTAGCGGAGCGGCAGACTTAAGGAGGCTAAGTGCTCCGCCGGGCATAACTTGCGTATCATCATATCTGGAACCAAGTTTATAAGCCTCTTTCAGCGACTGATGAGTGAATAACACCTTTTTTTGGGACTCCACAAAAATCGACTGGTCCCTTAGCATATGCAGGGTCTCTTCCTCTCCAGCTGGTTGAATCTGAAGAGGGTGGAACTTACTGGCGACATTAGAGCTGTGCGAGGCTAGAGATTGCCATTCTTTGGGCGTCATAGCGAAAATAACCCTGACCGAACCGTTGTCTAAAACCGGCAGGATAATATTGCTTAAATCAACGCTCGATTCGCCTTGCTCAAAGAACACTTCAGCATCGTCGAGAAAGAGAATTATATTTTTTGCTCTCGCCGCCTCATTGAACACCCTCATCATCAATCCTTCCAGCTCTCCTTTACCTCTAGTCTGCGAAAGCAAGGTCGGTGCGTCTATAGCGACGACTTGGTGGTTCTTTAAGCTTACCGGTACATTTTTATCCTCTATAATCCTGTCGGCAAAAGCATGGACCGCGGTAGTTTTGCCTGCCCCTAAATCTCCGATCAAGCTCACCGAACCAGCACCGCTATCTAAGTTTTGAATCATGTTATCAACAAGCTTGTCGTTAAGTGACGTATCAGCAAAAAAGCCGTTATTTTTAATATGTTCGGATACATTCAAGCCTAAGAAGTTTAAGATCGGCGTGTAGCCGTAGGCCCAGTCCCTGGCTATCCCGCCGAATTGTCTGACCTCGCTTACAATTCTGCGTTTTTCTTCAATATTTTCCAGCCAAACTATACCTTGTTCAATATCATTAATCTCCATCTTATTCCTATTTAATATGGCCTCAATCTCGGGTATGGATTTAATTAACGCTACTAAGATTATTATCGGCTTGTAGGCGGAAACTTCATATTTTTTTGCCAGGCTTTCAACCGCAGGCCATAGGTCGATTGCCGAATTGGGTTCTTTTGAAAGGAGGTTGAATAATTCATTTGGAATCTGGTAGCGGGCCTGCAGAAACCACCTTGCATCTGTACCAGAGGCCGCCTGGAATATCTCGTAGTTAGATGGATTGCCCGTCTTTATATTTGCTAAAACTTCGGGGTCTATAAGTCCGTCAAGGGAACCCGGATTCATATGCTCTGCCAAAGTAGATAGATCGCCTTTTCGCCAAATCCTTATAACCAAAGCGATGACGGCAGGTATATAGGCGGTGAACGCTAGAGAATTTTCATAATAAAGAAGTGCAGTTCCAGCAAATAAAGAAATTATCAAAGTCGACGCCAAAAGGATGGAGACACTTTTTTTATTTAGCGAGGAATACAGTCGGGATTTCTGGCTTCTGGCACTATTTAAATTTATAGCGGTGCTCATAGTGACACGCCCTTAATGGTAAGGATGGGTAAGATTATTACTAGCAAGGGGGCTATAGGCCAAACAACGAGGCTGGCTACGGTAAATATGGTCAATATAAGATATAAGACTAAGGCGGTAAAGAGCATAAAGCCCCTTACTATCATGCCGACCACTCTGGATACTATATTATCTACGGTCGACTGAATGAAATTTTGCAAAGTTGTTGTTGACTGTATTTGTTTCCAGGGTGCAAAAAAAGTTTTTATTAATATACCGACTGACAGCGCCTCGGTTATAAGTCGGTACTTGGCCGCGCTTCGCCGCGCAAGCCATGACCAACCAGAACTATACCACCAGCTAAGTAAAAGTACGGCAAACATATCTGCTATATTGTAGCAACCGTAAGGATAATAAAGAAGAAAATGGTCGGGGATGCCGGACTCGAACCGGCGACCTCGCGCTCCCAAAGCGCGCGCGCTAGCCAACTGCGCCAATCCCCGTTATAAGAGATGAGACCTCTAGATTTTAACAGATTAGGAAGCTCTAAAGAAGAATTTTGGTTTTGATAACTTCAAGAAGTTCGGGAAACTTCGTGAAACTTGGGTTCAATTTTGTCGTAAAATGCCCCATTCCGTCGAACTCAATCATCTCGCCGTCAACCTGCGAACAAAGTTTCCGGGCTTCATTAATGTCACAAACAGGATCATCTTTTGAGTGGATGAACAGGAACTTATCAGCTCTTTGCTTAATTGTTTCGAAGTCAAATGGCTTATCAAACAGTTCGCTTATCATCTCCCAGCTTGGGCTTTCACTCAAACGTTTGGTGAATGCTCCAGCTAAAACTGCTGTGTTAATCTTTACGTCTGAAGGCAAAGCTTGCAAGAGCCCAAGTATTGCTACTGAGCCGGAAGAATGGCCTATAATAACGCTGTCTTTAAAGTCCCAGTCGCTATTTAAAAGCAAGTCATTATACTTTTGGATATTAGGCCTATCAGAATCCGGCAAGTCTGGGACCCAGACTTCATGCCCTAAGCTTTCAAGCTCGGACTTGAGCCAAGGGAACCAATGCTTACTAGAATCCGCATCCGTCCCATGTAAAATTAAGAATTTCATTATCAATCCAGCCAACTTATATCAAGTTCAATATATGAAGCATTGCCAGGCCTGTCAACTTCTTGAAAAGACGCAGGGTCAAGCTTCAACCTGCTTGCTTCTATCATCCTATAAACCCCTCCGTGTCCAACTATGAGGATATTACTGTTTTTGTTTTTATGCTCATTTAGAAAATCAATCAGGCGCGCACGAAATTTAGCCGGCGGTTCTATGCCCTTGATTTTTGAAAATTCCTCTTTGGGAATTTTATGCCAGGTGGTGCTTTCCAGTTCTCCCAGGTCATACTCTATGATGCGCTCGTCTGTCTCGATAGGTTTTTCGTAACCTATGGCTTCAGCTATTATTTCAGCCGTCCTGACGGCTCTATCCAATGGCGAGGATATCACATGGGATATTTCAACCAGATCTTTTATTTCCCTTGCTGTTTTGATAGCTTGTTCTTCTCCCTTTTTAGTCAAAGAAGGGTTAGCTCTCCCGGAAAACAGATTTTTAGCATTGTTCGTGCTTTCGCCGTGTCTTACGAAATAAAGAGCCATGACAGAAGACTATTTAGCGAATTCTATCGCTCGGGTTTCGCGTATGACATTCACCTTGATAGTACCTGGGTATTGCATAGTTGATTCAATCTTGTTAGCCACGTCGCGGGCAAGCTTGATTGAGCCCAGATCATCAAGATCGGTCGGTTTAACAAATACGCGTACTTCTCGGCCGGCGCTAATTGCATAGGCTTTATCGACTCCTTTGAATCCTGAAGCCACGTTTTCCAAGTCCCGCATTCTCTCAGCAAAATTTTCTTGAGAAATATTCCTGGCCCCGGGACGCGCCGCACTAACCGCGTCCACTACGCGGACAACCAATGCTTCCGGAGTGGTAGCTTCCATGTCATCATGGTGTGCTTCAGCAGCATGTGCTATTTCTTCGCTTACTCCGTATTTCCGGGCGATTTCACCGGTAATGTGGTGGTGTTTGCCCTCGATCTTGTGCGTCAAAGCTTTACCCATGTCATGTATAAGGGCAGCGTATTTAGCAGTTTTTACATTAGCACCAATCTGCTCAGCTAAAACTCCAGCCATATGGGCCATTTCGGTAGAATGCTTCAACACGTTCTGGCCGTAGCTTGTTCGGTATTTAAGCTCCCCTAGATATTGCAATATCTCCTTTGGTATGCCGATGATACCGACTTCTCTTGCGGCATCTTCTCCGGCGCGGATCACATCCTTTTGAACTTGTTTCTGGGCTTTATCTACGACTTCTTCTATCCTGCCCGGGTGAACCCGACCGTCCTTTAGAAGCATCTCTAAAGCTACCCTGGCTACTTCGCGGCGGACAGGGTCAAATGAGCTTAAGATTATCATGCCCGGCGTATCGTCTACCATTATGTCGACGCCCGTCGCACGTTGAAGAGCTTGGATGTTACGGCCTTCTTTACCTATGATACGGCCTTTCATTTCCTCGTCCTCAAGCTTAACCGCGCTAACCACGCGTTCTGCCGTAACTTCGCTGGCCATGCGCTCCATAGTTTGTATCAATATAGCCCCGGCCTTCTCTTCGGCTAAATCTCTGGTTTCGTTTTGAATCTTAGTTATCAGGCCTTTAAGGTCGTTCTTGATGTCACGCTCTGTCATGGCCATCAATTTTTCAGCGGCATCCGTCTTGGTAAGCTTGGCAATTTTTTCCAGCTTGTCCTGCTGTTTCGTGCGAATATCACGAATTTCATTTTTTAATTCTTCTATCTCATTTTCGGCTTTTCTTATGCTCTCTGCCCGCTTATCCAAGCTGTCTAATTTCTTATCCAGGTTCTCTTCGCGGCCAAGCAAGCGCTTTTCAATCTCTTTGAATTCCTTGCGTCTTGACTGGTCTTCTTTTCTTGATTCGTCGGCTAATTCTCCTGCTTCTTTTTTTGCTTTTTCGACAAGCTTCTCAGCCTCTTCTTTTGCTTTTTTTAGTTCTTTTTTTGCTTTTTCTTCTGCTTTGCCTATTTGGCTTTTTGATCTAACGGTGCTGGCACCATAGCCCAAACCAATACCTAAAGCAGCCAATATAAAAGTTATTGGATCCATTTTGTTATCCTTTCTATCGGCCAAAGATGAGTTGTTATGCAGAAGTCCGTCGGACAATCACTATCACTTCGTTAGTCCGCCGATTATTCAGCTATTCTCTATCTATATAATGTCGATGTTTAGAAATTTATCTTAAAACTGTACTTTGGAAGACCGCCTCAAAAAACCGTCTTACAACTTAATTATACATTTATTAATTAATATTTAGCAATCATTTTCGAGGCTTTGTGATGTGGATAGAGCTCCCATATTTAGGAACGGCCAGTCGATTTTCCGGATTATTAGCAAGCTGTTTAATCCCATTTTCAATCCATTTGCTTCCAGCGGTTTGAACTATTGGTATATCCAAGTCGGATGCCAAGGCGTTTGCCACGCTGGCGCCGATGCGCAAGCCCGTAAAACTTCCCGGCCCTTCAAAGAAAACTACTCCCTGGATATTATTCCAAGATATATTTTGAGACTTTAGGATTCCCTCGATTTTCTTATGGATAGTAGAAGAAAGCTCGCGGTGAGCCTGCCACTTGACGTACTCTAGTTTATTGCCTCGATTAAAAAGACCTGCTTCAGATATTTCCTGGTCTGTTTTAATACTAAGAATAATCATTTACGGTTAGCTCTCTGGAGTTTTCTCCGGTAACCTTAAAATATATTTTATATCTATCGCTTGGTAAGATTCCCTTCGCGCTATCCCCCCATTCTATAATCACTAAACTATCCGAAGAAAGATCTTCCGCGAGCTCATCTTTTATATGGCCGAGTTCGGTTAGTCGGTACAGATCAAAATGCAAAATACGCAGCTTATTTCCAAAATATTCGTTCTTGATAACAAACGACGGGCTAGAAACCTTCTCCGCTCCAAGAGCCTCTGCCAAAGCACGGGCAAAAAAAGTCTTGCCGCTGCCTAAGTCGCCGACTAATTCAACCACATCGCCTTTTTTCAAATCCTGCGAGAATTCGGCAGCGAACTCTTTCATCGCTTCTTCATCCTTAATCTCTATCTTCTTGTCAGTACTCATTAGTAATTTAGTATACTAATAGAATAATGTTAGAGGCTACTTACTAATGCTTCGTTTGCACGAAACCTTACTGGATGTCCCTGTTCTTTCGCTTAGGACAGGAGGACAGGTTGCCATAGCAACAAAGATGATTATTAATCCGAATAATCTTAAAGTGCTCGGCTGGTATGTTAATGACCGTTTTAGTTCGGATGAATTAATACTGCTGTCTGGCGACGTAAGGGAGATTTCGTCTAAAGGTATCATAATAAATGACCACGAAGTCCTGTCCGAGCCGGAAGAGCTGGTCAGGCACAAGGAAGTCCTTGAAGTAGATTACGATTTAATGGGCAAAAAAGTCGTCTCTGAGTCCGGCAAAAAATACGGCAAAGTTACGGACTTTTCCGTAGAGACCGGCGGAATGATTATCAAAAAAGTTTATGCTTCGCAATCTATAATAAAAGATTTCTCCGGTGGAAATTTAAGCATAGACCGCAACCAGATAATCGAGATAACCAGATCTAAAGTCATAATTAAAAACCCAACGGAAAAGTCATCAGCTACGGCCGCTTCTACGGTTCCAGCCCGTTAAAAAAGCAGCAGCAGGCCCACGGTAGCTAACATCGAACCGGCGAATCTTCGGTACAGATGCTCCCTTTCATGGAGGAAAATTATCCCGCCGATAAAAATCAGGACCGTTTGATAGCTCATAATGCCCGCAATCAAGCTAACATCCACCTGCGACAGAGCTAGGACAAAAGTTATGCCCTGAAAGCCCCGTAGAATCCCCAGATAAACCAGCTGCTTTATTCCATTGGGGCCAAAATCTTTTAAGGTATGCCACCTGCCTGTAGCCAGCAGCATGACTGCCATTGTCTGAAATCCCCAGCCGATAACCATATAGGTACCCACGTTCATCTCCCCTAAGAAGTATTTTTCGTTAGTAGTTGCCAGAGCTAAAGCAAAAGCGGAAAATATTGCCAGCCAACTCCATTTAGATACAGTGAATGTCTTGGCAGTCGTCCGCCTGACAGCCACCAAACCGGCAGAAATAGTTAGGACAAGTATGCCTAAGAGCTGCAGCTCATTCATCCGTTCGCCGAGTATTATCGCCGCTATGATAACGGTGAAGATCGCCCTTGTACTTTGTAATATGGCGAACTGCGCGGCATCTATATGAGAGTTGGATTTGAAAGCGGATATAAATGTTGACGCAAAGATAAACCCGTTAGCTGCCAAAAACAGCCAGGTATAGATTGAGAAGTTAAATGAAATATCATAATTTAGTGCACCGTATGTGATCCCCATCAATGAAACTATCGGGTAGAAAAAAGCAGTGGCCACTCTTGCATGAGATTGAAATTGTCTTGAGATATTACGCTGGACCAGCGCAAACATAGCAGTAAAGATAAGATGCAGAATTATCGCAATCTGCCAGCTCATCTACTGCTGTTCCGTATCTTTGAGGGCGTCTTTTATGTCGCTGTAGTTAAAGCCTTGGCGAGCTAGATAAGCTATGAGTTTTTTCTCATCTTGATAGCGTGTCTGCGAACGTTTCTTAGCTATAAGATCTTTTATGACTTCTTGGTCATCGGCTTCATCGTTTTCCAATGCACGCTGTATAAACTCTTCTTCGACTCGTTTTTGGCGCAGCTCCATGCGTAGTTTTAGTTTACTCGTCGACTTAAGAAGCCTGCGGTTTTCTATCCATCTTTTCGCGAAACTAAGATCATCTATATAGCCCTTTTTGTTTATTTTTTTTATGATTTTTTCTACTTCTTCAGGCTTGTAATTTTTGCGTTTCAGATAATCTTCTATCTCCCACCTGCTTCTTGGGCGTCGTGAAATAAGATCTAAAACCCTGTATGCGCCCTTGTCTATTACTGCCTCATCCTTGATAGCTTCCAGCTCAGCTTTGTTAAATTCTTGGCCAATCTTAAGGTCTTGGGCTAAGAGCTCTTCTTCGCTTAAAGGAAAGGAGTACTTACCATCAACAAATACAGAATATCTATCTTGGCGCTTGGCCTGCTGTTTTATATCCGTGATTTTCATTCGGATTGAGTTTTATATTTCTTGGGCGGCAGCTTCGCGTATCTGTTTTTCCAGATCTTTGAGAGTCTTCGGATTTTCTTCCAGGTATTTCTTAGCAGCTTCTCGCCCTTGGGAAATCTTCTCACCCTTATAAGAAAACCAGGCTCCGGACTTTTCTATAATTTCTCTGTCTACGGCAAGGTCTAGGACATCGCCTGATTTGCTGATTCCCTGATTGTACATAATATCGAATTCAGCGATTCTAAATGGCGGAGCAATCTTATTCTTAACAACTTTTACTTTGGTTCGATTGCCTACTATATCGTCGCCTTGTTTTATCTGGGAAATACGCCGTATATCCATCCGGACGCTGGAGTAAAACTTCAGGGCATTTCCGCCGGTGGTAGTCTCCGGGTTGCCGAACATGACGCCGATTTTCATCCTTATCTGGTTGATGAATATAACTGTGGTGTGCGAACGGTTGATGACTCCGGTTAGCTTACGAAGCGCCTGGCTCATCAAACGAGCCTGCAGACCCATGTGCGAATCCCCCATGTCGCCCTCAATCTCCGCCCTGGGCACCAAAGCCGCGACTGAATCTACCACCACCATATCGACAGCATTGCTACGAACCAATGTCTCAGTAATTTCTAGAGCCTGCTCGCCGTTATCCGGTTGTGAAATCAGCAGATTTTCCACATCGACTCCCAGTTTCTTGGCATAAGACGGATCAAGCGCATGCTCCGCATCAACAAACGCTGCCGTGCCTCCGTTCTTCTGTATCTCTGCTATCGCATGCAGGGTCAGTGTTGTCTTACCTGAACTTTCCGGACCGTAAACCTCTATAATCCTGCCCTTCGGAATACCACCGCCAAGTGCTAGGTCGAGGCTTAGGCTTCCTGTTGAAATTGTCTCGACATTAGTTTTGTGCGCATCGCCAAGCTTCATTATCGAGCCTTTGCCGAATTGTTTTTCTATCGTTTCCAAAGCCAGGCCCAATGCCTTGGTTTTTCCCTCTTTATCCGCTGCGCTGGCTTTTTTGTTATCTGCCAATTTCAAAACCCTCCATCATTTCTTAGGTTTCCAGTATAACATTTGTCTTCTTGCGTTATTTTGACAATGCATAGATGGTTATGTTTATTTACTGTATAATTTGGAGTAAATATGCGTATTTCAGACTCTTTGGTGGATAAATTATTAATTGACGCGGGTAAGACTACCGCTCCGAAGCTACAATCGCTGAAGGACCAGGCCAAAACAGAAAAAGCCACTCTTCAGGAAGTGGTCATAGCTGACGGATTAGTCAGCGAGCCTGAATTGACCAAGCTTTATGCAAAAGAAATAGACGTTCCTTTCGCAGACCTAAACCCTAAAGAGCTAAAGCAGGAAATCTTGAAAATTATTCCCGAACGCATAGCTAAACGGCATAGGGTGGTTCTTTTCGGCGTCGGCAACAACGGTGAAGAACTGCTTGCCATGGAAGACCCTGACGATATCCAGGCTATTAGCTTTCTGCAAAAACAATTAGGTTCGGATATAAAAGTACATATAGCTCCGAGCTCGGTCATCCAGAAAGCTCTTGACCAATACGATAACGAAAACGTCAGCAGCGATTTTACCAGCGTGCTTGACGAAGAAGCTGAAAACGAAGCCGAGGAAGAAGTAAGCGAAGATGAACTTACGGAAGACTCGCCGATAGCCCAGACCGTCAACCTGATCATTGAATATGCGATAAAATCCGGGGCCAGCGATATACATATAGAACCTAGGGAAAACCATATACTTATCCGCTACAGGGTCGATGGAATCCTAAGAGAAGCCAACAAGTTACCCAAGAAGGTCCAGAACCCGCTTGTTAGCCGGGTAAAGATCTTAAGCAATCTAAAGATCGATGAGCGTCGAGCGCCTCAAGACGGCAGGTTTAAAATTCAGATCGGTAGTGATAAATTCGCTCTGCGAGTTTCCACCCTGCCGATTGCCGAAGGCGAAAAAGTCGTTATGAGAATACTGAGCGAATCTAACAAGCCGGCTACATTAGAGGAGTTAGGCTATTGGGGCAACTCTCTGAAATCTATAAATAATGCCATGGTCCAGCCCCACGGCATGATCTTGGTAACCGGACCTACCGGCTCAGGAAAGTCGACCAGCTTATACAGCGCGCTGTCGATTCTGAACAGGCCACAAGTTAACATATCGACCGTTGAGGACCCGGTTGAATACAAAATCCCCGGAGCAAACCAGACGCAGGTCAACCCGAAAGCTGGCATGACTTTCGCTTCAGGGTTAAGAGCGCTACTTAGACAAGACCCGAATATTATCATGGTAGGAGAAATCAGGGATTCAGAGACTGCGGATCTGGGCGTCCAGGCCGCACTGACCGGACATCTGGTTTTCGCGACGCTCCATACTAACAATGCAGCGACTTGCCTGCCAAGGTTGCTTGACATGGGCGTGGAGCCGTTTTTGATAGCCAGTACCGTAAGAGCAGTCGTGGGGCAAAGATTAGTCAGAAGACTGTGCATTGATTGCAGACAGCAATACAAACCGGACAATGAAGAACTTAAAAAAATGAATGATATCTTCAGTATCGGCGACTCAAAATCAATGGCTAATATACACGACCTTGAGAAACAGGCTCTTGACGGCGGAGTTGGTAAAGCGAACGAAGATAAAAAAGGAAAGACATCAGTAAATGAACTAGCGACTTCCCAGACGAGCATAAAGCAATTATGGAAACCAGCTAGAGACGGCTGTGATGTCTGCGGTCATACGGGATATAAAGGAAGAGTCGGTATATACGAAGTACTAGCGAATAATTCCGATATTGAAAAGTTAATAATAAGCAACGGCACAAGTGACCAAATCCAGAATGAAGCCATAAAAAACGGTATGATAACTATGCAGCTTGACGGCTTCATAAAGGCTCTTCGCGGACAGACAAGCGTAGAGGAAATATTAAGAGTCACTAGCGAAAACTAACTTAATGTATCTATGATTAATACACTTGAGTACAAAATACATTTTCTCAACGAGAAGCGAACTGAGGCGTACAAATGGTACGTTGAAGGAGCATCGCAGATGAAAAATGGATTTGGTGCCAAGAACGACTTACAAGACCAAGCTCTGCTTGGGATGGAAAGGCGTGGTGTATAAATCATATGAGTAAATTCATATATACGGCGGCTAAAGACGGCAAGAAAATCACCGGTACAATTGAGGCCGGCAATAAAGACGGCGCTCTAGCCACTTTGGAACACCAGGGTATCAGGCCGTTATCGCTGAACGAGATACACGATAAGAAAAACCTGAAATTTAGTTTCGGCGCCAGAGTCAAGATAAAAGACCTTGTAATTTTCAGCCGTCAGTTGTCAACGATGATATCCGCGGGAGTGCCTTTGAACAGGTCGCTGGCCACACTGCGCGAGCAAACAGATAATAAATACTTCAAAGAAGTCATAAGCAAAGTCGGAAAAGATGTCGAAGGCGGTAAATCCTTCGCTGATGCATTAGCCGTGCACCCAAAAGCATTTAATGACATTTTCGTAAATATGGTCAGGGCCGGCGAAGCCGGCGGGATACTTGAAGAAATCCTTAAGAAACTTGCATCTCAGATAGAAAAAGACGCGTCCATGCGCAAAAAAATCAAAAGCGCCATGGCTTATCCTACAGTGATCTTCAGCATAACTATCTTAGCTTTCTTTGGAATTATGATTTTCGTAATGCCTAAAATCGGCGCGATTATTAAAGACTTGGGTGGGCCGGATACCGAATTGCCTATTTATACCCAGATAATGCTGGATATAAGCGGTTTTATGCAAAATAACGCAATCTTGATTATCATTATTTTCGCCGGCGTCGTATTTGCAATAAAGAAATATATATCTACGGAAAAAGGCAAATATAATTTTCATATGCTTTTGCTAAACACGCCTATCATAAAAACTATCATTGTTAAGGTTGCCCTCGCGAGATTTGCCCGGACCTTCGCTTCTTTGATGGGAGCAGGAGTCTCCGTCATAGACTCTCTACAGGTTACAGCCAAAGCAATAGGCAATAAGGTCATCGAGAAAGAATTAATGGATGCAGCCAAAGAAGTTAAATTCGGCCATCAGCTATCCGAGCCGCTGTCCAAAAGCCCGTATTTTCCTACCATAGTCAGCCAAATGCTTACTATAGGTGAAGAGACCGGACAGATAGACACTATACTTGTTAAGGTCGCGGATTTTTATGAAGAAGAAGTCGATGTCGTGATTGACGGGTTAAGCTCGCTTATAGAACCTTTGATGATAGTAGTCCTCGGAGCCATGGTGGGGCTGATTGCCGCCAGTGTTATGGGGCCGATTGCCAGCCTAAGCGAAAACATCGGTTAGCTACAACTTGACTAATATAATTCTTATGGTTACAATCAACTTCAGATACTTATCATAAGATAATATTAGGTTTGATAAGGTCAAAATTAAAAAATAAATAAAGGAGGGTGGGTCCTTATGATCTCACTTAAACGTAAAGAAAGCGGTTTCACGCTAGTGGAACTTTTGATAGTAATTGTCGTTATAGGAATACTCGCGGCAATAGTTATAACAACATTTACCGGCGTACAGAAAAAGGGCCGAGACGCAGAGCGTAAGTCTGATGTAAAATCTATAGCCAGCCATATGGAAATATATTTCTCTGAAAATTCCAGGTATCCAACATTGACAGACCTAAACACTGCAACTTGGCGAACTGCCAACGCACAGGGTCTTAACGACGATCTTCTTGAGGATCCAAGTAATACTGGCACGACTACGATCGCTGCTACAGCACCAGGTGGCACCTCTAGTACATACCAATACTCTTACGTCCCATCACCTGCTGGCTGTGATAACACAGCAACTAACGGTGATTGTACAGACTTTACCCTAGAAGCTAACCTAGAAAACGAAGATGCGAACTTTGTTATAGAAGGATCAAATACCCCGTAAGCGGTATCTTGGGTAAGAAAAAGTCTCGGTTTAAATCCCGAGGCTTTTTTATTTATAATAGCGTGTGCAAAAGACCTGTAAAATGCTATAGTTTAAAGAGTCAAAAATGCTTTGGCTGGGAAAGCAATGAGCAACAAATACTTCTATAAAGACAAAGATATATTTGGCCTGGACATAGGCTTCAAGTCAATAAAGGTAATGCAGGTTAAAGCTGACGGTAAACACCACAAGCTTGTCGGCTACGGCTATAACCCTTTTAAGAGCGAAGCTGTAAAGGATTCTGTTATTGTAGACTTTGAAATTTTGGCAAGCGCAATCAAAGAGCTGTTTGCAAAAAAAATAGTCGGCGAGATAACAACCAGAAGGGTCGCTATGAGCATACCGACAAGTTCTACCTATACCCGTACCTTTAATTTGCCGAGTCTTTCTGATGATGAAATTGAGCAAGCTATCAACTTGGAAGCAGAGCAATACATTCCCCTCCCTCGGGATGAACTGTACATTGACTACGACATAATAAGCCGTAACAAAGAAAACATTGAAGTTTCAGCCGTCGGCGTACCTAAAAAAGTTATTGATTCGTATCTTGACCTATGTAAAATACTTGATTTGGAACCGGTAATGTTCGACAGCAGTATTAATGCTGCTTCCCGGCTTTTTGAACAGCAGCAAGCGACCAAGGATATACCTGCTGTGTTAATGGACTTTGGTTTTATCTCCGCTGATATATCTATACATGACAGAACCAACGTGGTTTCCAGCACTCTGCCAGCCGGGGGCGATACTTTCACCGAAGCAATTGCCGCCAAACTGGGCGTAAACCACGAAGAAGCCCATATAATAAAAACCAAATACGGGCTGGGTAAAAGCAAAAAACAGAAACAGATTATTGAAGCTCTCCAGCCTGAGCTGGATAAGATTGTACGAGAAGTAAGAAGAATGGTCCGCTACTATGAAGACCGCTCGGAAACCAAGTCAAAAATCGGCCAAGTCGTATCCATAGGAGGCGGTGCTAATATGCCAGGATTAAGCGACTATCTGACAAATATGCTGCGCATACCTGTAAGAGCTTACGACCCTTGGCAAGAGATAGAATCAGACAAACGCAAATCACCCTCCAATAATGAAAAGTCCTTGTATGTAACTGCGGCGGGGCTGGCTTTTATTAACCCCAAGAGGATATTCGCATGATTAACCTCCTCCCGCCGAAGTATAAGCAGACTCTGTTTTATTCCAAGCGAAACAGAACAATGTCCAGGTGGGTCATTGCCCTGCTTGTGGCTCTGGCTTTCAGCTTGATGATCGTAGGAGCCGGATGGTTGTACCTTGACCAAGCAATAAAAAGAGAAGCAAAAAACGTTGAACAAACAGAGACCGCCTTAAAAGAACAGGACATTGAAGAAACTACGGCCGAAGTAAATGAAATCTCTAATAACACCAAGCTGGTTCTTGAAGTTTTATCCCGCGAGATACTGTTTTCAAAGCTGATTAAACAGCTTGGGGCAGCCCTACCCCCGGGAACAGCCCTAGAATCAATAACCCTGGAAGGCCTACAGGGCGGTTTGACCATCCAGGCCTATGCGACCGACTTCAATACCGCTTCGCAAATACAAGTAAACTTAAGCGACCCGCAAAATAAAATTTTCAAGCAAGCCGATATTGAAACGATAACGTGTCCGCAAGTACCGGAAGAGGAAGCCGCATCTGAAAATGCGCCTTTATATCCATGCAACGTAAGGCTAAAGGTGCTATTCGGCGATAATACAGAGTTTGTCTACATAGGGGGTGAGCAGTGAGCGCTAAAAAAGTATTTTACGGTCTGGTCATTATAAGCTTTGTTCTATGCAGTTTAATAATAGGATCTGCCGTATTAGGCAATACGGTTTTCAAAAAACAGTTTGAACGACTCAGCGAACTAAAAGCTCGCAGTAAAGTGCTGGAACAACAGAGCATCTCATTAATCAAAGCAAAGCAGGATGTTGAAAACTATAGCGAGCTAAACGATATAACTAAGCAGATAGTGCCTCAAGATAAAGACCAGGCAAGAACCGTAAGAGAAATTATCAGGATTGCCCAGGAAAGCAATGTGAGACTTAGCGGTATTAGCTTCCAGCCGTCATCACTGGGAGACAGCCGGCCAGCAGCAACAGCTACCACGGAGGAGGGTGCCAGCACTTCCACTTCCCCTGAAGAAGCTGCGAATTCACCCGCTGCAACAAATAAAGCCTTGACCCAGGTCCAGCCTGTTTCTGGCATACCTGGGGTTTTCTCTCTTGGAATCACTATAGAAACCGACGAAAACGACCCGGTAAGTTACGACCAATTCCTTACTTTCCTGGAAAAACTAGAGTCAAACAGGCGGACAGCGCATGTAGGGAGAATCAGCATAACTCCGGAAAATAACGGGACTGATGTAACATTTTCATTAACATTAAACGCGTTCGTAAAGCCATAAATTATGAATAAAGATTTATCCAATATAGATATCAAACAGATACCGGGCCAAGCTAAAAGGTTCGTATATAAATTTAAAAAGTTCATCGTACCTGTTTTCCTGTTGCTTGTCCTGAGCGTAAACGGATTTTTAATCTACAGAATAAACCAATACAGCTCTCAAGAACCCTCAATCGAGCAGCTAAGCCAGCAAGAAAATACTATTAAGCGGATTATAGTGGATGAGCAGTCCATAGATAAGATATTAAAACTAGAAAAACGCAACATAGCCGTGAAATCTCTTTTTAAAGAAGCCCGGGATAATCCGTTCAAAGACTAGCTATTTTGTGGCTGGCTAAATATTCTAGCTTGCAATCGTTGACAGCCTTGGCGTGGATATCCGGATACGGAGCGTATTTGAAAGTAAAATTATTCTGCCCTTCAATTGTTTCAATAATTATCGTTCCGTAATTAAAAATTGAGGAAAATAAACCTGTTTTTTGTATCTTGACGTTCTCTACATCTGCAACTGGCAACTTTGTGATTTTTTTGTCTAATATACCCGTATGTAAGATGTGAATGATATTTAAGTCCGTTAATATCAAACGATGCAGCATATAGCTCCTGGCTTTGAAAAGCAGGTACATAAGCCCTATGGAAAAGACCGCCAGCATAGATATACCTGCCAGGAGCCCTATGGAACTTAGTTCGGAGCCTGTTAGATCGGCAAAGCCCGGCAATAAGAAACCTATGACTGAAAAAACTACAGCGTAGCCGATAATTACTGCTAAAAATGCAAGTATTATTCCCATAGGATGTCGTCTTATATTGAATATGTGCTCTTCTTTTGAGCTTCTTTTTAGATTAACCGACTGTTTTATGGCGTCGGCTACTTTGAGAGCTTCCTGCCTGCTTCCGCCGGATGAGTTAAATGCGCCGTGTTCTTCGCCTCTGTCCATTTTAACTTCCAGGTGTTTCGTAGGCTCAGTAATTGTTTCCGGCGGCTTGTCGGGCTTATCCCGCTCCATAAGGTGCTTCATATATTCTTCTACGGGATTATGGATTTTATCGTCGCTGTTCATTGGCCACGATTATAACAAACTTTCCTGACTGGAACTTTTCTTGGATTTTTTGTCCAGATGTTCATACGCTTTATGGGTTGCTTTCCTGCCTTTTGGTGTTCTTTCTATCAACCCTACTTGTATCAAATACGGCTCGAAGAAATCTTCAATCGTTGACTGCTCATCACCGGTAAGAGCCGCTAGTGTTTTTATACCTACCGGTCCTCCTTTGTAATTATCAATAATGGCCAGCAGAACCCTCCTATCGGAAGGGTCAAGGCCTAGATCGTCTATCTCTAGCATCCCCATAGCCTTTTTAGAAACGGAATGATCAACTATGCCATCCCCGTTCACGTCGGCATAATCCCTTACCCGGCGCAATAACCTGTTAGCGATTCTGGGGGTAAGCCTTGCCCGGCTCGCCAAGTAGCTTGCCGATTTATCGTCAATGTTAACTCCCAATATGCCGGCGGAACGTTTAATGATCTTGGCAATTTCTAGGTCATTATAAAATTCCAGTCTATGCTGCAGGCCAAAGCGGTCGCGCAGAGGAGCAGCAAGCGATCCGGTTCTGGTAGTTGCGCCTATTATGGTAAATTTGGGCAAATCAAGCCTCATGCTCTTAGCGCTGGGGCCTTTGCCCAACATAATATCCAATTTAAAATCTTCCATGGCAGAATAAAGTACTTCTTCCACGCTGCGGTTAAGCCTGTGGATCTCATCGATAAATAAAATATCTCCTTCTTCCAGATTGGTGAGTATACTGGCTAAATCTCCTGCCCGTTCAATCGCCGGGCCTGAAGTAATACGTATTTGCGCGCCCATTTCATTGGCAATCACGGTAGCCATGGTAGTCTTGCCGAGACCGGCCGGACCGAACAGCAGAATATGGTCAACTGGTTCGTTGCGTTTCCTGGCCGCGTCTATAGCTAGCTTTATGTTTTTCTTTAATCGTTCCTGGCCTATATAGTTCAAAAAATCCTTTGGGCGCAAGGAATTATCAAATTCTTCTTCTTTGTTGTCGTCGTCCGCTTTTGGCTGGACTATTCTCTCTACGGTCATCTTTTAGTCCTTAAGGCTAGCTTAACTTTTTCTTCCGTTGGCAAGGTTTTATCAACATCCGATAACGCCACCGAAGCTTCGCTGGACGAAAACCCTAGGGAAATCAAAGCCTGGACAGCTTCGTCCTTGGTGTTTGCGCTTCCGCGCGTTACAACCCCTTCAGCATCTTCGCCGGCTTGAAGCCCGACTTTATCGCGCAGTTCAACTACAATTTGTTCGGCTGCTCTTTTGCCGACATGTTTCGCGCTTTTTATAAGCTCTACATCGCCGCCGGCTATGGCTGAGCGTATTGCCTCTTCCTTATCAATACTCATAACTGCTAGGGCAACCTTTGGACCAACGTTTTTCGCAGTCAGAAGCAGTTCAAAAAGACGCCGACTTGAGGCGTCAACAAACCCGTATAAATCATGCATGTCTTCGCGTATATTTTCGTAGATGTGCAGCTTTACTTTCTCGTTGCCCTTCAAATTAACAATGTCATTTAGAGTAACTTTAACGCCATAACCCACGCCGTTTACGTCAATCACTACGCTGTCAATATTCTTTTCTCGGATTACTCCCTCAAGGTAGGCGATCATTGCTACTTATTATACATTGTGTACATCTTTTCAAATATAAATTAACTTGCAATTTTGGTCCGGCCGGACCTGTTTTGCAAGTTTTTTATGGTTTATTTAAGCATAGTGGCTGGTCATGGCATGGGTTATGGCGCAAGCCAGGGCATCGGCGCAATCATCAGGTTTCGGTATATCATCAAGCTTCAAAATATTCTTCACCATCTGCTGGATTTGTGCTTTATCCGCCCGTCCGTAACCTGTAATGGCCTGTTTTATTTGCAAAGGAGTATATTCAAATACTGATAATCCGCTTTGTACCCCGCAAAGCATTACGACGCCCCTGGCCTGCGATACGCTCATGGCTGTTGTCACATTTTGCGCAAAAAATAACTTTTCGACAGCCAGTACATCAGGCTTATTTTGCTTGATGATTCCGGCTAGTTCATCGTAGATGATTTTAAGCCTTTCACCGTCGCTCTGTTTCGAAGTAGTCCGTATGACTCCGGCATCCAGCATGGACAGTCTTGATGATTTTTTCTCAATCACGCCAAAACCTAATATTCCTGTCCCTGGATCAATCCCTAGGATTTTCACTTGTCTTCTGCCGATTTTTTTATTTCATAAATCAATATATCAAGTATTTTGCTGTTAGCTGCTACGACTGTACCGTTAGCAAATTCGTCATAGCGCCTCTTTTTTCCATTTAAATCAGTAGCCAATCCGCCAGCTTCCTCAACAATCAGTGATGCGGCCGCAGCATCCCAAGGGGATCCGAAAGCCAAAACAGAACCGACAAGCTCCCCGGAAGCAACTTTCATCGCTGTATAAACATGCGATTGAAAAGTTAAGCACTTGCCGCCGTGAGATTGGCGAATTCTTTCCATTAGTTTTCCGGGCCTAATCAGAACTTTGCCGTTTTCTACTTTCTTAACAAAACCATTAACTGCCAAGTAGCTATGATGAAAATTCTCAACAGACGAGGCTTTAAGTTTTTTTCCGTTCAGGTAAGCACCTTCTCCTCTTGTAGCTGTATATAGATGGTCCAAAAAAGGATCGTAAACAACAGCTATGACCGGCTGTCCGTCCTTACGATCAACCAAAGCTAAGCAGAAGGTGCTGGTGGGAATTCCCAGGCTGTAAGGAGCAGTGCCGTCAATCGGATCTACAACCCAGACCATGTCTCTCTCCTCCATATAACTATCTTCTTCGCCAATGACACCGTGGTCGGGATAGTGCTTTTCTACCTGCTCAATCAGCAGATCGTTGATTTTCTTATCCGCGATTGTCAGCGGTGTATGATCAGCCTTCCATTCCGTGTCTATATCTTGTGAACGGAAATATCTTTTCATTATTTTTCCGGCTTCGCTAGCCATTTTCTGGGCGAAAGCCAGTTCTGAGGTATAAGATTTCATTCTAAGAATTCATCGGGGATATTAAAGTTGGTATAGGTCTCGCTCACATCATCTATATCGTCCAGTGCTTCCATGAGTCTTAAGACCTTGCCTGCTGTAGCTTTGTCGTTAATATCGACGGTACTGGTCGGTTCGTAACTTAAGCCCGCTTCAATAATTTCGATTTCTTGTTTCCGCAGTCCATCGCGAACTTTTGTCAGTTCTTTAGGGTTTGTATAAACCGTAGTTTCGCCGTCTTCTTCCACTGCATCTTCAGCGCCGGATTCTAAAATATTCATTAGCTGGTCTTCGCCTGTACCTTTAACCCTGATGACGCCTTTTCGCTCAAATTGAAAAGCAACCGCACCTTTTTCGGCAATATTACCTCCATGCTTTGTGAAAGCCAGCCTGACGGCCGGATAAGTCCGGTTTATGTTATCCGTGGCGCACTCTACCAGTACGGCTGTACCTCCAGGTCCATAGCCTTCGTACATCACTTCCTGGATCTGATCTCCGCCAAGCTTGCCGCTACCGCGGTCAATCGCCCGCTGTATATTATTTGCCGGCATATTAGCCTGCTTGGCTTTGTCTATAGCCAACCTCAAAACAAAGTTTAAATCAGGGTCATCGCCCCCGCGAGCAGCAACAGCTATATTATTTCCAAGCTTTGTAAAAATAGCGCCGCGCTTGGCATCCTCTATAGCTTTGCCCCTATGAATTTTGGCCCATTTGCTATGTCCTGCCATATATAACTTCTCCTAATTTTCAGATAAATTATAACACCGCGAATAAATAGTACTTAGTTCGTGGGAAAGAGCAGCGTATTACTTTTTAGCGGAAATAGTGGATAATCCGAAAACCACAGCCGTTGCTATTGCAATGATTCCCGAAGCTTTAGCGAGCTTTATAATATTATCCTGCGTTTCATTGCTATCAGTAACTTCGAAAACTGCCAGCAATAGCAAAAGAGCTGTTACGACAGTAAATAGCATAGTGATAAATATTAATATGTTTTTTGTTGTTGTCATGATGTAAAAAGTATAGCATGAACATAAGATGAAGCTGTTCCGTGGGATTGAAAAAGCCCAGCCATAAAGACTGGACTGTTTCAATGGAGGGCCGTCCGGGACTCGAACCCGGGACACCCTGCTTAAAAGGCAGGTGCTCTAACCAGCTGAGCTAACGGCCCCCAAGCCTTTGCGCTACGCAAGCTTTACGGGGGTGCCCTCAATGTAGTTTACTACATCTCCGGTCACTCCTCAGCCGCGCTTTGTACTTTGCTCAAGCGCAAAAACTTGGTAGCCTTAGAGAAAATTAACTTCTTAGATTATCTACGAAAATTACAAAAAGTCAATCTGTAGGCCTTTATTGTTGCATAGAAAAAGCAAAAGCATTAACCTATTAAAAGACAGTAAATTAAGGAGATATATGTTTTTAAGCAAATTATTCGGCATATTTAAGAAAAGTAAAGATCCCCAGCAGCAGGCTTCAGGCACATCCAGCTCAAAAGGTAGTAATGTGGTGACCCCTGGGACAGTAACCGGAGGAGCAGCTGCCTCTTCGGGGCTTTCGAATCAAAATCCTGCCTCGCCACCAAGCCAGCCAGTTGCAGATGCTTCAAGCCAAGCGCCGGATGCAAATAATACCGTGAGCCCACAAGGCGGAGATACACCTACACCGGATGATACGCAAACTGTGGCTCAAGCTGACAGCACTACACCGTCGTATTCTAATGAAGAACCAGCTCCAGGCGCGCCTGAGGAATCAACAGAAGCAACAAGCACTCCTGGCACAGACAGTTATCAAAGCGGCTCTACAGACGGCTCCATGGAAGAACCAAAACTACCGCCAGAGAATGAATCACCGTCTCAACCGCCTGAAAGCGGTTCCAGCGCGCCAGAAGATGATTCAAATAGTGCAAATCAAGACGATCAATCCGCCGGTGGGAGCGCTAGTATAGGCTAGTTGTTTTTCCTCTTATGGCGGCGATGTCCGCTCAAGCTCCTGCCCCTTGAAAGCCACGAACTTAAAAGAGTCACTAAGCCAGCTACAGCTACTACGTAGCTCTGGTTGTCGGTAAGTATAATTCTTTGTTCTTCGTCCAGCCTGCTAACAACATCAAAATATGGATTAATAAACAACCCTAGTGTAACCAGACAAAAAAACAGAGGAACAGCATTGAATAGCATACTAGACTTCAATGTTGAGCCTTTTAGAAAAACTATGGTTAGAACAACAGGCAGAATCAGTAATCCTGCTTGTACGGCTGTTGTGGTAATACCAGGCAGGACGCCGCTAACAACTTCATATGCATCCAGCGACAACTCTTCGGCAAAAAGCTTGCCTATTAATATGCTCAAAAATAAAACGGTTGTCGGAATTCGAAGATAAACTACTAAAGCCCAAAGGGCAAGTACGGCGATTCCAAGTATTAAAGTTTCATCCATTATCTATTCTTACTCTTTAAATTGTAGCGTTGATCCCAGTTTTAATCCATACTTTGAAACGAAGCCTTGATTAAATTCAAGTACATATTTCGTGTCATCGCTGCAAAATAAGTCTGGGAAAGTATCCGGCGATACGTTCTCCTTGATTTTTATAATTTTCCTGTGGATGTCTGTCCAAACCATATCTATGCTAAACAACATATCTTTCATCCAAAAACACTGCTCTTCAACCTGTTCGAAAACAAAAAGCATACCTTGGTTTTCTTCTAAACCTTCTCTGCCTGATAGCCCCCTGATACGTTTTTCGTTAGTGTCGGCAACTTCCATCTCGAAACAGCTATGCTCTATCTGGACACAGGTTTTTGCTGAAGTAACTGCCTCGGGTTTTTCCAGTTTTAAGCTCAACCAAACAGCAAACCCGACAACAATAAATGTAAGCCCATAAACAATAAGCTGTTTACGCACCGATTTTATCTTTGCTTTTTCGTTTTTTTGCGTTTGCTTCTACGTATTCAATCATTTTTATAGCTACGTTATCACCGGTGACTTTCTCTACGGTGATGCCCGGACTGGCGTTTACTTCCAGGACCAGAGGGCCTCGTTTTGAACGCATTAAATCCACGCCGCAAATATGGAGGCCCATGGCCTTGGCTGCTCTCTCTGCAGTGGTCCTTTCCCTTGCGCTGAGCTTTATAGGCTCGCCGGTGCCACCTTGGTGAAGATTGGAGCGAAAGTCATCATCAAGGCTTCTACGCTGCATACTGGATACGACTTTACCGCCTACGACTATGGCCCTGATGTCTTCGCCAGCAGACTCAGCTACGAACTCCTGCACCAAGAAGTTCACCCCTTCTACATAAAATGCCTGCATTACTGCTTTTGCGGCTTTCCTATTCTCTGCCATTACGACACCGTTTCCGTGGGTTCCCCTAGCAACTTTTATAATCAGCGGGGGGCCTCCTGCGTGCTCAATAACGTCTTCAAAATCTGAAGTTTCCCTAGCAATAACGGTCTTCGGTATACCAATATGGCTTTTTGCAAGCAGCTGATAGGTTCTCAACTTATCTCTAACCCTGTTTATAGCAATGGAGCTCACAGGCGTGTAAACCCCCTGCATTTCAAATTGGCGCAAAACAGCTGATCCGTATTTTGTGTAGCTATGGGCGATTCTGGGTATCACCGCTTCTATATTTTTCAGTCTTGAACCACGATAATAAACAACCGGGTTGCCTTTTTCGACTGTCAGATAACATTGGTTATAGTTAACTACCTTAACATTGTGTCCGCGTTTTTGGGCTTCAATACGCAGGCGTCTGGTGCTGTAATTACCCGGCCCGATTGATAAAATTAATATTTTCAAGCTATACGTTGTCTCCCACCGTGTTGGCCCCATCTTTCATAGATAGTCCTCCAGCAACATCGACTAGGAATTTTTTGGCCAGCAATTTCCTGCCGATTAGTATGGGATATTCTTTTTTTGATCTGTCGGCTAAAGTAAATGTGGTACGGATTCGCCTGCCGTTGACAACTATCGGCATCTTCACCTTATATCTTTTCTCGCCCGCTCCAAAGGAGTTAAAAATCTTTGATTTTTTATATTCTGCCTTATTGAATATGATTTTTTTACCGGTATAGTACGGACTCCCCGGTCCAAAAAATATACATTCCAGCCTGTCCTTTACCTTTTTTATCTCTCCGCACCATATCGAAGAAAGATCGGCGCCTGTATCTGTTTTAGATTTTACGCCTTTGACCCCTACCAAAGGTAGAGTGACTTCTGCCTCTCGGCCGATAATTGTAAGTTTTGAACTCATCGTCTTGATATTTTGCCAAATCCGGTGAAATTATCAACCCTGATTTTCTTTAACCCTAATATACGCTAATACAATAATAGAAATAACAACCAGCAATATGACGATTAGAAGGGGAATTAAACCTCTGTTATCAAGCTTACGCATTCTATTTATTGTATTTGCTGATCGCTCATCAGGCAAGCTATAAACCAAAGCGGGATTTCTTTGATTTTTTAAACTCTTTTAACAACTCCTTCTGTTTTTTGGATAATTTAGTCGGAGTATCCACAAATATTGATACGATGTGGTCGCCTCTAGCTGTAGTTCTTATCTTCGGTACTCCGTGGCCTGATAATTTAAAATCCGTTCCATTCTGAGTGCCAGGAGGTATTTTCATTTTTACCGGTCCATCAACGGTATCTATCTCAGCTTCTGTTCCTAAGGCCGCTTCAATCATGTCGATGTGATGTTCGCTCAATATCAGAAAACCTTCTCTGGTAAATTCCTTATGGGGGTTTACCCTGATATGAACATACAGATCTCCCTTTGGGCCGTTGGCGATAGCTTGTCCATGCTCGCGAAGGCGTATTGTTGTGCCGTCGTCTATACCAGCCGGAATCTTCAGCTTTATCGTCTGGGATTTCCGTTCTGTTCCGCTTCCCCGGCAGACTGAACAAGTTTTTTCGGGGATCTTTCCAGTTGCCTTGCAGGTTTTGCAAGGAACTTGCTGCTGTATATCGCCAAAAACTGTTCTCATCGCTCTGACCATCTGGCCTGTACCGCCGCAAGTATCGCAAGTTTTTAGTTCATACCCAGGCTCAGCGGTAGTACCTTTGCAGTGTGAGCAGGTATCATTAAGCTTCAATTTTATATCTTTTTCCAGGCCGAAAATAGCTTCCTCAAACTCTAATTCCACTATAGTCTCTATATCTTGCCCGCGGGCTTTTCCAGAGCTGGACCTGCCCCCGCCGAAGAAACTGCCTAGAATATCTCCTAGGCCTAAGTCGCCAAAGTCGAAATTAACGCTTTGGCCTTGCGCTCCAAAACCGCCGAAACCGGCAAAAGGATCTTGGCTGCCGTCGCTGGAAGCACTGGTGCCTACGCCGGCATGGCCGAACTGATCATAACGCTGGCGTTTTTTCTCGTCTTTTAACACTTCATAGGCTTCGGCAATCTCTTTAAACTGTTCTTCTTTGCCGCCTTGGTCAGGGTGGTGTTTTACTGCCAAGCGCCTATAGGCCTTCTTGATTTCGTCATCAGAAGCGCTTTTATTAAGTCCCAGTACTTCATAATAATCTCGTTTAGCCATAAGTTAAAAACCCAGTTTTGGGCCGTAGTAATACCAAAAATGATTCAGTATCCAGACTACGATTAACAAAAACCAGACAAGTAGAATATCAAAATGGTGTTTTCTTACAAAGTTAGTAAATTTTTTATTTAATTTTATATGCTTCTCTGCTAAAAGATATTGGAACAAGTACCAGCCTATACTGAACATAACCGCCCAAACCAGCATGCAATAGATACAAAGAGCCCCTATGCTATAAACTGTTTGGTACATTAGCCAAAAAACTAAAGCCAAGCCGGCGCTGACGCCGAATATATACATATTCCAAAACCAGCGCTTCATTTTAGCGCCAGCTATCATCGCTAGTCCTGTCATCACAAACATTCCAAAAGCCGCAAGGCCGATAGCAGGGTTAGGTATATTCCAAAAAGCAGTAGCTTGTTCCGACAACATGACCGGTCCGCAAGCTAAGACTGGGTCTAGGCTGCAGCTAAGATGGTGGTCGGGATTTTGCAATACGGCAAATTTTTCTATAGTGAGAGCAAATGCCGCATATAAAGCCATGATTCCACCGACTATTAAAATATACGGGAAAGTATCTTGGATTTTTTTAGCAAATATTTTCTTAAGCATGTTCATAAATTAATCGTAACATTATTGGGTTTATTTAACCTGTTTATCGGTGCTTACTATAAACAAATTGGTCTTATTTGTCTTTTTTATCTTTGTCGCTCTTTTTATCCTCAGGAGAATCAACGACTTCGCCTTCAACCGGCTCATCCTTTTTCTTCTTTTCGTCTTTACTGTCACCTGTCTGCTGTTCACTGTCAGCTGAATCAGCTTTTGCTGATTCTTGGTACATCTTAGCGCCTATCGGCATTATCTTTTCGTTGAGGTCTTTCGCAGCGTTTTCAAGAGCAGTAAAGTCAGCTTTCTCATCTTTTAGGACTTTTTTAGCCACTTCCGTCGCCTCGTCTATGGTTTTTATGTCTTTCTCGTCTAGCTTGTCCTTGTTTTCATTCTTCAGCTTCTCGGCCTGATATACTGCGTTTTCCAACTGGTTTCTAAGCTCTACGGATTCACGCTTCTTCTTATCTTCATCGGCATGAGCTTCTGCTTCTTTTGCAGCTTTCTCTACTTCTTCTTTGTTCAGATTACCGCTGTTTTGGATAGTAATACTTTGCTCCTTGCCGGAACCCTTATCTTTAGCTGTTACATTCAAGATGCCGTTTGCATCCAGATTAAATGTAACTTCTACCTGTGGTACACCGCGCGGAGCTGGCGGAATTCCGTCCAGAACAAATCTACCAAGAGATTTATTGTCAGCAACCATTTCACGCTCGCCTTGGACAACATGGATTTCCACTTGGGGCTGATTGTCGGCAGCAGTAGAGAAAACTTCTTTTTTACTGGTCGGAATAGTCGTATTGCGTTCAATAAGCTTGGTTGCCACACCGCCTAAGGTTTCAATACCTAAGCTAAGAGGTGTTACATCCAAAAGAAGCACGTCTTTTACGTCGCCCTGCAAAACACCGCCCTGTATAGCCGCCCCTATAGCCACGACTTCATCCGGGTTAACGCCTTGTTTCGGGGCTTTTCCGAAAATGTCTTTAACCTTATCAACTACAGCCGGCATCCTGGTCATACCGCCGACTAGAATGACTTCGTTGATATCGTCAGACTTCAGCTTAGCGTCTTTAAGCGCCTTCTCGCACGGCTCAGCAGTCTTATCAATCAAGTCTCCGACTATCTCTACCAGTTTGGCTCGGGAAAGTTTATATTCAAAGTGTTTCGGACCCTCGGCATCTGCAGTCAAGAATGGAAGATTGATGTCAGTTTCCTGATTTGTCGAGAGTTCTTTCTTGGCTTTCTCGGCTTCCTCTTTCAGCCTCTGCATGGCGGCTTTGTCTTCTTTTATGTCAATTCCAGCTTCTTTTTTAAATTCTTGTACGAAGTGGTTGACGATTCTGAGATCAAAATCTTCTCCGCCTAAGTGGGTATCGCCGTTAGTACTGAGCACTTCAAACACACCGTCTCCAAGCTGCAGGATAGATACGTCAAAAGTACCGCCTCCTAGGTCGAATACTGCTACTTTTTCTTCTTTACCCTTATCCAGACCATAAGCAAGCGCTGCCGCTGTAGGTTCGTTTATGATTCTTTTTACTTCCAGCCCGGCAATCTTACCGGCATCTTTTGTTGCTTGGCGCTGTGAATCATCAAAATAGGCCGGTACGGTGATTACCGCTTCGCTCACAGGTTCTCCAAGAAATTTCTCGGCGTCGGCTTTTAGTTTAGATAAAATCATTGCCGAAACTTCCTCAGGGCTGTGGTCTTTATCGCCCATGGTAACTTTAACTCCGCTGCCGCTTTTTACTATCTTATAAGGATAAAGTTCTATGTCTTTTTGTACTTCATTATCTGAAAATTTACGGCCTATCAAGCGCTTCACTCCAAAGATGGTGTTCGTAGCATTAGTCACTCTCTGCCTGTTGGCTACCTGGCCTACAAGACGTTCTTTATTCTTATTAATAGCAACTACGCTTGGAGTAGTGCGGTTTCCTTCGCTATTCGCGATAATCTCCGGCTTACCGCTTTGCATCACGGCCATAGCGCTGTTAGTTGTTCCTAAGTCAATTCCAATTATCTTTCCCACTTTGTTCTCCTCTCGTCTTTGCATCACACAGTTCTGTTATCTGGCAAAGCCAGCTACCAGCTGTGCTTAAAGCGCCCTGCCTTGTCAGTTGCTACAGTACTCGCTCTACGTATCATTTATACGTTTCGCTCCGTGCTTCGCACTTCCAAGGTATTGCATCTTTATGCAAAACCGAGAGAAGCCAAAGCTTTCTGTGCTCATACAAAGTTTAAGTTATTAATGTAAGTTAGCAGTCATAAGACTATACTGCCAGTGTAATAAATTAGCACTCTCATGTCAAGACTGCTAATCTACTCTGGGAGTTAGTAGTCTTGGCACGGTCAAGAGTGCTAACATTCGTTTTTTCTAAGGTATCGCCCTTAAGACGCCTACTGTGCTCTCCGCTAGATTATCAAAAGCCATCTGATCTCTTAAGAGTGCTTCTATGTCGGACAGAGCTTCTTCAGGTGAAAGAGGATTACCTCTATGATACGGCCTGTCTCCGTCTTGCATGGCATCAAATTTATCGACTATTTGTATGACTCTGATCATACTCACATCGGGTACTCCGGAAAGGTTCAAGAAGTCCCGCGGTTTGTGGTGATGAAAATAAGCTGCCCGGACTGCAGCTTCTATAAGATTATTGTCTTCTTCATCTACTTCAAGGCCTTTTATCTTTGCCGCACCCAAAGTCGTATGTATCGTATTTACTTCTTGGCTTTCTTCAGGCCTCAAGTCCCTAACTAAGGCCACGAGAAACCGGACCCTGGGATCAATCTTCCCGACATCATGAAGCGATCCTGCAAAGCCAGCTTCTAAAATCCTCTCCGGCCGCCCTCCTGTTTCTTCAACCACATGCATTGCCAGTTCCCCGACCCTGCCGCAATGTTCTTTCTCGTAAGGCAGGGCTTCGCCCAGACTGTCGAGTAAAACTGCCCCGCCCGTGCGTTCAAGCCTTCCTTGCAATTCTTCTCTATACTCTGGCATTACCATAGTTCTAAAGCGTAACAATATTTAAACGGCTAACCAAAAGCGGGTTTATTATAAATCCGGCGACGGTGCTGGCATATCCTTCGTCAGGAAACGAGCTACAGCATACACGGTTTCATCTCCGTTAGGGGTATCCAGCCCATAGCCCATATCTCGAAGCTCGCCTAAAGATACTTCCGGTTCAAGGGCTATTTCAAGCAGGAAATTATTCAGCAAATCGGTTCTTTCGCTAGATTCGGAGACATATCTACTTCCATCTACTATCCAACTTATGTTCTCTTGGCTTCTTTCTTCCTCGTCCAACAGGCGGGCAACATTTCCTTGAATTAATTTGCGGGTAGAAGGTCTTCTTGGTTCAAACTCACCCCCTCTAACCCTGTCCCATATATCCATGCCATAAGAAAAAGCCCTATCAATAGATGTTTCAGGTCCCTGCGGTCTGTCTATCTCAATCATCGTATAAATCTATCACACAAGGTATAGCTTAAACAAAAGCAAAATTATTTGTTTTTTACTTTGACCATGGCGTGGCGTATTACCTCGTCGCCTAGGATATAACCGGCTTGAAGCTCTTCGCTGACTATTTCGTCGTCGCCTTCGCCGTCGGTACTGACCGCTTCATGCAAGTTAGGGTCAAATTTTTCTCCGACTGTCTTTATTTTTTGTACTCCTACGTCTTCAAGGGTCTTCTCAAACTGCCTAACTATACCTTTTACGCCTTTTACGTAGTCATTGTTCTGCAGGTCTTTTGGCGTATGCGATAGCGCACGCTCAAAATTATCAATAACCGGCAAAAGGTCTTCTATTACCCTGGCTTTAATGGTGGTACGCAAATTTGCAAGTTCTTGTTCATGTCGGTTTCTTATATTAATCGCATCGGCTCGCTCACGCTGCAAAGCTTCAGTAAGCTCGCCTATTTTTTGCTCAAAATCTTTAATCGTAGGTTTCTTTGCTTTTGCCATAGCCTATAAGACAGCCTCCAGTGAACGGCCGGCGTGCTGGACCAAATGCATAGTATTCTTATAGCTCTGCCTGGTAGGTCCCAGTACTCCCACATAACTTCTATCGCTATAAGGGCTTCTGAACTTGGATATTATAAGACTGCATCCAGCACCCCTGCCTATTGGGTTTTCTTGACCGATGAAAACGCTCAATGCCTTGTTCGGCGCCGCCTCATGCAGCCACGGTTCAAGGTTATCAAGCAATCGGGCCACTTCCTGGACCTGGCCGGGATGCATGAATTCAGGCTGGCCGAAAAGATTAGAAAGGCCGCTCATATATAAGCGGTTGCCTATTGTTGCTAAGCCTAGGTTATGGGTCAATTCAACAAGCGTATCCACGGCATTGCGGATTGTCTGCTCAGGCAGGCCTGCATGGCTTACACGTGAGGTCAAGGCTTTTTCCGCTCTTGTTTCCGGCGTCGATGCAGTTGTCTCTGAAATATGATTTACGTAATAACGATAGCCTTTGTCGGTCGGTATTCTGCCGGCACTGGTGTGCGGCTGTGATATATAGCCTAATTTCTCTAACTCTGACATTTCCGAACGTACAGTAGCGCTTGAAACATTAAAAACTTTTGCCAGCAAACTGCTGCCAACCGGGCTGGCTACTTCGGCGTATTGCTCGACAATAGCTCTTAGAATCTCTACTTGACGATCGGTCATAACTGATGTGATTATAACTAATTTAGCACTCTCTAGTCAAGAGTGCTGAGAAAGTCGGTTCAATAAATTTTTAGCTACTATCCGAGCTTGGTCATTTTTTTCAGCAGACAACTTGCCGTGCGCTATTTCATCAACGGCGGCTACCGCCCGGGAAAGCTCATCATTAATGACAAATTCGAAATAGTCTTTACTTAAAGCTTCTTCCAATTCTTTCTTCGCAGTCTCCATACGCTTTCTCATATCTGATTCATCGGGCTGTTTGCCGGCATATCGTACTCTCAGCCTTTTTTGCCATGTATCAAAATCTGGCGGTAGAATAAAAACCGGCGTTACGAATGAAGATATTTTCATATACTCTGAGACCCCTTGAACTTCAATGTCAGAAATAGCGATCTTGCCTTCCGCGTAGGCTTTCTCGACCTCCTCCAAGCTGGTTCCATAAACGTTTTCGCTATATATTTTTGCTTCAATAAATTCATTGTTCTTGAGCATACTACCAGCGATATTCTGGTCGATAAAATGATAGTCCTGTCCGTCCAGCTCAAGAACACCGTGATTCTCCCTGGGGCGACGAGTAGTGTGCGAAATAATAAGCCTGTATTTCCCGGTTTTTAAAAGCTCCTTTAAAATTGTATTCTTACCCGCGCCGGAAACGCCAACCACAAAAGCTACTCTGGCTTTTTGAAGCAACTCAACAGCGGAGTCCGGCATTTTATATGAATCCAGTAAACTTATGAGCTCTTTGTCCATTTTCAAAAACTATAACACAGGACACTAAAGCTTTTTATAAGCAGCGCCTGTAATGACTAGGATAATAACCCCTACTACTATCAAACCGATGGGATTATTCCTCAGCAAATCAATTTCATCGATTATTTTATAGAATCCGGCAAAGACACAGACCAGCCCAAACGTAGCCAAAAGAGCATGCGGCAAAGGAAACTTCTGCTGGGCTAGAGTACGCTCTTCTTTTAGCAGGGCCAGGATTCTTTCCTGCCTTTTGCTTAAATGTTCTATCTGGGTTTTGGAAATCTTCTTATAGTCTTTTTTATTTATTTTTTCATCTGTCATGGTTCAATGATACTTTAACGCTTAATGATTCCCCTGGCAAAAGTTTAATCTCTTTTTAAAAGTACCGTGAAGGCCTCGGCCGGTATGTCTACGTTGCCAAAACGCTTCGCGCGGGCCTTGCCTTTTTTTTGCTTAGCCAGCAGTTTTTTGCGGCGCGACACATCTCCGCCGTAAAGTTTTGCGGTAACGTCTTTCCGGTAAGCTTTTATATCTTCACGAGCAATAAAACGGCCGCCGATAGCTGCCTGCAAAGCCACCTGGAAATTTTGCCGAGGAATAACTTCTTTTAATTTTTCGACCACGCTGCGACCTAGGGCCTCTGATTCAGTCTTATGCACCATGATTGAAAGCGCGCTCACTATTTCCCCGGCAATGTAAAAATCCACCCGGACTAAATCGCCGGCGCGATAATCTCCCAGCTCATAATTAAAAGTGCCGAACCCGCTGGTAACACTTTTAAGCTGGTCATAAAAATCGGTAAGCAGATTTGCAAGAGGAGCATCAAAACTGACCAAAGCCAGCTGTTCATCAACATAGCTTACATTTTTTTGTAAGCCTCGCTTGGAGGAAATAAGCTGTATCACCCCGCCGACAAAATCTTTAGGCACTACTATCTCGCCTTTTATCCAAGGTTCGGCTATCTCGGCAATCTTAGCCGGGTCAGGTAAATCAGCTGCGCTTTTTATATCCATTGACTCGCCGTTATTCAGCTTCACATGGTAGTCAGTGCTTGGATTGGTGACTATCAGATCAAGGTTATATTCGCGTTCCAAGCGTTCGCGGATTATATCCATATGAAGCAGGCCCAAAAAGCCGATTCTCACTCCAAAACCGAGTACTGGGGAGTTCTCCAGATCAAACCTTAGGGCAGAGTCGCTTAGGCTTAATTTTTCTATAGCTTATTTTAGGTACTGATATTGTTCATTACTCTCAGGAAAGAATCCGGCATAGACAAAAGGCAAGACCTCCCGATAGCCAGGCAAAGGAGCTTCAGCTTGGTCGCTTGTCAAAGTTATAGTATCGCCCACGCGAGCGTCCTTGGTGGTTTTCAAGTTTGTCACGACATAGCCTATTTCCCCGGCATCTAAAGACTGGGCTGGCTTCATGTCCGGGCTTAAATAGCCTATTTCAAGCGCTAGACCGGATGCTGCCGTTGCCATCATTTTTATATCCGAATTTTTAGATATCTTACCGTCAATCACTCTTATATAAAGAATTACTCCTCTGTAATCATCGTAGTAACTATCAAAAATTAAAGCTTTCGTCGGACTGTTTTTCTCGCCAGCAGGCGGAGGAACATTTTCGACTATTTCGTCTAGGACCTGTTTGACTCCTTCGCCAGTTTTAGCAGAAATTTTTATAATGTCCTCTTTTTTGCAATCAATAAGGCTTATTAGTTCTTTGCTTACTTTTTCCACGTCAGCTGCCGGTAAGTCGATTTTGTTGATGATTGGAATAATTTTTAGGTCAGCTTCCATTGCCAAATACAGATTGGCTAAAGTCTGCGCTTGAACCCCCTGCGTAGCATCGACTACCAATAATGCGCCTTCGCAGGCTTGCAAGCTGCGCGAAACTTCATAGGAAAAGTCCACATGGCCCGGCGTGTCTATCAGATTTAATTGATGGCCCTGGTAATTCATTCTGACTGGGGCAAGTTTGATGGTAATTCCTTTTTCGCGCTCTAAATCCATCTTGTCTAGAAGCTGCTGTTTCATCTGTCGTTTTTCAACGGTGTTAGTCAGCTCAAGCAACCGGTCGGCTAAGGTGCTTTTCCCGTGATCTATGTGAGCAATAATACAAAAGTTGCGTATCATTGTATGCGAACCGGCTTCGTAACAATTTTGTGGAGTCTTCTTGCTGCAGACTTGGCCTCTTCAAGACCAAATACAAGAGAGATCAAGAAGTGCACGGTTAAAGTAACTCCAGCAATCGCTACGAACTTAGTTCCAAGCTGGATAAAGCCTCTGTCTTCGGCAGCCAAAGGAAATACCTGCACCATCGCATAGCCTGCAACTACACTAAACCCGGTTACTGAAAAAATCATAAACACTCCCCGCCAAAACTCCGGATCCAACAGTTTACTATCTCTTTTAACCATAATTGCCGACAAAACCACCACTTCAGCCAAAGCGACTATTGACTGCGCCATGGCCAAGCCGGCGATATCGTAGTTGTAAGGCCGGGAAAGTATATAAGCCAGCACTATATTTAAAACAATAGCGAAGATCGAAACGAATAATGGAGTTTTTGTGTCTTTTTGCGAATAAAACCAGCGGGAAATTAAAGTATAAATAGTCCTAAAAAATATAGCTCCCGCAAAAAATCCTAGGATAAGAGCTATGACGGGCGCCTCATCGCCGAATATCAACCTAGCCAGATATCCCCGCGCAAAA
>DASUOI010000023.1:0-5441 GCA_036276695.1 Saccharimonadales bacterium (SeqCode) | reverse complement strand
TTTTTGTCAGGTCCGCTAGTATTTTATCGTTCACCGATATAACTGTACCGACAGGCAGACTTATAACTAAATCTTTCCCGCTTCTGCCGTGCTTTTTACGTTTACTCCCGCTTTTGCCTGGTCCGGCTGATATTTCTTTTTTATAGCGATATTTTGCCAAGGTGTTCTGATTATTGCTGGCTCGGACAACGATACTGCCACCGTCGCCGCCGTCACCGCCATCCGGGCCGCCGCGTTCAATAAATTTCTCATGGCGAAAACTGACAATACCGTCCCCGCCTTTTCCAGCCTTTAACCTGACCGTAACTTTATCTACGAACATATTTAATAGCTTACAGCAAATAGCTTGCAGTATACAGAGTGAACTACCCTACAAAAGTTTATGATTAATTAGCGGCGATAAATATAGCGCTGGTAATCTTGGTGGGCAGAAACCCAGCCACTTCTTCCGACTGCGTTGAATCCGGCCAAGCCATTCATGTCAGAATATTTGATCTGTAACTGTCCGTTATGCATTCGAACATCTTCGACTATGCCTACGTGTCCCGCTCCGCCGTCTCTTTGGGCTATAGAACCTATTTTAGGTATCGTACTAACTGTCCAGCCAGGAGTTATCAACGCGTAGTCGTCCCAAGTTGATGCATTGCCCCATCCGCCAGGAGCACCGCTTCTGGCTGCGGCATAGTATGTGCACCAACCATAAGCATATTGGTTTCCTCCATATATGGGGGTAAACCCGAATGAGAAGCTATTTACTGAACCATAAGATATGGAACTGTCTCGACGCTGTTCCTCTTGCTGTTGGACTACTGCATCAGGGATTATAATGTGCTCGCCAACTTTAAATTCGTTGGTTAATTCAGCATCGTTAATAGATATTAACGTCTGTTTATTGATTTCAAACTCCCTGGCTATGGATTCAGGTGTATCTCCTGACGAAACCTGATAAACCAGGCCGTCCACGGGACTAATGAGCAATTTAGCCCCCACGGCAACACTATTGCCTTCTAAGTTATTTGAATTTCTTACTGTTTCAGGTTTGATGCCGAATTGTTTAGCGATACTTTTAACCGTATCGCCCTTTTTTGTCTTGTATTCGATAATGTCTTTTTTGGACTTTAGGCCTTCGGATACTATTTGTGGTTTAGCAACGACTTTTTCGTCAGCTGCCGCAACAGCTAGGCTGGCGTTTATGGTATCTGCTTTATTCTGTACGGAGTTTGCTTCCGGCAATGCCGTAACCTTGGCTATGTTAACGGCTATATCAGCGGAGGAAAGCTCATCAAGCGGTCCAATGGACTCTTCATGCGCGGGCGCTGCCAGAATGCTTGGAGATGAAGCTTGTATGGGTTGAGTAGGCTGAGCCTTGCTTGTGCTTACCAAAACAGCCACGCCAACGAATAAACCTACGTTTATTGCCAGCACGCTGGCCTTAACGTAGTGCTTCCTCAAAGCCTTAGAAAACCGGGTGGGATTCCTTAATTTGGCTTGTCTGTTTTGTTTTGTAGTCGTGACAGCAGCTAACTTAGTCCCTGTTACGCTTATTGAATTACGAATACAAATCTCCTGGTATCTTCGCTTGCGATACCTATTGCTTACTTTTCTTATGTTACTTTTACAAGATTAACGGTTTATCTTGTTTTTTTATTGGGTTATTTTAAGAAGCAAAAAAAGTAGAGGATATTTTAGAATTAACACTTATATATCGACCCTACCTCAGAATTGATTCTAGACAAGTTTACAGCAAAAATCAAGAGCTTTTATGCTTAAAAATATCCTGTAAGGCATAAAAAGTATAGTTATTAGTTAGTTTGATTGCATAGCTTAGTGCAATGCTTGCGAGTTAATGCTTCATGCTCCTCTAAGGTCTTGGAGAAATGCGTAACTCCATCGTCGCCCGCTACAAAGTAGAGCCAGTCCGTTTGGGCGGGGAAAGCTACGGCTTCGATAGACGATACGGACACATTGCCTATAGGGCCTGGAGGCAGTCCCTCATGCAGGCGTGTGTTATATGGACTATCATAGACTACCGTAGGCTCCTTACCGGCAACAATAGCGCCATAAAATGCCGTAGGATCGGCTCCCAGCTGGATACCCTCTTTATAGCGTTTTAAAAACACTTGGGCAACGACCGGCCTGTCAGACTGGCGACTGACTTCTTGCTCTACTATAGAGGCTATCGTGATGGCTTCGTGTAAATTGAGCCCCTGTTTGGAGAAACCTTCTCTAATTTCCGGAGTCAAATAACGATTCATCTCATCTAGGGACTTCTCGATTATTTCACTGGCTGTCGTCTCTTTTACCTTCTGGAAGCTTTCAGGATACAAATAGCCTTCCAAGCTAGCTCCTTTTGGAAGATCGGTCAAAGCGGGATGTGATCTATATTGGCCCGGTTCCAAGGCTTTATCTACATCTTTCTCAGAAAAACCAGCCTCTATCATGCCTTTTCTTATCTGATCCAGCCTTTTACCCGGAAGTATAGTCACCAGATCGGTAGCGACATCGGCTTCAACGATCTTATTAACTATCTCCTGAACCGATTGAGACGGCGTGAGCAAATATGTTCCGGCTTTTAACTTATCGCGAAGGTTGTTGCTTCTTACGTACCACTCGAAGGCTTGGGCACTTTTTATTACTTTTTTATTTTCTAAAGCATCTGCTATGTCACTCGGCGTACTACCAGGGTCTATGGTAACTATTATTGCCGTGTCGGAAGAGCTGTTCAAAGGTTTTAGATTTTCCGTATAGGCTTTCCTCACTAAGCCGGCGACAGCGACAAGAGCGATTATTAACACTACAAAAACTATCAAAGCAATTTTTTGCCGTCGGTGGTAAAGTTTTTTTCTGCTTGAGTATTTCAATTGCTTGTCTCCAGATATTCTTCCAGTATAAAACATGCTGCTATAGAATCTAAGTAGCCTGACGGGTCTTTTTTATAAGTTGAGTCTTTAACTCTTTCAGAGCTTAGGCTTTCGTCGGCGAATATTATATCCGCGCCAGTTGTTTCGCCCAGTTTTGCTGCAAATTGCCTGGAAAAATCGCTTTGGGCAGTTTCCTCGCCGGACATGTTCCTGGGCAAGCCTACGATTATCTTATCTATATTCTCATCTTTAACTATTTTGCTTATCCGCTGGAAGATATCTTCTTGATTGGGAAGAATCGCAAGCGGTCTCGGAAGCTTAGCTATTACGCTTGCAATAGCCAGTCCGACTCTTTTTTCGCCTACGTCTACGGCTAGATAATTTTTCGGTTCGCTCATTTATTCGGGAATTGATTGTCCATCTGCTTGCTGGACTATAAATTCAACTTTTGAAGCCTCGGGAATACTGGTAACCCAGAAAGGGCCGATGTCAACTTGGGCATCAGAAAAGCCTGAAATACCATTCAATATCTCCTCCGCCTCCCCATCTTTCTTGCCCGCAATCTGCGCTTTTATCGCCTCTTCATCTACATCAGGACCTACGACCACTGTGGTTTCTACGGTTACTACAGCGGACTCGCCAGACTCGCTCAATATTCTGAAATTAGCCGAGTTCAGCCCATCGCTCAATATAGATTGGCTTGGTCCGTCTTCCTGGTTTTTCACTTCTTCTTCAATAACCTTTTTTATATCATCCGTGTTAACTCCCAGCATTTTATAAGTGGTAGTAGATTTAACAGTAACCTCCTTGGACTCAGAACCGACTGAAGGGGTGACATTATATTTGGTATTGCCGGCATCAAATGAGTCTTCTACTGCTGTGAAGCCACTTTGAGTGAGCTGTTGTTCTATTTCATCTTGGGCGGTATTTTGTTTGCTATTTATTCGCTCTTTAGCTTTCCTGACGTCAATGTCGGAAACAATTTTTACTATTTTATCTGTTCCGCCGCTTGCACTGCCTTCAGCATCCACATCCGAACGCCCAGAAACACTAAAATTTGAGTTGCTGGTATTCGCATTCTCCCCGGGGGACTGAGCTGTAATAGAGGTCGAGTTATTAGCGTCATATGTAGCACAGCTTCCTGAGGCACTGCTTGGAGACGAACTGAAAGAAGTGGCAGATTTAGTAGTGTAGGCTACGCCGTTAAAGCTAAGAGTTGTGCCAGCCGGGACATTTGAAGGTTGGTCCAGGTCAGGTGCACATTTCGTAGAAGTCATACTTACGCTGCCGTCGGCTTTCTTGCCGTTATTTTTTTCACCGGTGGCTTCAATTGTTTCGCTGTCTTCTTTTACCAGTTCGGAGGTGGTAGCCCTGACTTCTTTGTTAGCCGGATCTGCTTGCGCGCCCTCTGTCTTATCAGCTCTTAGCTCAATATTTAGCGGTAAATCCTTAGTATTAGCCCTGACGGTGACCTGGGCATTAGGGGCAAAGGCAATAGCCCAGACCAAGAAGGCTATTAGCGCTACTAACGCAACGCCTCCTAGGAGCAAACGCTTGCGGAACTTACTAAAGCTTGGAACTTTCAGTTTGCCGCCTGATTTTTTAGCAGACTTACCATCTGCTGGCACTTTCGGCTTGGTATTGTCTATTTCGATGCCTTCAGCATCCCCGTTAGCGAATTTTGCGTCTGGGGCTAGTTCTGAAACCGGTGTTTCAGGATCGATAGACACATCTTCCGAGTCACTGACAGGAGCAGGACTTTCGCCGGACATCGGCGATGGCGGCACATAAGGTTTGGAAGTCAGGTTCGACGCCACGAATACGCCTACCGCGCCTGCAAGAGGCAGTATCTTGCTTTCGGAAGTTATCAGAACTACTTTCTTCCCAGCTTGTTCGGCAGACCGTTTAAGGAGCTTCATGTTTACTACGGACTGCAGGACGCTTGCTCTTTTGGGTAAGACCAAAGCTACGATGTCTTTTGAGCTGTTTTGGACCTTGCTGATGATTCCAGTTATCTCTTCTTCAACATCTATATAGATGGTATCTTTCGCCTTGTCGCTCATACTCTTAATATCCTATCAAATCTGGCTTTTAAACTGCTAGAGGCAGTAACCTCCTCCTGCTGTTGGATCGTATCCAAGCCCACCCTAAGCAGTCCCATGGCTGTTATGAAGGTGTGGTCGTTCACTTTATCGGTCAAATCTTTAATACCTATGACGTCTTCAGGATTAATCAAGGATATCTTAGGCTTTCTGGTAAAAGGCAGAGTGGAATACCATTTAGTCTGCCCTAGGGTTTCGGTTAATTTCGAAAGGCTGGCTCCGCCGCCGCATAGGAGAATCTGATGAGGCAGGCTATCAAGCTGGTCATATTCCGAAAGTGCAAGTTCTACTCCGGAGACCCAGACACCGCAGGTTTTTTCCAGAGCTTCGGCTACTGATTTATGTTTGTCTGAAGTATGATCCTCGCTGGAAGAAAAGTTCAACTTAAGCCTTTCGGCTGCACTATATTCAATGCTTAAGTCCCGCTCAATGGACCGGGTAAATGCCCTTCCTCCGATACCGAACATTTTTGTACCCT
>DASUOI010000022.1:0-2646 GCA_036276695.1 Saccharimonadales bacterium (SeqCode) | reverse complement strand
AGACCGGCGATTATCACCGCGAACCCCGCGACAAAAACTACCGCCTTTTTGATAGTCTTATAAGTCCTCTTCATAATATGAATTATACTAGAGCGACTTATAATATAGCTATGTGGATTAAAGATTACGTATGGCACAAATTGCTTAAACGCCCGTATAAGCTCAGCAAAGTAATAGACTTGGGCGACGGTGACGAGACAATAGTCTTAGTACACGGCTTAGCTTCAAAATCCCAAATTTGGCTACCCCTGGTAGAACTTCTGGATAAAAGCAGATATCGGATAATCAGTTACGACCTGCTTGGCTTCGGGTCTTCTCCTAAGCCAGAAAGTTCCAGCTACTCTACTAAAGACCACGCGAAGTCTATTTATCATTCAATCAAAAAAGATATTAAAACCGGGCAAAAAGTAATCTTAGTCGGCCATTCAATGGGATGTATTATCTCGACATATCTTGCTTACAACTACGAAGGCCTGGTAAAAAATCTGATCTTGTACCAGCCGCCGCTTTTACTGGAGGAGAGCGAGAAGAGGTCGTTTCACAGAAAGCTATATACCTATATAGCCCGTAAACCGCCATTGTTTTTAAACTACGTAAAGTTTGTGAACAGATTGTTCAGGAATAAACTGGAAAACCTTGAAACTGCGACCAGTAATTGGACATCCATTGAAAAATCCATCCACAATACGATATTGTCTCAAGAGACGATTTTTGAACTTAAAAATCTCTCAATACCTACGGATGTCGTATACGGGAAAATGGATTTTGTTGTCAGCCGGCTGGACGCGAAGAAATTGGCCGGTATTAATAAGAACATCAAGCTTCACTATGTATATGAAATGCACGACATCACTAAAAGATCATCTAAATACCTTAAGGCCTTGCTCGAAAGAGTATAATAGATAGACAGTTAAAAGGAGGAATACTATGTTTGAATTACCAGATTTGCCATATGGATACGACGCGCTGGAGCCGTATATAGACAAACAGACCATGGAGCTGCATCACGGCAAGCATCATCAAACTTATATAGACAAGCTAAACGCGGCGATTAAAGACAATGATGAGCTTTCCAGCCTTTCTATCGAAGACTTGATAAAAAACCTGGATAAAGTACCGGAGGATATCAAGGCCGCTGTCCGCAATAACGGCGGCGGACACTTAAATCACGGATTCTTCTGGAAAGTAATGGCTTCTCCCTCAGAAGGTGCAGGCGGCGAGCCAAGCGGCGATTTAGCTTCAGCTATAAATTCGACATTTGGCAGTTTTAAAGAGTTTCAGGAAAAATTCGCAAGCGCCGCCGCCGGTAGGTTCGGTTCCGGCTGGGCCTGGCTGGTTAAGAATGGCGATAAACTTGAAATAACTTCTACTCCGAATCAAGACTCTCCGATTTCAGAGAATAAGACCCCTATTCTGGGTCTTGATGTGTGGGAACACGCTTATTATCTGAAATACCAAAATCGCCGCCCGGAATATATAGACGCTTGGTGGAATGTGGTTAACTGGCAAAAAGTATCAGAAAACCTTTAGGGTCTAGCTGCGGTTGCTTCCGATAAAGCATTGATTACCGATATAGCCTCACCTACACGCGGATGACGTGCTATAGGCGATCCTTCCGCGTCTATCGTAAGCGCGTCGGTAGGAGTGATTATGCCTTTATGATATTCAACGGTTTCGTACAGTCCCTGTTCAAAGTCTTCTATACTTGGATCGGAAGCAGATGGTACATAAAGACCGTCCAAGTTATGCCACTCTCCATCTTCGACATCCAATGCCGGCGATTTTAAATCTTTAATTGCGGCGGCTACCAGTAATCTTTGTTCTAAACCTTCTCTCTGTATATCTACTCCAAGTGATAATGAAGGATCTCTTTTAATTGCTATCGTCGCGCCTATTATCCCAATGTTTGCCGCAGCATTAGCCGGATCAAGTTTGATGTCATGATCTATCTGGCCATGTTCATTGAATCTATGAAATCTTGCCCAAAAAGTTATGTTTGAACTTTTAGCATTTTTCGCCCTGGCAGCCGGATCTAAGGAAAAAACAGTTTCAAATACTTTCTTATGGGCCTCTCTGCCTTTTAAGATTGCTTCTCTTCTAGATTGTCTTTTTGCTTGTGCACCGCTTTCTCTTATTTTAATCTGCTTTTCAGCCATTTCTTTTTCTCTCTCTAGTCCAATAGAAACTTCAGCTTCGTGAGTAACAGGCCTCGCCATAACATCTCTCCTTATATACCAATTATAATCAGAATAATAGTACTAATATTTATACTTGTCAATATTACAAAATCCTTATCTTATATTATGCTATAGTGTTACTTTGAAATGCATGTATTAAGTGTCGAGCAGTTTGGTCAAGAATATTTGGAAAAATTATTTGATTTAGCAGATTCGCTAGCCAAGAAACTGGAAACTCCGGCGGAGGCTAAGAAGCTGGCTGAAAAATATCGACACAAACAGCTTTGTACGTTGTTTTACGAGCCTTCGACCAGAACCCGCCTTAGCTTTGAAACCGCGGCTTTAAAACTTGGAATGGGAGTAGTCTCTACAGAAAACGCCGGTGGCTTCTCTTCCGCGGCCAAAGGCGAGACTCTTGAAGATACCATAAATGTAATCAATCAATACGGAGTTTGCGCTGTAGTTATTC
>DASUOI010000021.1:0-5409 GCA_036276695.1 Saccharimonadales bacterium (SeqCode) | reverse complement strand
GAATTCCTTCGTCGCCACCGCAACCTGCTGCTACTAAAGCAGCGGTGCCAACTGTTGCGCCAATTGCTGCAACTCTTTTTATTCTTTCTTTGCCGTTGCGTGCTCTTTTGAAAATGCTGTCCTTAATTTCGCCAGCTTTTTCCATAGGTGTTGTTTTTTGTTTTCTCATTTTATTAACTCCATATTAATCTCAATACATATATAGCACATATTTTAATATAAGTCAATTCTATTTCGTTGTAATTTCTTACTACATCTTGATTTCGGCGTCGCAGCCAGCTGGAAGAGAAAGATTCATCAATGAATCAATAGTCTTTGGTGTAGGCTCTAGAACATCTATAAGCCGCTTATGAACGCGCATTTCAAACTGTTCGCGGCCCTTTTTGTACACATGCGGGCTTTTGATAACCGTGAACGTGCTTCGGCGTGTCGGCAGCGGTACCGGCCCGATTATATTAGCGCCTGTACGGATAGCCGTATCTACAATTTGCTTGGCAGATTGGTCAATTACTTTGTGGTCATAGGCCTTCAAGCGAATCCTGATTCGCTGTTTAACGGCATCTGGCTTTTTTGCTGCTGCTCCCACGCTTTTAGCTGCTGAAGCTGGGGCTTTACTGGCCTCTTTTTTGTCTGTTGATTTGTCGGCTTTGTCTGCCATAGGTGTTGTTCCTTCCTTATCCGCCGGCTGGCGGATTAGTTGCTGTAACATCCACTCATGGAGAGGACTTTTAGTCAGCAAAATTAATATTAGATGCTAATTATACCAGAAAAACTACGGTCTGTCGGCTTCTGGTCCTAATAAAGCGGTTTTTACACAAGATCTGGCCATGCTTTCGTTGCCGTTAAAGTTTATACCTACGGGTATTCTTTCTGCTATTTCGTCACCATCAGGTCCCAAAACTTCAACGACGCTATGCGGTTGCAGGTCTTCGTCTAATTCGGCAATAAGTCTGCCTAACTTACCATCCGCTACGAATGTCCGAAGCTCGAAGCCATTTCTATGACTAGCTGGATGTATATGTATTTCCGGAGTTTTTCCGTTTTGGCTCACAATCGTACTACTATAACATATTCCTAGATAATAAAAAGTTACACAATTTAAACGTATTCATTTGGCTGGCCTGTCCATCTATGTTCGCTGTGCTTGTTGTTTTCAACGCTGGAATATACAGGATAAGAAGAGTGGCTTAAGCCAAAGCCTTCCAAGGCTATGCCGGCAACTCCGGAATCATCAAACTGGACCTCTGCAGCATCAAAGTCAAAGCCAGAACCCGGCTCTTCATGCCTTCCGTAATAGCCTTCAACCATTGTCGTGTTAGATATGCTTACTTGTTGATTTTAGTAACAACACCGGCGCCGACAGTTCGGCCGCCTTCGCGGATAGCGAAGCGCAAACCTTGGTCCATAGCAATAGGTGCAAGTAATTTAACTTTGAAAGTTATAGTGTCTCCGGGCATAACCATTTCTTTGTCTGCTGGAAGTTCAACTTCACCTGTTACATCTGTAGTTCGGAAGTAAAACTGTGGTTTATAGCCCTTGAAGAATGGAGTGTGGCGTCCGCCTTCTTCTTTTGTTAGAACGTAAACTTCTGAGTCAAACTCGGTATGTGGAGTAATAGTGCCGGGCTTACAAAGAACTTGTCCGCGTTCTATGTCGTCCCGCTCTATGCCTCGAAGCAATATACCAGCGTTATCGCCTGATTGGCCTTGGTCAAGATTTTTCTTGAAAGCTTCGATTCCGGTTACGACTGACTTCTGAGTATCCTTGATACCGACGATTTCAACTTCTTCATTCATCTTCACTACGCCAGTTTCGATACGTCCGGTTGCAACAGTACCGCGGCCTTTGATAGAGAAAACATCTTCAACAGGCATTAAGAAAGGCTTGTCTAGGTCGCGCTTTGGCTCGGGGATATATTCATCCATCTTTGAAACAAGTTCCATAACCGCATCTTCGTCCTCTGCCGAACCTTCAAGAGCCTTGGTAGCAGAACCTTTGATGATTGGCGCGTTCTCGTCAAATTCATATTTCTTAAGAAGTTCACGAATGTCCATTTCAACCAGCTCTACAAGCTCTTTGTCAGCTAAGTCCATTTTGTTCATGAATACGATGATGCTTGGTACGCCTACTTGCTTTGCAAGAAGAACGTGCTCTCGTGTCTGAGGCATAGGACCATCAGCAGCAGAAACAACCAAAATAGCACCATCAACCTGTGCGGCACCGGTAATCATGTTCTTTACATAGTCGGCGTGTCCGGGCATGTCAACATGAGCATAGTGTCGCTTTTCGCTCTCGTATTCCTGGTGGGATGTAGCGATGGTTATGCCGCGTTGTTTTTCCTCTGGAGCATTATCGATTTTGTCGTATGCAACTGATTTGTTTACGTCAGAAGGTAGCTTTTTAGCCAATACCGTAGTTATAGCTGCGGTTAGTGTAGTCTTGCCATGGTCCACGTGACCCATAGTACCTACGTTGATATGCGGTTTGCTGCGATCAAAGTCTGCCATTATTGATTCTTCTCCTTATAATTTGATAGATTACAATTTTTTGACGTGAATAGAGTATACCCAACGCCTGATTACTAAATAATACTATACGAATAGAAGGAGTTTGTAAAGAGTCAAAATACTAATAAATTATCAGGATTAAGCGGAAACCAGTTTGCCGCCTTCGCCGATAACCAAACCGCAGCCATTGGTCAAGCCAAGACGGCGCCCCGACCTCCCGAACCCGGGCATGGTAGTGGTCCAATCGCCAATCGATTCATAACCCTCATAAAACAATAAATTCCTCGGGACATTCTCGTCCGACTGGTACTTTTCAACTTGGGGCTTCTTCCACTCCAGCAAAGGATGCACGCGGTCTTCCCCGAATTGGCCTTCCTCGACAACAGACAAGTTTGCCCTTGCCTCAGTCTGGTCTGCTCTGACTCCTTGCAATAAGGCCTCTACCCCCAGTTCTTCAACTGCTCTTTTAAGAGGTTCGACTTTGACCATATGGTGGTAGGCATCAATATCTTTTTCCCATAGCCTATCGAAAGCTATCTGCTCAACTTCATCTTTGTATGGGCCGTAGGTAATGACCCTCATGTCGAATTTGTTTTTCAGAGTGTGCTTGTATAAATGCGTTTCGGGAAACAAAAAGCCTGTGTCTATGGTGATAACCGGTATCCTCAGACCAGTTTTTTTGACCAAGCTTAAAAGCATCCCTGCATCTGCGCCGAAACTGGAAAGTACGAAAAGCCCCCGGCCGTATTTCCTATAAGCGTTTCGTATTATTTTTATCGATTTGTCTTGTTCTTTCTGATAGTTATTCATTTTCTTCTCCTTGTATTAGATCTAGCGTGGTATTAAAAAACCTCCCGGGCTGTGTGATGCTCGCGGGAGGCTTGTTTTTCTTTATCTATAGATATTTTTTAGCAGCGGAGCATCATACAGGCAGTACGGGAAATAATCGTACACATAGATGTTTGGACCGGGAGTACTGCTAAAATGTTACTCATACTTCAGATATAATATCAGAAATGGAGATTGCCTGTAAATGAAGATTGCCGAAATTGCAAAAATAAAACACCCTGCCGAGGTTACTGTGAATGTCCCAGGCTCTAAAAGCTACACCTTGCGAGCTTTGTTTTTAGCCGCTCTTTGTGACTCCCCGCCAAAATTAACCGGTCTGCTTGAAAGTATGGACACAGAAGCTATGCGAAATTGCCTGGAAGCTATTACGAACGGCCAAGAGGAGATTTTTGCCGGAGAATCCGGCATAACAGCACGCTTTATAACTGCCTTGGCCTGTATTACACCTGGTAGGCAGAAAATAACCGGAAAACCAGGTCTGCTTAAACGCCCTATAGGCGATTTGGTTGATGCACTGCGGCAACTGGGGGCGAACATAGAATATATAGGAAAAGATGGTTTTTTACCTATATCAGTTTCCAGCGAGAACTTATCCGAAAGCAAGGTAAGCTTATCCGGGCAGACCAGCAGCCAGTACCTGTCAGCATTGCTGCTAATTTCTCCAAAGTTGGAAAATGGGCTTGAAATAAACATAAAAGACAAGCAGATATCCAAACCTTACATAGACATAACGGTAGATATTATGAAAAGTTTCGGCGTTGAGGTAGCAAATGATGATTATCAGAAATACATTGTAAAACCCCAGAAATACCAGGCTAACGAATACGCTGTCGAGGGGGATTACTCCAGCGCAGCTTACTTTTATGCTATCAACGCTCTTGCCGGAAGTAATATAAAAGTAAGGAATCTTAATCTGGATTCAAAACAGGGCGATAAAAAATTTGTCGATATGATAAAAAACAAGCCTGCCCCTAAAGAAATAAACGCGGAGGACTTTCCCGACCAAGCAATGACTTTAGCCGTACTTGCTGCCTTCGCAGAGGGCAAAACTGTAATCAGCGGGGTCAAATCGCTCCGCGTTAAGGAAACGGAACGAGTCAAAGCCGCAGAAAACGAATTGGCAAAAATGGACATAAAGACCGAATCCACAGAAGACCGGCTAACAATCTATGGCGGAAAGCCTCAAGCAACCAAAGTTGAAACATATGGCGACCACAGGATTGCCATGTCTTTTGCAGTAGCTTCGGCAAAATTAGATGGAATGACCATATTCAACCCGGAAGTAGTTGATAAAACTTTTCCAGGATTCTGGGACGAGCTGGATAAGCTTACAGAAGTTAAAATAAGCGAGCTGAAGCCAGATAACATTCTGCTCATAGGTATGCGGGGCAGCGGAAAGTCCACTATAGGCAAGATCCTGGCTAAGGAACTGGGCATGGACTTTGTAGACATGGATACTTTAATAGAACTGAAACAAGGCCTTAAAGTCAGAGATATAGTTGAAAAAAACGGTTGGGCCTACTTCCGCGAGCTGGAGTCGAAAATCTGCGCCGAGTTAGCACAACTTAAAAATACAGTCATGGCCTCCGGCGGAGGTGTAGTCATAAACGATAAAAATATGTCCGGATTTGATAAAAACACCTTGAAGATACTGTTCGTGGCCGAACCAAGCCTGCTGTCCAAAAGGATCAAGGGGGATTCGAACCGCCACGGCCTAACCAGCCAGCCGACCTTGTTGGGCGAGCTGGACGAAGTGTGGGAAAACAGAAAAGAAAAATATTTCAAAAATACTGATTTTATCTTCGACACTTCAAAAGAAGCACCCGAGCTGGTAGTAAAAAATATAATAGGTAAACTGGAATCATGAGCAAAACCGGCAAAAAACTATGTATGATTATCGGGGACCCGGTAGAACATTCGCTTTCGCCGGTTATTCATAATGCCGGCTATCAGACGCTTGGAATAGACAATGAATATGAGTACGCAGCGGAAAATGTGAAGCCGGAAGAACTGAAAGATTTTATACAAAGAATCCGTGATGAAAATATCACAG
>DASUOI010000020.1:0-8555 GCA_036276695.1 Saccharimonadales bacterium (SeqCode) | reverse complement strand
GATTTTCGGCTGGAAAGCTTGTCTAAGTTTTGCGAGGCTACCTCTTCCAGGGATACGCCTAGATACTTCGCCAAAAGCCCAATGTACCAGAGTACGTCGCCAAGCTCCTTGACCAATTCATCCCTGTCAGCCTGGCTGATTTTCCCTTTTTTATCTCGAATAATCTTTTTGTATTTCTCGGCTACTTCGCCGGACTCGCCTACCAGTCCTAATATTTTGGCCGTGTAGGCCGGGTCGCTGGCCAGTAAATCATCCGGCGACTGATCGCCGAAAGTATCGGTTGTCGTGGCTTGTTTCTGGTAATCATTAAGCTTCATCAATTATTCTCCCGCTTTCATCTATTTTAACCGAACCTTCTCTGATAACCTCAACCGCGTCGTCAACTACCCTGATAAGCGTAGATGATTTACGCTCGGACAAATCCCCTCCGTCTATATAAGCATCTACGTCTTTACCGAAATATTCAATAGCTTCATCTATATTCACCGCCGGCTTCTCGCCAGGCTGGTTAGCGCTGGATGTCAGGAGAGGACCGGTTTTCTCAAGTAGCTTGATCAAGCTCGGTTCTGCGACCACCCTGAAAGCCTGTCTCCCGGTGGACTGGCTTAGGTAATCCAAGCCGTGAGGAATCTCAATGCTTATAGGCCCCGGCCAATATTGCTCAACTGCTTTTAGATAACGGCGTTTTATGCCCAGCTCAACCAGCTTGTCTATAGACGAAGCGACTATCGTGCCGGGCTTTGACTCGCGCTTTTTGAGTCTATACAGTCTTTCTACGGCCATCTTATCCTGCGCGGCAACACATACGCCGTAAACCGTGTCCGTCGGAATTACTGCGATTCCTCCGGCGCGTAAAATTTGAATCAGCTCAGGATCTGTTATCTGAAGAATCTTATAGACCGAGCTTTTCATCGCTTAAACCTTCGCCTGAACTGTCGGGCTGATCATTAAGCTGATCAATTTCATTTATAGTCTTGTCAATCAAATTACTAGCTTCGTTCTTGCTTGCCTGGGTTGAGCCGGTTTCTTGTCCTTGTTGGCCATCTCTGTTCTTCTGAATACCCGCGTAAATCGCTAGGGCAGATAGGCCGATAAAAATAATGACCGCCGGTATTATGACGGCCAGGTTTTTGCCGCTTTTTGGTTTTTTCTCAGCTGGCTTATCTGCCTGCTGGTTTTGGTCCGGTTGCTGGCCTAAAGCTTTCTGAGAATTTCCCTCTACTTGGACGTTGTCCGGCGGTTGGTTTTCACCGCTCAATCGGCGCGGTCTTATGCCGTCAATGTTTCCTCTTTGAGGCGGAGGTGCTTTTCTTTCTTCCATATTTATAAATTATCCTTGATACCGGTCAGGTCTTGTCTTAGCTCGACTTTGATTAAATTTGTTAAAGCACTTCTCAGTTCCTGCAGGTCGGAAAATTGTTTCTTAGCATCGTCTACCGAGAGCCTGAAGCCCTCCGGGCTTGTCTCGCAATTTATAGCGACTGAATCATTGACCGCCAAAAGATAATTTTTATAAGTAGCGTCGGCCTTTTCCCTCAGCTGGGTTATTTCTTCTATTTTCTTATCTATTGATCCAGCTTCTACTCCCTGGCCTTTGAGGGTTTCGCTCAGAGTTGATAGGTCATCAAGTATCTTGTCTACTCTCTCACTTCGGCCTGAATAATACGTGTCGGCCGCCTGCCTGACGAATCTGATTCTGTTTTGGGCCGCTTTGCACTTTGCCTTCAAAGCTTTTATCTCGTTATCGTCCAGGTCGGCTGTCAGGTTTTTTAATCTTTCCGTGACCCTTTGATCCAAGCCGTCATTGCGCGAAGAAGGCTTGTTTTCCGCGTCTTGAGCACTCACGCTAACCGTGCAAAACAATAAAATAAAAACAGATATAAAGCTAAGTTTTTTAATCATAATTCTTCAGTTAATTTTATCATAAGAGCTTAAGCTATTTTTAATAAAAATAGAAACTATCAAGCCCTATGGTGTTGGTAACGTCGATTATTTTTTTCGGGTCTCCGCCATTGACATTCACTACGTAATCAGCGGTTTCAGAACCAGTAGCTACGCGGTAGACTATGTGGTCGTCGTCTATCCAGACGACCGGATTTACCAGCCCGCTTTGCCTTTGTATGACCTTGTCTTTGCCCGTCTCCGTGTCATATATGATCAAAACTCCCTTGCCGTCCCTTATATCAGTCCATGCGGCTTTCTTGCCGTCAGGGCCGGACGTATAAATCCTGGATTTCAAGGTCGGGGGCGACCCGTTTAATTGACTCAGTTGGTCGGTATTCAAATCGTACTGATACCACTCGTCGGAAATCGCCACGTTGATCTTATCGTAACCGACTCTGAATAAATTCCACGCTTCCTCGGCTAATATGGTTATCTTGCCTGATCCGTTCGGATATATACGGTAAAAGCCCACCGAGCCGTTGACCTTATATTCCGCCGGGCTGTAGTAGACAGCGCCATTCGCCGCTAAGACATCGTTGAAGTAGTTTGTGCTGGCCAGTTCTTGTTCAGTCTTAGCATCAAAATCATATGACATAAGTCTGTGAAGCCTCTTGCTTTCCGGATCAGCATTTGGCTGGGTCTTTATATACACAAGTTTGTTGTCGATGAAATCTACAAGCTGGATTCTTTCTGACTCCGCTACTTCTTCAATACCGTTGTTATTCAAGTCAATTATGCTCAGGCTGGAAATCGGTGCTCCGTCTTTTGTCCTTTCATCACTCCTTATTGACACGAAAGCGATTATATCCCTGTTAGGATGGGCCAGGATTGATATCTCGTCTTCGCGCTCATTGCCTGTGCCATCTAGAATTTTTTCTTCGTTCTTTCCATCGACGTCTATTTTGTACAAGTCAAAATTCCCGTCACGGTTAGAAACGAAAGCATGCTTCCTAGCAGGGACGAGGAGTATCTTTTTAACGGATTCATCGCCTATTTTCAGGCTTATTTCTTCGGCCCTGTAGCCTTCGGCCGATATTTCGGCTTTTATAGTTTCTTTCTTGTCTTCAGATACGACCAATACTATCTCGCCCTTGTCGTTTGCCTTGGCGCTGGCTTCTCCGCTAGCCGCTTCGGCATTGCCTATAGGTTTGCCGGAGAGGAAATCCGTTACTTCAAATGTATATCTAGTGCCGGTAGCTATAAGCCCCAGGTCGTCCATGGGGTTGCTTCCCCATCCTATCGTTACTTCTTTATTGACCGGGGCAAAGGCCGGTTTGGTTACGGTTAATGTCTGCTCGCCGAGAAGTATTTCGTTCATGCTGACATTGCCGTCGGCATCTGATACCGTGCTGTTGCCGGCTATTTCCACGGCTGCATCCTTAAGCGGTTGTCCGGTTTGTTCATCCACTATCTTAAAAGAGGTCGAGGCCCTTACGCCTGCCTTGTTCAAGATGAAATACCTGCTGTCCGGATAGATAAAAGCAGCCGCAAGCCCCGCCAGCAAAACAATCAGGAAGAATATCTTAAAAGCCTTAGAGCCAAAGAATCTTCTCAGCTTGCCCATTAGTCCGCCGTCATCAATCTCAGCGCTACCCTCTGCGAGCATCTCGGCTTTGGCGTCTTCTATAGCCAGGATTCTATCTGACTCGTCTGATATTATTTCGTCTACTGCTTTGCCTGTTTCTTTTGATTCCAGATAATCATCGCCTTTCAAATTTTCTTCATCAGCCGGTTTCTTAGGGATGTTGTTGACCAGCCCGCCTAAGACCGCAGGTTTCTCCCCTTTTTCACCGGCGGGGGGCTTATCATCAAACTGAGGCAATTTCTCTCCGGGCAAGAGCGGTGCGCTGGAAGAAGCCTCCGGCTCCTTTGACTCATTCGCTTCTTTTTTAGGCTCGGGCTTTCCTTTTTTAGGATCTTCGGACATCATGGCATCCACACGAGCTTCTATTTTAGGGTCGTAGTCGCTGGGAGCCTGATCTTTTTTATTGTCTTTTGCCATTATAGTTTTTATGCTTATTACTTTAATCGATTATACCTCATTTAGTCTATTCCCACTCACAAGCCGCACATGAAGCACAAGAAACAAACAAATAAGCTGCTTGGAAATTTAGTATTCAGAGAGAAATACGAATTTACTTCGTTTTTCTCGATTCCGTTCTGGGAGGTGAGCAGCCAGAGAAAATTTTATATTTTCCCTGCGCGATGAGAGGAGGAGTCACCTCCTCTTATAAGGCTTGCCGTTACTCCCACCTGAACGCGCGGAAAGCTATTAGATAGATAAGTAATGTCCATCCTAAAATAATCGTCAGCTCTGGCCCCAGCTCAAGAACCGTCTTGCCCTCAGTCACCACATACCGAACGGAATCCACAATCGGCGTAAGAGGGATGAATTTAGTAATATTCTGAAGCAACTCAGGCATCAGGAAAGTCGGGAAGAAAACTCCGCTCAAAAACATCATCGGCAGCACGACTAATTGCGATATCGGCGCCGCCTGGTTCTCGTTTTTCGCCCATCCGCCTATTGCCAGGCCGATTCCAAATAGCAATATGGTTCCGAGGATAACCACGATACCCAGATTCAGGTAGTCGCCACGCATGTTGAGATCAAAGATCAGAAACGCCGCGGCAAACATGACAGCCACTGCTATCAAGCCAACTACGGCATTCGACACTACGTTCGCTGTAAAATACTGCCAAACCTTCAGTGTCGTAGTGTGGTAGCGTCTTAACACGCCACGTTGCTTCAACCGCGGGAAGACGGTCGTCGGGCCAAATATACCAAGTGAGAGAAGTGTAAATCCAAGCAAGCCGGAAAAGACATAGTCGAATTGCGTCAGGCCTTTGGTTGCGGTTGATTCAGCCGTAACACTAAGCGGTTCTTGTATCTCAATGAATTCGTTGTTAATTTCCTTCAAGATTCCGTCCATGATAGAACCTAGGGTCTGTCCGGCTGAGGCATTATTTTCATCGTATAAGATCTTCACTTCGCCGGCCGGATAGTTCTTCTCATTTATTGCTCCGAAGCCTTCGGGCAGTACTATGGTTGCATCAAGTTGGCCCCGGTTCATCTTTTCCCGCGCATCGTCAAGAGTAGCTGCTTCTTTATCCACGTTAAAGACCTCGTTTTCGTTTATCTGGCCGGCAAACTCTCCGGCAAACTCACTGCTGGATTGATTAACCAAGCCGACCCTGAAAGACACATCGTCGGCGTTTCCGAAAATTGAGCCGAAAATAAGCAAGAATATCAGCGGGAAAACAAAAACGAAAAATATAGCCACCTTATCCCGGAACAGTCTCTTAATATCCATCGGTATAAAAGTAATTATCGGCAGAAACGCTTTTTTCATTACTCCCTCAAATCCTTTCCTGTCAGGTCTATGAATACGTCTTCAAGGTCAGCCTGTTCCACATGCTTCTTCTTTTTAAAGCCTCTTCCAAGCAGAGCTTTTACTAAGGCTTTTGGCGAGTCCATGGCTATAATCTTCCCCTCGTCCATAATCGCCACGCGGTCGCAAAGCAGTTCTGCCTCTTCCATATAGTGGGTGGTCATTATTACCGTCACGCCCCGTTTTCTGATGTCTTTTATCAAGTCCCACAAGTTTCTTCTTGCCTGCGGGTCAAGCCCTGTCGTCGGCTCGTCTAAGAAAAATATCTTCGGGTTGTGTACAAGCGCCGCGGCAATTGAGAATCTTTGTCTTTGCCCGCCGGAAAGGTTCTCTGCATATGAGCTTGCTTTGTCTTCCAGCTGAACATCTTTAAGCAACTTCATAGGGTCGATTTTCTCGCCGTAAGCTGCGGCGAAAAAATTTAAAATTTCAGTCAGTTTGGTCTTCTCTTCAAAAGCGGCTGTTTGGGGCTGTATGCCAATGATTCCTTTGATTTTACTTGGGTGGTTAGCCACATCTATGCCATCTAACGTCGCCGAACCGCCGTCAATTGGGCGCATAGCTTCTATCATTTCCAGCGTAGTCGTCTTGCCGGCACCGTTAGGCCCGAGTATCCCGAAAATCTCGCCCTTCTCAACATGAAAGTCTATACCTTTTACAACCTTCTTTTTGTCATAGATTTTTTCCAAATCTTTAACAACCAGGATATTTTTGCTCATTCAAATTATCTTATCAGCCAAACCGGCGATTCCGCAAAATATTAAGGACTTAGGCGGTTTATGTCGCGCGGAAAGAGCGTAGCTTCTTTGACGTTCTTCAACCCGCAGATTTTCTCTACTAGCCTGTCTATCCCGTAACCGCAACCGCCGTGGGTCGGCAGACCGAATTTCATAGCTTGGAGGAAATACTTATAGCCCGGATGCTTCACGTCCATGCCAGCCTTTTTCATCTGCTTAACCAGGGTTTCATAATTGTTTTCTCTTAATGGAACGGTTGCTATTTCAAGCCCCCTGAAAAGCAAATCTCCCCAAAGCACCGTCTTAGGATTATCCGGATTTATCTTATGGTAGAACTTCATAGCCTCTATAGGAAAATCAATGACATAGACCAGTTCGGTCCCGTGTTTCTTCTTAGCGTAATCGCATATCCATCTCTCTTCGTCGGGAGTTAAATCTTTTTCATCTGTCGTATTATCTTTGTTCGCCTTGCTATATAGTTCGTGAACTTCAGCTACCGTAAACCGCGGGACTTTATCGGCAATGACTAATGCAGGGGCATTGATTGATTTTAAATCGGCAGCATGGTCCGCATAAATGCGCTTCAGCGCATCGGTCGTTACTTCTCCGACTAAGTCCAGGACTTCATCGTGCGACTCTACAAACCCCATTTCTATATCCAGCATCATCACTTCGCTCATATGCCGCGTTGTGGCGCTAAGCTCCGCCCGGTATGCCGGGGCTATCTCAAACACTCTCTCGAACACGCCGACTAGCATCTGTTTGTACAGTTGCGGGCTTTGGGCCAGTGTCGCTTCTTGACCGAAATAATCCAGCTTGAAGACTTCTGCTCCGCCTTCTGTAGCGCCAGCCAGTAATTTCGGCGTTTGTATCTCTATAAACTCATTTTCTGTAAGATATTCCCGAATATAACGAAGCAGACTGGCCCTTATCTTAAAGACTTTCTGCTCTTGAATATTGCGCAGGCTTAGCCCCCTATATTCAAACAGCGTGTCCAAGTTCTCCGGCTTATGGTCGATAGGCTTGTCTATCTCAATAGGCGGCTCTTCTGTGACAGGTACTTCGACGGTAAATGCCGGCTCATGGATTTCCGCCCCATTCGGCGCCCGCTCGTCTTTTACAACTTTACCTTCTACGTGCAAGACAGTGCCTATCTGCATCCCCCGGAGTTTTTCCATTTCTTTTTGGTCTTCAACCAGAATCTGCACAAGACCGCCCCGATCACGCAGATTAATAAAATTCAGTCCTCCTAGCTTGCGTTTCTTATGTAGCCAGCCGGAGACTTTTATTTTTTTGCCAATATGGTTAGCAGCATCTCTGCTAAGTACTCTTTTCATTACCTGTTAATATATCATTTCCGTGAAAAGAAATACATTGCGGCAACAGAACACCCAGCAGGTTTCAAGGTGTTATAGCCTTGACATTAAGGTGTTTTTTTGCTATAATAAACAGATAGCTGATGCTAAAAACAAAAATCAAAAAATCAATATTAACTAGTGTATATACCCAGGAAGCATTCTGGCTTGTGCTGGTAATTTTTGCCAGCTGGGCGCTGGTGGCTGTCCGGACAAATAATGTAGTAGTAGAGACAAACCCTCCCGCTATCGAAAAAGGCACTGCCAGCCAAGGTGAAGTCTCTATCCTCCAGTCTGATTCCCGCCCTACTCACAACAATTCAAAAAAGGCTCCAGACGATAAATCCATGACGCCGGCTATTCAGCAGATAGACAACATTCGGGTCTCTACTAGCCTGCGCTCAGAAGTTGAAAAATCCGACGAAAAAATAATAACCAAAGACGGCAAGACCTACCCGCTTAGAGTTTATAAGCCGTTAGACCTGCCGAACGATACGTATGCCAACCAATGGTGGGTGGAGCCAACAGGCATGGAAGCCGCCTGGGAAACGCCTGCCGGCTCCGAAGATCTGACCATAGCTATAATCGATACCGGCTTCGGCTTGGCACACCAGGAATTTGCCGGACGCTGGGCAACGAATTCCGGCGAGTCAGGAGCTGCAGTTTCAGAAGCAGCCAGCAAGCTTAACTGTAGCGACAGAAGCCTGCCTTTGAATCGCTCTTGCAACAACATCGACGATAACTTTGACGGAATCATAGACAATGAGTCCGGCTTCACCACCGTCGAAAATCCTTCGTGGCTCAACTGTAGCGATCAATCCGTCGCGCTGGATAAATCCTGCAACCGTATTGACGACGATGGCAATGGCCTGGTTGATGATTGGCGCGGTTGGGACTTCAGTAATTACGACCACAACGTCCAAGCCGGGGAAACCAACCCGGATGGCGAAGGCACGACCCACGGCACGATGACCGCCGGCGTATTGGGAGCAACAGGCGATAATAATGTCGGTATCGCCGGAGTAAACTGGCATGCCAAGATATTGCCTATCCAAGCTCTGGATGATGACGAATATGGAGACAGCTTAACGGTGGGCGAATCAATATATTACGCGGTAGACCAAGGCGCG
>DASUOI010000019.1:0-34647 GCA_036276695.1 Saccharimonadales bacterium (SeqCode) | reverse complement strand
AAGACCACCGCTGCCAGCGTCAGCCCCGCAAGCCCATTGGTTGGAGCCGTTGTACTTAAGTATCTCTCCGCTGGAGCAGTCTATGAGCGACAGTCCGTTGCCGTCGACTTCCAGGCCTTTGTTGGCTTGGAGGGCGAGGGTCAGGACGTTGGTAGAATTTTGTAACCCGTCTCCTGTCAAGTCAGTGAAACTCTCCGAGCCGACAGCCAATGTCCCGGCTTCAACGGTACCTGTGGTTGTAATGTCATCCGCCCCGGTATCGATTGCGCCGAATCCGGAAGTGATTGACCCGAAATCAAGCGCACCTGTACCTACGATCGCTGTATTCACTGCGTCATTAACGTCCACCAAAGCGGCGTCTTTGCCGTCAAGACGGTTCAGCTCGGTTGCGCTAAGAGTAATTCCTCCCAGCACTAGACTTGATGTGTTACTGCCTGTAAGTGTTAAGTTACCCGTGGAGTTACCGACTGATACATCACCAGTAGCTGCCCCGTTGGCAATATTAGTAGCATTAGACCCAAGAATATTAAGATTAATTGTTCCACCGGAAATAGAGGTATTACCACCGTTTATTGTCGCACCGCCAGTATTAGTGAATAGCCCTGAGCCGGTATAAGTTGTAGCCCCGCTTATAGCGCCAGCATTGGTGAGTCCTGCGTTATTATTATCTATTCCTGCGTTAGCTGTAATTTGTCCGTTAAATGTTTTTGTCCCGCCAAAAATCTGAGAATTTGCCGTTACTATACCCGCGTCAGTGTCGGTTGCTGCCCCTATAGTAAGCGTGATTTCATCCGGATTAACCGGATTAACAGTCCAAGTAATAGTTGCTGCCGTTGCAGATGCATTTGAATCTAGAAAATTAGCTCCATTTAGAGCTACGCTGTTGACTTCAATGTCGTCTCCGGTGCCGGAAGCTCCGGCGTCCGATGCACAAGCCCATTGGTTGGAGCCATTATATTTCAAAACTTCTCCGTTAGAACAGTCTATGAGCGACAGTCCGTTGCCGTCGACTTCCAGGCCTTTGTTGGCTTGGAGGGCGAGGGTTATGTCGTCGGCATTGACAGTGATGCCGTTACCGGCGCCGATGTTCAGGGTACGGTTTAGCGTAAGATCCCCTCCGCCAGTTAAACCTACCCCCGCAGTAAGAACCCGGTCAGCTCTTACTGCATGAGCTAAAGTTGAAGCCTGAGTACCAAGAGTAAGGGCACCGCTTATACTTCCTGTACCTGTAACATCCAGATTACCGCTATCCAGTGTCAGGTTGCCTCCCAGTAACGTGAGATTTCGAGTATCGTCCAGCTCAAGAGTAGAGCCATTTTGCAATAACCAGGAATCAACTATATTTTTTGCGGCATCAAAGATAGCCAGCCGTCCGGCACTGCCCGCACCGGTGATATCCCCTACTCCGCCTACACCGGCGCAGTTGCCTGCTATAGTACAAACATCATCGCCTCCCTGTTGCAGAGTGCCTGCAAAGTTTGACACAAGCCGGTCATATAGAGCTACATTTGATGATAGCGCGCCATCATCCACGGAACCTGAGGCTCCGATAGTCAAATCGTCATCTACTTCTCCGTCTTGGATGCTGCCTCCTAGTAGAGAAACATTGGAAGAAAGTCGGGAATCATCAATAATTCCGCTGGTAATCTGGGTGCCGGCAATCGATATATTAGTTGAGGATGCACTGGTGATCCTTCCTTGAGCATCAACAGCAATAGTCATGGTTTCAGAAGCTGATCCGTAACTGCCGTCTATAACTCCGGTATCTGCCAGATCTATAGTAGTACTACCCCCGAGAGATACGTTTCCGCCTCCGCTTAGACCGGTACCCGCTGTAACGGTTAATGACCCGGAGTTGATAAGGCGGGCATTAGCTACAGTCCCCGTAGAAACTGCCGAACCGTTAAGATCGGTAAGGCTTGCACCGTTTCCAGAGAAGAAGCCGGCAATAGCAGTTCCGGTTATATTCAAATGGCCGGTTTGAGGTGTACCCGGAGTTCCTGCTTGCAGAGCTACGCACTCTGAGCAACTATCTAGTCCGGTTACAGACAAGTTTGTGGCAGAAGTTATTCGACCTTGGGCGTCTACGGTAAATTGGGCAATTTGAGTTGACGAACCATAAGTCCCCGCACTGACAGTCGTATCAGCCAAACCAATATTAAGGCTCGCTCCAAGTGCTACGCTGCCTCCACCGGCCAAGCCACTAACTGTGTTGATTGAAAGCTCTCCATTATTGATTAGATACTCGTTACTGATAGTGCCGGATGATATATTTGACCCGTTCAAACTGGTTAAGAGCTGGCCGCTTCCCTGAAAACTGGATGCTATAGCAATACCAGAGATGTTTATGTTACCCGTCTCCACTACACCGGGTGAGGCTACTTGCAGGCTCAAGCAGTCGCCGTTCGGGCAAGTGGCAGAACTACTTGGTCCCTCAGGGCCTTGAGGTCCAGTCGCACCAGTAGCTCCGTCTGAACCGTCCTGGCCAGCCGGACCAACAGCCCCTGTGGCACCTACCGCACCAGCTTGTCCATCAGCCCCGATAACTCCCTCTTCGGCAGAGTCCAAGAAAATAAATTCCGCGCCGTTATAGTAGGCGACTTGATTGGCGGTCTGGTCAAAGTAAAGCTGGCCAATGACCGGACTAGATGGCGGTTCAGTAGGCAATAATATTGCTGAGTTATTAACCCTAAGCTGGCCATTGATATCCAAACGGCTGGCATTTGCCAGAGTGTCGCTGTCTAACTGGGACAAATCTTCCAGAGGTGTACTGGTGGTTTGATACGCCGGGGTAATAGATTCTTGACTGGCGTAGTAGGAGCGCAACCACATGATTAGTGCAAGTACAAACAACATCGATAGCCCTATAGCTAGAGCTCTAAATATTCTGACTCTGGAGTTTTTCTTTGCTAGAAACGGATCGGATTCTAAATTTCCTGTGGTATTTACTGCATAAGGGCTATTTGGCGACTGCTGAACTGTCGCGGGGCGATCTAGCGAAGATTCGTCAACGTATTCAAGCGAAGGACCTTGGGAAAAATCAGACGCAGCTATATCACCACGTTCATCAAGAGGAAGAACATGTACAGCCTGACTTGCTTTCATCGCCAATTCGGCGAGCTTTTTTTCCATTTTTGGTTTTTATTTTTGTTTTTAGAAGTTTTTTGTTTTTCTAGAAACTAATGATTAAGATAGCAATTAAACAACAGATTGTCAATCTATAAAACTAGTGGGATAATTCTGCTCATGACTATCATCGAATGGCTTGTGGAAAACATGAGTAAATTACAAAAAGTCGGGGTTGACTCCCCCCGCCGCGATTGCCTGGTTTTTGTCGAGGATGTTTTACGCAAGGACCGAGCCTGGGTCGTAACCCACCCTCAACACGGCCTTGGGGCGTCTGACTTGGAGGAGCTAGATAGGTTAATTGTCCGACGATTAAAGCGGGAACCTCTGGCTTACATCAGAGGCAAAGCATGGTTTTACGGCAGATTTTTTAGCGTTGGCCCTGAAGTGATGATTCCGCGGCCTGAGAGCGAGGCTTTTATAGAGTTGTTGAAGCAACTAGTTGACAGTGAACAGCTGACAGCTGACAGTCTGAAGATTATCGATATTGGTACAGGAAGCGGTTGTTTAGCTATAACTGCAAAATTAGAACTGCCTAACGCCCATGTAATCGCAGTCGATATTGACAAAAAAGCTTTAGAGCTGGCACGTCATAACACCGTAAAACATAATGTTGATGTTAAATTTATAACGTCTGATTTATTAACATCTGCTGAACTGTATCATTTTGTTCACGATCGTGAACAAAATGATACAGTTTTGATAGCGAACTTACCGTATGTCCCTACCGGGTTAGTGACAAGCCCTGAGATTCTTCATGAGCCAAAGCAAGCTCTGTTTTCTGGTAAAGATGGCCTGAGTCACTACGTTAGTTTTTGGCAACAAATATCAAAATTATTGTCTAAACCACAACACGTTATGACAGAATCCCTCGAGAAACAACACGCCGCTATGACTAATCTAGCTGCAGATGCTGGCTACGAACTAAAGCGGACAGAGATTTTAGTCCAGCACTTTGAAAAAATTAGTTAGCCTCCAAATTCGCCCAATACAGTTGTAAGGTTCAATTGTTCGCCGCCCCGCTGGATTTGTAGCTCAACCATGTCGCCTGCAGAATATTGGCCAAGAAGCGACACTAAGCCATTGCGCTCATTTATCGGCTGGTTGTTTACTTCTGTTATTACATCGCCTTCTTTAAGGCCGGCCTCATCGGCAGGGCTGCCGCTGATAACAGCCGTTCCGGACTCTGTATCTATCAGGTATGCGCCTGACTCTACTGACAGGTTATTTTCTTCTGCTATTTCTTCGTTAAGGCTAATATATCTGACACCTAGGTATGGACGCTTGAATTCTCCGTTTTCTAATACGCTTTTAATTAAACCCTTTATGTCATTTATTGGAATTGCAAAACCAATGTTTTGCGCGTCTCCGCCTGCTATAGCAGTGTTGACTCCTATGACCTCTCCTTTCAGATTAACCAGCGGTCCTCCGGAGTTGCCTTGGTTTATTGCTGCGTCGGTTTGAAACAGATTGACAAGACTTTCCTCTCCGGAATCAAAACCAGCGGCTAGATCGCGCCCATAACCTGATATTATACCGCTGGTCACCGTGTTCTGTAGCTGTCCTAAAGCATTGCCTATAGCAACTACACTATCACCTACTTCGACTTTGTCGGAGTCGCCCAAATCCAGAGGGTATAAGTCATTTCCCTGGGTGTCGTTAATCTTTAAAAATGCTATATCCAAGGAGTCGTTGGTCGCTGTTTTACCTATTATCGAAACATCCTCAAAGGTGTCGCCACTGGAAAGTGTAATGCTTATCTTTGGATCGCCGTCTGGTATCACATGGCGGTTAGTTACTACATAGCCGTCATCGCTAATTATAAATCCCGTCCCTGCTGACTCCGTTATGAAATCCTGCGGGCCAAACACCGTATTGCTGACTTGGCTGGTTTGAACATTGATTGATACCACGCCCTTGCCTGCATCTTCGGCAATTGAGCTAATAAGATTTTCATTATTGACTATAGCCTGGTTTGAATCATTCATTATTTGACCGACGTTTTTAAAAGCTATGTATCCGCCTATAAAGCCCCCGGTTACGCTGATAAGAACTATAGAAATTAATTTTGATAAATTATCGCTAATCTTGAACAAACTACCCTCCCCTTATCGATTTATACGGCCTTATCGCCCCAATCCGAGAAAACAACTATAACGAATACTATTGCCAGCATCATGGCTATCAACTGGCGCTTTATCGTAGTGTGTAGCTTGCGGTGCTTTTCCAGATAATACAACCCCCCTAAACAAAAGCTAAGCACAGTAAGAAGCAGCGCCGGCTGCGCTATAGGACCGAAGAATATCAGCCAATGCCCTAAAACCCACATTATGCTGGCCGCAAAAAACGCCCAGATTGAAGCGATCAAGCTGCCGTGGAGCTCGTCAAATATAGCGAAGAAGTGTCTGGCTGAAAAATAGGTGATTAGCCAAAAACCTATTACATAAACTGCTAAGTCTGCTCCTTTGAAAGCCAAGAAAAACGATACCACGCCTAAAGTTTGGGCAATGATAGCCTGTGAAGAAACTAATGAAGTGCTGGAACCGGATTTGATAAAAAGCAACCATATCTCATACACAACCACCCATAGCAACTGAGCCCATAAGCTACTGCTTTGGGCGATAAAGATTATAAAGCTTAGCCCCGCTATAACATCGACGGCATTTGAACGAATGTGCGCTATCCAGTGCCTGGGGTGAACAGCAAACATCCGCCATTTGCTTAGTAGCAAAACGATGAATGCTACAGCTACTAAATCCAACCTGATGAAAAACCAGATAAAAATAGGAATCAAAGCAATTAAAGCCAAGTGAAAGAAGTGTGCGAAACCTTTCCCTGGGCGAAACCTTGTGACTAAATACTTAACCATTCAGGCCATAACCTCCAATTTACTGAGCAGTGTCATTGCCAAGTATTATAACAAAATCATTAGTTCCTACTCTTATATTGCCGTCAGGCAAGCTATCTAAAGCAAGGTTGTTCAGGCGTTTTTGAAGATAGTGCTTTGTATACTGATTATTACGAAAGTTCATATCTACTAAAACCGTCTTTTCATAGTCAAGTGATGGAGCATTGTCCACCCTTGTAACTTTATAGCCATATGAACGCAGTTCTTCCGCCTTCTGTAGAGCAAGGGACGGCTGGCTCGTGCCGTTTAATATTACGACTCCGGCATCTTCTTGTTTTAAGAAGCTGTCGCGCAGGGTATTCCTGATGTAATGGTGTATATCTTTGTAGTTGTCTTGTCCCAAAGTTGGCAACACTACGGAGAGACCGCCAAGATTCGAGGTGGTAAGAAAATTATTCGGAGGATCAACCAAGCCAATTGACTGAACTTTATTGCTGTCTATTTCCTTGACGATTGAATATATCTTATTCAAATCCTCGAAGTTAAAACTTGTTTGGACATTGTTGCCAAATTGGTCAAACAGCTGTGAAAGCCTGGCCGGATTTGAAAACGTCCCGGCACTTAATATCTTATCCTTGAGCCCTATTATGACCAGTCTCTGTCTTTCAGACCTGTCGAAATCGCCGCGAGCGCTTGTGTAGCGCGATCTCGAATAAGCTAAGGCCTCAAACCCTCCAAAATGCTTAGGTCCGGCTTTAACATTCAGGAAATAGTTCTGATTGTTAATTCTCATATGCTCGCTGACGGATTTAGGAACATTTATATCAATACCTCCTACGGTATCTATGGCTTCGATGAACCCCTTGAAATTAATCATGGCGTTATAGTGCACCGGTATTCCTAGTACATCTTCTACCGTTTGTTCAGCTAAATTTAGCCCTTCTTTCTCGGCTTTTTTTATGGTTCCCGAATTACTGTCGCTTGAATTCGCCAGATAATTTGCTTTTCCGCTATAGAAAACACTGTTGATCTTCATAGAGCCATAGTCAGGAACTGTTACATACAAGTCCCTCGGTATACTTACAATCCCCGCACTTTTTTCTATGGGGTCTATACTGACTAATATAATAGTGTCTGTCAGATCGGGGCCATCATGGCCGGCACCACCCCGCCCAAGAAGCAATATATTTATCCTGCCGTCACCTTCAACATTAAGCTGGGAAGGATCTACATTTTCATTAAGCGCAGCTGCCCCTCCGCCGCCGCCTAAAGCCTTAAAGAAGTTAATATAACCTTTGACTACTAAAAAACCTACTAACGAAAGGAGGAGGACAATCGTTACCAGGATAATCCTCTTTCTTTTCTTTTTTTTCTTTTCTTTTTCCCATCTATCCAGCTTTTGTGGTTTCTTATCGCTGAATACTGCAGATTCTGAATCAAGTTTTTTGGATACGCCAATCTCGTGATTTTTTATTGGCGACGGGTTGAGGTCGCCAGTCTGCGGACTAAAATCATCAAGTCTTCTCCTGGGCCGCATATTTTGCGGGGAAGGACTCGAACCATGCTGTCTAGAACTTGAAGAAGGCTTCCCCAGCCCGGAGCCCCCGGCTGGAATGAAGCCATCTATTGATTTTCTCTTTTTGTTATTTGGTGAATTCATAAAATATTTAAAATACGCAGGAAGATACCCTCTTTATAGCGTCAGCTCATTATAACGTCTTTGCACTGGGCTTGCCACAACAAAGCCTAAGCTTTTTAGTCTGGCTGCTCACTTTAAGAGCTCGTTTTATGTTAAGCTCATTCTAATGGAAAAAGTTCACTTATCTAATAAAAAGCCCTCGGGAGATATTGAAAAAAAACCAGAGAGGCCGAAGAAAAAATCTATTTTCAGTGAACTGTTTTCAGTTGTCGGCATATTAATTCTTGCTCCCCTCATAGCCGTTTTTCTTACCTTTTTTGTGTTTCAGTCGTATGTAGTTGACGGACCCAGCATGGAAAATACCCTGCACGATAAAGATCGTTTAATCGTTTGGAAGGCATCGAAAACTTTGTCCAGAATAACAAACGGCTCCTTTATACCTGATAGATACTCAATCATAGTTTTTAAGGAGAACGACGCAGGCGGTACATCCGGAGCAAATGAAAAACAACTAGTGAAAAGAGTTATAGGCTTGCCTGGAGATCGAGTAGTCATCAACGACGGCTCGCTTGTTGTTTACAACGAAGAGAATAGAGACGGATTCTATCCGGATAGGGATATACCTGAAACAGCCCGCATAGGCAGTACGGATGGTCGGAATATCGACTATACCGTTAAGCCCGGAGAGGTTTTTGTTCTTGGCGACAATAGAAATAACTCGTTAGATTCGCGCGCTTTCGGCCCTATTAAATCTGAAGATATCGTAGGAACTTTGGCGGTTAGGATATATCCGTTTGATAAGATAGAGAAATTTTAAGTCAGCCGGCAAGTTTTTTAAATATCCTAGCCAAATCTTCTTTTGACTTGTAGCTTATTTCGATTTTACCGCCCTTGCTCAGTTGGCGCACAAGTACTCTGGCGTTAATTTTCTTTGCTAGGAATTTGCTTTGTTTGGTTTCAGCAAGTTTTCTTCTTGAGATCTTTTTGGGATGGCTTTTCTGCTTTGTGACAAATTCTTCGGCTTTTCGTACAGACCATCCCTGTTGAATGATATTATCTACCAGCTCATCCTGAAGCTCAGGTCGGTCTTTTAACGCCAGAACACAGCGAGCATGTCCTTCGCTAATTTTCTGCTGAGCAAGGGCCTTCCTGGCCTTTTCTGGAAGCTGAAGTAGTCTTACAGTGTTTACTATAGTCGTATGAGCCTTGCCTAACCGGCGGGCTACGTCTTTTATATCCACATTGAATTCTTCATTAAGCCTAGCTATCGAAACCGCCTGTTCTAACGGGGACAGATCGACTCTTTGGACATTTTCCACCAAACCTATTTCCAGCTTTTCAAGCTCTTTATGCGAACGTATCAGCGCCGGAACTTCGCTAAGCCCTGCTTTTTTTGCTGCTTTGAAGCGTCTCTCGCCGGCGATGATTTCATATCTGTAGTTTTTTTCATCTACAGGAGTGAGAATTATAGGCTGAAGGATGCCGTAGGTCTTGATTGAACTACTCAGCTCGTCTATGGAAGCGGGATCAAAATGAGTCCTTGGCTGATTCGGACCGGCCTGAATATCCGAGATGTTTATTTTTTGTATTCTATCTTGTTTATCGAGAAGTATAGATTTATCAAAATCGTCTGGAAGCAAACTGCCGAATCCTTTGCCTAAACTCTTTTTCTTAGCCATCTACCCTACCTTTTACCTCTTTAGCTAAAGCTTTATATGCCCTAGCGCCTTTGCTCCATCGATCGTGGTCCGATATCGCCTTACCATGGCTTGGCGCTTCAGCTAATTTTACATTTCTTGGTATGACCGTATCAAGCAACTTATCCTTAAAATGCTCTCTGACCTCATTGTACACCTGCTCGCTTAAGCTTGTCCGTTTATCATACATGGTCATTATTACTCCAAGCAGTTCAAGTTCGGTATTTAAATTTTTCTTAACCTGCTGCATCACCTGCAAGAGCTGGCTCAAACCTTCAAGCGCATAATATTCCGCTTGGACCGGTATCAGAACCAAGTCTGCGGCTGTAAGAGCATTGATAGTAAGAAGTCCTAGCGACGGCGGGCAATCAATAAGGATGTAGTCGTAATCTAAGCCGTTTAAAACGCTTTTTAACGCGTGCTCCCTGCCTTCTGCTGATGCTAGCTCAAGTTCTGCACTGGCAAGCTTAACATCGCCTGGCAGTATGTCTACGTGTTTTATCCCTGTTTTTTTTATACTTCTCTCGGTTTTGTGCGAATTATTTAGCAAAAGATCCGACAGGCTGCTTTTTAACACTTTAGAATCAATGCCTATCCCGCTTGTAGCGTTATATTGCGGATCAGCATCAACTATTAATATTCTGTCTGATTTTTTTGCTAAATATGCAGCTAGGTTAATGGCCGTAGTGGTCTTTCCTACCCCGCCTTTTTGATTTAATACGGCTATAGTTTTTTGTTTCACGGATTCGTGCTCCCTGCCTTTTCATTAATTATCCTATCACACTTGTTTACCATCAAAATTATAGCCGAAATGTTACATATTATATTGCTCTAACTAGCCTTATAATGCTAGTTTTAAAATACCAGCGTTTTATAAATAATTTAAAGATTTCTCTCTGTTAATCAAGCATTTATCATAGGGTCATTCATGATGTCATTTATAATAGTAGCCTGCTTCTTAAGCTTATAGCGGGTAAGCTTTCTGCGCTGGGGCCTTACAACTTCATATACTAATCGGTTGGCGGGAAGTCCTTTTCTGGTGCTGTATATTTTAGCTGCCATAACTAGTTCTCTCGCCCCCGGCAGGTATTAAGTTCGCGTTTCAGAATTGGTGGATGCATTCTTACAGGCCTCATGATCCGCTCTCCTGCAAGGTTATGCTTATTACGTCTACAGTGTTATCTACAGTATTGCCTACCGCGTCAGTACTGGAACAAATGGTATATCTTATATCACCGGTGGTTGCTGGAGTATCTACAAAGGTTGCACTCGACCCCAGAGGGGTACTTGAATTTGTAGTATAGGCAACGAAGCCAGTGCCCACTTGAGTAGAGGCACAAGTTGGATTAGAGCCAACAGCCCGGTGTATAGTAAAGACATCGTATTCATCATCATTGCCCGTAGCAGTCCCGTATATAACTACAGAGACAAGAATAGTGTTATTATCATTCGTAATCGTAAGATTGGGATAGGTGCCGGCATCCCAAAGGTCAGTATTCGCATCACTTAATGTATCGTTAGTCCCGTCTTGGAAAAACCCTGTAGTAGGCAACGTTCCGCAGTTAGCCCAAGCACCGTTCTCAAAACATCGGAATTTATCTATGCTGCTGTTGTAATAGAGAGCGCCATTTACCCCAGTTGGATCATTGGAGGTATTCTTGGTATCCAATATCAGAAGTGTGCCTGTACTGTCAGCTGTACTGTTACCTATATAGACTCTGTTGTTTGCTGCATCGACCTGGAACAAGTTGGTGCCGGAACTGTTTTGGATCAAAAAGGCCGCCGTAGAGTCAGATGTGTCCTGTAGTGTAATACCAGCAGACTGTATATTGCCATCGCTATATGTAGTGGAGCCGGCTACTATCCCTCCGGTGAAATAGCCCTGGAAGAACTGGCTGCCGCTTGAGCTTGGCGGACCGTTTATATTGGAGCCTATATTTTGGACGGCATGTCTGGTAACGGTTACGCCGTTTTCAAAAGTAACCGCAGGGCTTACGGTCACGCTGGCAGCCGTACCACCGGAGACTATACGTGTGTAGTAGTCTTGTCCGGAAGAGTTATCTATGAAAATTACATCGTTGTTAGCAAAGCTGGTTGTTCCAGTAAATGTAAGAGTTGTGGTATCGGTACCAGTGCCCGACGTCGTAGCAGTAGTAGCAGTTGCCGTACCTCCAGCAAATAAGTGTCCTGCACCTCCTATTCTGATTACGTCGCTACCGTTGTTCTGTACTTTGAATTCACTGCTACTTCCTGACGCTATATCTATAATAAAGTTAGCATCGGTCGTTGTATCAGACAGAGTGACATCTATGTCATTGCCCTCTGTTGTAGTTATTGTATTACCACCGTCATAGGCAGATTGAAGGTCGGTTACCGTCGTACCGATTGAGGTAACGCAGTCCGTCCAACTTCCATCTTGGAAACATCTGAATCTATCAAGCGTTGTATCGTAATAGATACCGCCATTTACCCCGGTAGGAGCGTTGGTCGTACTGGCAGAATCAACTACGAACAAAGTCGTGTTAGCACTTGACGCATCATCGCCATCACCTACGATAATACGATTATTTGAAGTGTCGGCCGTTAGCAAAGTGTTGGAAGCACCTGAGTCCTGAACTCTGAAAGCCGTAGCAGAATTGGATCCCTGTACTGTTACGCCTCCGGTTCCCGTAGAAAACAGTATTGATGTACCGGTGCTACCAACGTTTATTTGGGTAGCGTTGGTAGCACCTAAGTTTATAGTCGCACTACTGCTGGCAGCCTTTAGAACAAACCCGCCGTAAGTTGTATCCGTATTGGCATTAAACTCAAGGTCGCCTAAATCATAATTCAAAGTTGTTGAGGTAACACCCGTATCGTATATAACTGTCGTATCTGGTGTTTCACCAAGTCCATGAATTTCAGACCAGCCTGTAGGGACGTCCCAGACATCATTAGTGTCCTCTTCAATTGAGCTAAGAGCGACTTTCCAGTCATCAGCTTCAGGCGAAGCGCTAAGAATATCGCTCCATGTATCGTTATCATCGCTTTGCCTCGAATCCGACATAGCTCCGGCTACTGGGGTAGTAGAATCAACTCCGTCCATTTCATCAACCGCCACATGATATTTCTCTACCTGTTCAGAACCAGCATCAACCGTGACTTGCATATTGCTTGGTGGGGTGGCTGTAGTGTAAGCATAGAAAGCCCTGTGTCCTACTCCCCATCCATCATTACGATTGAACTGACCGGTTATCGGCACCCAAGTGAGTGAGCCGTCAGATATGGTAACGTCGCTTCCGTCTGTTGCCATATCCTGGTTTTGTGATTCCCAGAACACATATGCCACCAATAACCTGTTGGCATTTGGTGTAAATGTACCTGAGGGTGTAAATGAAGCGGTTCCTATACCTTCACTTGAACTATCAGATGTACGGTTTATACGCGATATAGTTGCAGGGGTACCGCTCTGGGCATCTATATCCTGAGCAAGCAAGGTGGCATTTTCGACTATAATTTCCGAATCATCAGTGTTTGCGCGGAATAAAGAAGTTCCGCTGGCGTTTTGTAACTGAAACGCAGCCGTATTATCGGTGCCCGGTTTGAAAATAAAGCCGTTTTCTCCTGTGGCGGTAAAAGTACTAGAGCCTACTGTAGTTACGTCGCCGATGTTAACAAGATTGCCTGAAGCGTCTATTCGTTGAGTGCCCGCTCCAGCACCTGTATTTACTCCGGTGGTACCGTTTAACGTGGTGCCAGTTATTGTTGAGACGCTGGTTATAGTCCCTGATCCGCTAGTAGATATATTGCCCGAAGTAGTTATATTGTCTCCAGCTGTAGCAGGTTGTAGTGTGCTAGTGCCGTTGTCCCGGCTCCAATAACCAACAGTACCCGTTGTAACGGTAGAAGTTATATTACCTGCACAAGTCAGATTACCGTTAGAACCGTCAACGGTACAGCCAGTTGCACCTGAGCCACCGGCAAAATTAATACTTGTAGCGGTAGCTCCGCCGGGACCAATGTTTAACGTAGTGGCTGCTCCGCCGAAGTTTATAGTAGTGGCTGTAGTATTTAGCAAATTGAACGTAGTTTGGTTGGTCAGGAGATCTCCACCCTGGATAGTTAGGTCGCCGCCAGTTATAAAGTCGCCGTCAGTAGTTAGTTCGCCTGTGCCAGAGTGATAAAGATTAGCGTCAGTGCCGAACAGTATGCCTCCCGAACTACCCTGAACGTCAAGCTGAAGCTGGCCGGCTGCCCCTATCTGAAGTACGTCCGTACTATTGCTTTGTATGACAAGTTCCCCGGTTGAACCTGAAGCAATATCGATAATGAAATTTGAATCGGTTGAGGTGTCAGCCAAAGTTACGTTAATATCTCTGTTGTTGCCTGTAACCAAGGTGTTTCCACCGTCGTATGCACCTTGTAGGGAAACCGTTCCGGAGCTACCCCCACTGGCAGCTAGTACCCAAGCAGTACCATTCCAAATAAACACCTGTCCATAACCATTCAATATCGTCACACTGTGCATATTGAAGCTAGTAGTACCGGTGTTTACCACATAAACCGTACGTCCTGCAGTTGGGTCTGTAGGATCCGGCAAGCTAAGTGTCTGAGAAGCAGTAGTTTGGGCAATAGTAAATGTAGTAGCTACATCAACCGTGGCATCTGCGGTGCCTATTGCTCCTCCGGTCGGAAAATCGCTCAAACTCTGCGCCGTATTCAGAGTTGAACCATCATTTGTGAACTGTGACCCGCTGACCGTTAGATCCCCGCCAATGTCTGTCAGTACACCTACATATCCGATCGTTATGCCGCTGGTATTCGCAATGCCTACGGAAATTGTACCGGCAGTTCCTGTAGCTGTCCCTACATCTAGGGTTATATTCCCTGAGTTGCTTGTAGTCCCTAATGCATCGCCGGTAGATATCGAAACGTTGTCAGAATTTGTGCTCGCTCCGTTAGTGTCGGAGCTGTAAATATTTTTAGCTGCTTGAGCAAAAGGCACAGAAGTTAGCTTTACTCTTGGCGACATTTCGCCATCCCAAGCAGGCGAAGTAGTATTTCCGCCTACGTTCATAGTTAGCCATAGGTCCTGGTCCCAGTTGATATCAGGAAGCGAGGTTACACTACCTAGATTTACACTGAAATATCCATTAACCGTCCTTACCCTGTCGTCAGATCCAGGATAATCTCTAGTTTCAGTCCATAAGCAGTTTGCATCTCCTGCACATGAACCTTCTGATGAGCCTGACGAGGAACTGGCGTTAAAAAGTTTGAATTCCAAGTTGTAGTAACCATCAGGTACTACATTGCCGCCATCCGTTAGAAGCCGTCCTTGGAAATTTAAATTTGAAGATGTTGCAGCAGAAACTTGTTCAGGCGCGCCCACGCGCGTATAAGAAAACAACCCGAAAAAGAATAAAACCAAAACCAAAAAAAGGCTTAAATGCTTAAGCAAAAAGCCAGAAAAATTGAATAAATTTTTTGAAAAAAACATTTGGTTTTGATTTTTTTAATTTTTGTTTTGGTTATTTTTTGGTTTTTGTTTGAATAACCTAACAACATTATCCTCTTATTAAAAACAGAGGTCAATAGTAAATTGAATACAAAATATTACTCAAAAAAATGTAACTAAAAAACATAAAAAGTAAAAAAATATTGATGTTTATTTATCAACGTTTACAAGAGTTAACCAGTTAATTTCAATTTTTTTGTAAAATTAATCTGTTAGTGCTTAAATTAATGTAGACTTTTTTACACTAATATTTTTTCAGAATTTGGAGTTATCCACAGGCGATTTTTATTTTATAGATTTTATTTTTATTCTTGCCTGTTTTTGCCTGTGGCCCCTTAGTTTGTGGACTCGTTTTTTGGCTTTATAGCGGATTGAAGTTACTTTATGCTGTAATACTTCCCCGTCTAAAATACTTGCTGTTACTTTTGAGCCTTTCACTATAGGGTCGCCGATATTGATTTTGCCGTTTTCATAAACCAACAGAGAGTCAAACTCCGCATCTTTTTTGCCAGAATTTATCATCTCAACATCTAACTCGTCGCCTTCGGAAACAAGATACTGCTTACCGCCAGTATTAATTACTGCTTTTTTCACCAAACTCTCTCCCTGAATTACTAATCGATTTTATCAGAGGTTAGCTCTTCTGTAAAGAAATAACTAGCTCCTCGTCATCTATGCTTACGCTTGTCGTATAGTTTTGCTCCCTTTCGCCTGTTTTGACGGCAAGAGTTTCCTTCATAATTTGGCTATTGTGATCGTCTATAGCTTTTTTTAGGTGTTTTCCGGTCGTTGACAGGGTTAGAATTATCCTGTCGTTGACGCTTAACCCGGCTTTTTTGCGAGCATTTTGAACATGCCTGATAACTTCCCTGGCTTGTCCTTCTGCTTTTAGGCTAGCGTCAATATTAGTATCGAGCTTCACAACTTTTATTTTTCTATCGAATTTAACCTCTTTAACATTAAGCTCGTCTTGTATCATCTCTGTGTAAGTATCGGGAATTTCCGGAATAGTGACTGATTTAAGGGGCTGGCGGACTTTTATTCCTTCTGTCGCTCTAATAGCTAATCCGTCAGCGATGAAAGATCGCACTTTTTTCATATTGCCAATCAAAAGCTCATCAACATGGCCGAATTCGGGCCAGTCCACAAGGTGAACGCTTTTATCTCCTGTTAGCCTCTGGTAGAGCTCCTCAGATAAAAACGGTGTGAAGGGCGCTAAGATTACTGATAGCGTGGTTAGAGTATAGTGCAAGGTGGAGTATGCATTGTTTTTGTCTGAATCATTGTCGCTTTTCCAGAACCTCTTCCTGCTTCTACGGACATACCAATTCGAGGCATCTTCAATAAACGGGATGATCAGCTTCACAGCATTTGGAATATCGTATCTTTGCATATGCCCGTCAACTTGCTCACCAAGCTGATGGATCCTAGACACAATCCAAATATCTAACGGGTTAGATAAGCCGTTAATATGGTCGGTCGGTCGAACTTGGGCATTTGGAGATTGGCTCCATTGCCATTCATCAACTTCTGCATAAAGTGTAAAGAAGTCATACATATTCCAGATCATGCTTAATTTGCGATGTATGTCCGCTATATCCTTATCGATCAATGCAAAATCTTCACCATTTAACAGTGGTGACCCAAGAAGCAAAAGCCTATATGCATCAGCGCTGTATTTATCCATCAATTCATTAGGGTCAGTATAGTTTCCGTAGCTTTTACTCATTTTTCTACCGTCGTTGCCAGAAAGTGTGCCTGTGACTATGACATTCTTGAATGAATTTTCATCGAAAAGTCCCGAACTTATGACGTGAAGATAGTAAAACCAGGCTCGTACTTGGCCTATATATTCTGAAATGAAGTCACCAGGGAAGCTTTCTTCAAATTTTTGCCTATTCTCAAAAGGATAATGATATTGAGCAAAAGGCATACTGCCGGATTCAAACCAGCAGTCTAAAACTTTGTCTATCCTCTTATATTTGACGTTATCTATTGTGAATGTTACATCGTCTATCCAGGGCTTATGATAGTCATCAAGCTCTAGGCCCGACAAATCTTTAAGCTCTTTATAGCTACCAATAACTTTCATGTGAGTCTTGCCTTTGCTATCTTTGCCCTTCCATACGGGCATAGCTGTTGCCCAAAACCTGTCGCGACTTATATTCCAATCCGGGGCAGTTTGAATTGTTTTTGCGAACCTGCCCTGTTTTATATGCTCCGGGAACCAGTTGATATCCCCGTTTTGTTCCAGCATAAGTTGTTTTTGGCCCTCGACGTCCATAAACCAACTTGGATGGGCGCGATACATAAGTTTCGTGCCACATCTGTGACAATGAGGGTAGCTATGGGTTATGTATTCAATTTTCCATACCTTATTAGCTTTTTCAAGATGTTTAGCGATTGGCTTATTAGCTTCCCAGACGTTTTGGCCTTCCCACTCGCCTGAAATATAAAAACCGTTTTCGTCAATGACGGATTTCAAAGGAAAGCCTTTATCTTTTGATAATTCATAGTCTTCTTCTCCGTATGCGGGAGCGAGGTGGACAATCCCTGTACCTTCCTCAATAGATACATAATCAGCGTGCCAAATCTTATTAATCTTTTCTTTGTTTTTATCGTCAGAGACAAATAAGGGTTCATATGATTCACCGACAAGCTCAGACCCTTTGAATGTCCTGTTGACCTTATATGAGACTATCTCATGCTTGTTATCTGTAAGAACCTTGTCTAACCTATCTTTTGCTAGGATAAGCTTCTCACCTTCTAAATCAATCTCTGCGTAGGTTACAGCTTTGTTCACGGCTATGGCCGTATTTCCAGGCAAGGTCCAAGGAGTGGTTGTCCAAGCTAGTAAATATCTATCATCTTCCCCTTGGAGCTTAAACTTTACATAGACTGACGGGTCCGTTACATCCTGATAGCTGTTGTCCATCGCAACTTCGGCTTTGGATATGGGTGTGGCATCTCTCGTACAATAAAGTAAAACTTTTTCTCCCTCGTAGATTTTGCCTTTTTTATAAAGCTCGCTAAAAGCCCACCAAACTGACTCCATGTAGTCTTTATCCATGGTTTTATATGCACCTTTAAAATCTACCCATCTTCCTACACGATCTATGGTGTCCTCCCAAAGGGATCCGGTTTGGACCATATTATCGCGACAAGTAAGTATGTATTCTTCTAGGCTGACTTTAGTGCCTATATCTCTTCTATCTGTAATTCCAAGTTTTTTTTCCGTGAACACTTCTGCGGGTAAACCATGGCAGTCCCAGCCCCAGACTCTCTCTACGCGCTTGCCCTTCATCGTCCAATACCTGGGAACTGCGTCTTTTACGATAGATGACAGCAGCGTACCGTGGTGAGGCACGCCTGTTATGAAAGGTGGTCCGTCATAAAATACATAGGAATTATCCACCGGTCTTTGTTCGACCGATTTTTCAAAGACCTTATTTTTCTTCCATTGTTTTATAAGGTCTTTCTCGTATTCTGCTGGTTTTCGCCTTTCACCGGACTTGAATTTCAAATTATATCTCCCTTAAAAATACATAAACTCTCACCTGAATGCCAGATCCCGGTAAAATCGGGAGGTACCATCTGGCTTCCAAATGAGAGCATATCTCACCTAGCACTTGATTAAGCTATTACGGGCTTTACCGTTGGGTTCTACTCTCCCTCCGATAGGAGGATTTCTTCCCAAAGCATTCGCGGTTGATAGCCGCTATCCCAAAAAGGAACGCGTTATCTTAAATTATAGCAAACCTTATACTGTAGCGTAATAAGAAACTTCGCTTATAAGAGGTAGTTTTTGATCGTGCCACTCCTGGATTACCCTTCCATCATCAGAAAGCGCCAACACGGCAGGATACCTTAAGATGTCATAAAGCGAAGCAGTTGCAGAACCGTCCCTTGTATCAACGCTTATCAGTTCGATTTTTTTGTCAGGATAACGCTTAGCGAACTCCCTGGCGAATTCATCGACTGCTCTAGAATATTCAGAATCAGGCCTATAAAGCACTACCACTTTCATGCTCTTTAGCGTATAGCGTATAGCGTATAGCGTCAAGAAATTATGTGCTAGATACAGCACATGAAAGACTAGAAGTTCACACTTGAGTACAGTTTGGGGATCTTACCCTTGAAACACAGCGACCTAGGACTACGCACATGGATGCAGAAACCATTTTATCTTTGAGTACCGCAAAGGAAACACACCACTAAGGAAGAGTTAGAGGGCTCAGGCTTGTCGCGACCTGAGTCCGTCTAAGAGCAGCCGGTGGTACTGCCACAGGCAGTACACACATAGCAGGAACCTGAACGCTGTGTTTGATTACCGCAGTTATAGCACATAGGCGCATTATCGTCTTGGGCTACAGCTTCGGATTTAGATGCAGAAGGGGGGAGTTCTGGCAAATCTTGGCTTGGCTGTTCAAGTTTAGGCTCTAATTCGTTCAAGGAGTCAGGTAAAGGAGGTGTTTTTCCGGGTTCTTCTTCCAGTAAAGTAGTTTGTTCTTGGGGCATATCGTCGATAGAAGCCAGCCCCAGCTCTAGCAAGTCTTCAAACGGCAAGTAGGTGCGGGCAAGCCTCTTGAATATATAATCAACCAGTGAAGTTGCAGTTTTTATTTCTGAATCGTCAGTCAAACCTGCCGGGGCAAATGTCATATTAGTCAAAGCGTGGACATAGCTTTTAAGAGGTACTCCGTATTGCAAGCCGTAGCTAACGGATATAGCTAAGGACTCCATGACCCCTGAGAGAGTCGATCCTTGTTTAGCAATTTTTATAAATATCTCCCCTGGCGTCCCGTCTTCATATTCGCCCACTGTTATGAACCCTTTGCTACCTGAAACGTTGAATTCAATCGTTCTGGCTGTTCTCGATCTGGGCATCTCTCTTCTGACGGGCCCCTTTACTACTATGGAGTCTTCCACGGTTCTAGATGCAGCTTTTGGCGCATCTTTTTGAGCACCGTCTTTTTTAGCCATGGATAAAGGCTGGGCTACTTTACAGTTATCCCTATATATAGCCACGGCTTTTAGGCCTAGTTTCCAGGCGTCAATGTGAAGCTGTTCTACATCTTCAATTGTTGCGCTTTCCGGCATATTTACAGTTTTGCTTATAGCTCCAGAGATAAAAGGTTGTACAGCCGACATCATCTTAACATGGCCAAGGTAATGAATGGCGTTATCCCCCATTGAGCAAGCAAATACTTCTTTATGTTCCTCCTTGAGGTGAGGAGCACCTGTTATAGTTTTTTCAACATCAATATACTTAACTATATCTGCTACTTCGCTATCTTTGTAGCCGAGTACTTTTAGTGATCGAGGTACAGTCTGGTTCACTATATTCATGGTACCGCCGCCTACTAGCTTTTTGTGCTTTACTAACCCTAGGTCGGGCTCTATGCCAGTTGTATCGCAATCCATCATCAATCCTATAGTACCCGTCGGGGCCAATACTGTAGCTTGTGAGTTTCGGACCCCATGTATAGCTGCCAATTCGTTGGCTTCATCCCAAGCACTAGCCGCTGAGCTTAGAAGCTCCTCGGATACTAAGGTCGGATCAATTTTATCGACTGCTTCTCTGTGTTGTTTTAGAACCTTCAGCATACCCTTTTGATCCTTGTGAAAGCCGGAGAATGGACCTATTTTCCTGGCTATTTTAGAGCTCGTAGCATAGGCATGTCCTGTCATCAGGGCGGTTATTGCTCCTGCTTGAGCACGGCCTTCCTCAGAATCATAAGCAAGTCCCTGGGCCATTAATAATGCTCCCAGGTTAGCGTAGCCTAGCCCCAATTCACGATAGGCGCGCGCGTTCTTAGCTATGCTATCAGTCGGGTATTCTGAATACCCTACTAGTATCTCTTGCGCCGTAAACATGAGTTCAACCGTATGCTTGAAAGAATTGATATCAAAAGAACCGTCTTCCCTAAGGTATTTAAGTAAGTTTATTGAGGCTAAATTACAGGCTGAGTTATCCAGGTGCATGTATTCGCTGCAAGGATTAGAGCCGTTTATCCTGCCTGCATTCGGCGTCGTATGCCAATCATTAATCGTTGTGTCATATTGCATTCCAGGATCCGCACATTCCCAAGCCGCCTTGGCAAACTCTCTCATAAGATAGCGTGCTTTTACGGTTTTAGTTGTTTTTCCTGTTGTTACTGACTTTAAGTCCCAATCATCGTCGTTTTCTACCGCCTGCATGAACTCATCCGTAACCCTAACTGAGTTGTTAGCATTTTGGTATTGAACAGAGAACGAATCCTTACCATCTAGATTCATGTCGAATCCTGCTTCTTGTAGAACTCGGGCTTTCCTTTCTTCTACGGCCTTACACCAGATAAATTCTTCAACATCAGGGTGGTCTGCATTTAATATAACCATTTTGGCTGCTCTTCGGGTTTTGCCGCCGCTTTTTATAGCTCCGGCTGATGCATCAGCTCCCCGCATAAAGCTAAGCGGTCCTGAAGCTGTTCCAGCGCTTTTGCCAAGAGGTTCTACTGAAGACCTGATTGCACTCAGATTTATACCAGAACCGGAACCACCTTTAAATATCATCCCTTCTTCTCTATACCAGTTAAGAATAGAAGGCATAGTGTCATCTACCCCTAAGATGAAGCAAGCGCTTGCCTGTTGGGTTCTATCGGCAGCTCCTATGTTAAACCAGACTGGCGAGTTAAAGGCCGCTCTTTGTGTAGCGAGGATATATTTAAGTTCTTCCTGAAAAATTTCAGCCTCTGATTCGCTATCAAAATAATTTTCAGCTATACCGTGTCTTGTGATGGTATCGACTACGCGATCAATCAGCTGTTTGAGAGATCGCTCGCGGTCTTTTGAACCTGGCGTGCCCGTAAAATATTTTTGGGCAACAATATTAATAGAATTAAGCGACCAGGCTTCTGGAAATTCGACGCTCTTCTGCTCGAAGACAGCTTTTCCTGTCATCGGGTTTTCTATAATCGAATCTCTTTCGACCCATTTAAGTTGGTCGTATGCTTTATTTTTAGGTTTAGTATATAACCTACCTACATTTAAGTTGGTTGTTCTCATAGCTCCCTCGCCTTTATTTATTAATGTTTTTGTTATTACTTAGAGTCAATCGGCTTTTTAGTAAACGTCTCTAGGATTTACTGCCCGCCTGAAAGCTCCCCATGACTATTATGATTTTATAAAAGCCAAGGGGAGCTGTCAAAACCTTATTAAAGATTTTAACTAGCTCGTATCTTTTTTCTTTCTTATATCTGAAAGCTCTTTCTCAAAGCTCGCAATATCTTTAAATCTTCTATAGACACTGGCAAATCTGACATAAGCAACTTCATTAAGCCCGGATAATTGCTCCATCACAAGTTCGCCTATTTTAGCAGTTGTAACTTCAGAATCATTTAGTTCATAAAGTTTGCTTTCTACGTCTGAAACCAGCTGTTCAAGCTCTAAACTGCTAACAGAAGTTTTCTCGCAAGCTCTGTATAATCCCGCAATTAATTTCTCCCGATTGAAAATCTCTCTTACCTGGTTGTTTTTTATGACTATAAGCTGAGGTCTTTCAATCCTTTCGTAAGTAGTGAACCTACAGGAGCATTTACTGCACATTCGCCGGCGTCTTATAGACTTCCCTCCCGCCACGTCACGAGATTCTATGACTTTCGTATCGGGCGCTTGGCAACGATTACAATTCATAAATTGGTCCTTCCTGGTTTTGTTTATCGTGCTGACTTTAATAGTTATTCGTCGTTTGAAGAAAAAATATGTTCAATTTAAACGTACGATCACGTTCATATAATTGTCACTAAACAACTATATATAGCGTGTGTATTAGTTATCATAGCGCTGTAGATAGCGTTTTGCAATAAAAATACGCTGTATTAATTACATTTATTTTTTGTCGTTGTCTGTATCGTCAGATTTAGTGCTTTTGGTGTTTTTTCGGCGCTTCAAACGGCGCAAAAAAGAAGGTTTTTCTATCTCGTCTTCATCATAAGACTGACTAACAAATTTATTCTTGTTGTCGTTTTCACTATCATTATCGTCATCTTCAAGATGATCTTTTTCTTTCTTCCAAATATTATCAGGCTCATCGTCTGAGCCAAAATCCGTGGAGATATTTTCATCCTTATCTGAATCGAGATCTAAGTTGATATCGCTAGGAACTTCATCCTTATCGCTGGACTCCACAGCGTTGCTGCTGCTGAATCCGTATTTCTTACCTTGCTTTTTTTCGTCTTCCGACTCTTCATCGCTGCTGCTTTCGCTAATTAGTGTTTGCAAGTGCGATGAAGCTTGTTTTGAAAAATATGAATCTTCAAAACCTGTAGCTACCACAGTAACTATAAGCTCTCCTTCTATGTCTGGGTTTATCGTAGCTCCGAAAATAATATTCGCGTCTTTGTCTGCTGAGGTAGTTATAGTCTCAGCTACAGTGTTGATCTCGTGCATGGACATATCATTGCCACCTATAACATTGAATAGTACGCCTCTGGCGCCATCAATTGATACTTCCAGAAGCGGGGATTCTACCGCCTGCTGAGCAGCTTCTACCGCTCTATTATCTCCACTAGCCCTGCCTATTCCCATTAACGCGGAACCTGCATTGCTCATAACAGCCCTGACATCAGCAAAATCCAGGTTGATTAAGCCATGGACAGTTATTAGGTCTGATATTCCCTGCACCCCTTGGCGCAGAACATCATCGGCAACCTTGAATGCTTCAAGGATCGGAGTAGATCTATCGATTGTTTGTAGTAAGCGATCATTTGGAATAGTGATCAGGGTATCAACATTTTTGCTTAGCTTTTCTATTGCTGATTCGGCATTTCGGACCCTCTTGTCGCCTTCAAAAGCAAATGGTCTGGTAGCAAAGCCGACTACCAAGGCATTTTGCTCCTTTGCCAAGCTAGCTACTATGTGGCCTGCGCCGCTGCCCGTGCCTCCACCGGCACCAATAGTAACAAACACCATATCTGCATCTTCAAGGGCTTTTCTTATATCGTCGGCTGATTCTTGTGCAGCTTTTTCGCCTACAGCCGGTTCGGCTCCTGCCCCAAGACCTTTTGTAGTTTCGTGTCCAATGTGTATTTTCGTAGATGCTTTTGAGTGATGAAGTGCTTGCGCGTCTGTATTTATTACTATAAATTCTACACCTTCTACTCCAGATTCAACCATTCTATTTATAGCTGCACCGCCCGCACCGCCTACGCCGACTACTTTAATACGTGCAAATGTTTCAATTCCGGGTGAAACTTGAGGCATTTCAACAACTCCTTAGATTAGTACTGTTCAAAGTATACCCCACACAAACGTGTTGTTCAAACCCTATGTCTATGGTTTTATCTTAGACCAAATTGATCTAATTATTGATGCGCCCGTATGTATATTCAGATTATTTTTATTCAAGTTGTGGTTGTCACTGTCTTGGCCGAAGATCATGTCCAGATACATCAAGCCCACTGCCGTTATGACTCTTAAGTCCTTGGAGTTATCCATGATGCCGTCTACATTCTTCAGCGAGCCGATTTTAACAGACAGCCCTAGCTTTTCTTTAGCAAACTCGGCTAATCCCGGAATCTTTGCCGTACCTCCAACTAAAACAGCGCCTCCAGGTAATTTTTGAGACTTTTGAATCGCCTCTAATTCTTTGTCTATGTATTCAAAAATCTCCTCTACTCTAGCTTCGACTATCATATTGACGTCATCTGCTTCAAAAACATAGTTTCGTTTACCTTTTTCAACGCTTACCCTGCCTGTTTTTGCCACATCGGCTAATGAAGCATGCTTTAGCTTCATCTTCTCTGCAATTTCAAGATCAACCTTCAAACCTATAGCCAGATCGTTTGTTATGTTTATTCCGCCTATAGGAATGACAGCTACATGCTGCACTTCTCCGTCTTCTATTACGGCTATATTTGTTGTCGATGCCCCTATGTCAACTACTAGGCACCCTGCTTCTCTCTGCTTTCTCGATAAGACTATCTCAGCCCCAGCAAGCCCGCTTACGGTGTAGCTTGAAGGATATACCCCAACTGATTTTAGAACTTGGTCAAGCCCCTTCAGATAAGGTGTAGTGGCGGTGATAATATGTGTTTCAACCTCAAGCCTTACTCCTTGCATTCCTACCGGGTCTTTTATACTATCCTGCCCATCGACTTGATAATTTTTTGGAAAGACCTGGATTATTTCTCTATTTGATGGCAACTGTACAATGGTAGCTGCCTCTTCCGCACGGTATTTATCTGCTTGAGATATTTGTTTTGATGAAGCACTTATTGCCACGACCCCTTTGGAGTTTAACCCGTTAACATGGGCACCATTGATATTAACGGTCGCATTTTCTATTTTTATTCCTGAAACTCTTTCTGCTTCTACTATAGAGTTGTGTAATGCGGAAGTCACTTCATCAATATGAGAAACCACCCCTTTTCTCATTCCTCCATTCTCAGATGAACCATAACCGATAATCGATATTTTAGGTTCGTCGGAAGAGCTGTCCATGGTACCGATGACGCATCTGACCTGACTGGTTCCAATATCAAGGCCAACAAAAAACTGAGAAGAGCTGTCGCGCATAGTAAAAGTATAGCGCTTATTTATTAATGAACCAAGCTTGCAGGGCTGTTTAACTTCTCTCTAAAGAAACGGTGTCAGTATTTCGTAGCCATTTTTTTTAATTAGAACCGTCTGCTCAAAATGAGCGGACAATGACTTGTCTGTTGTTTTTACCGTCCACTTGTCCTTATCTACGAATATATTCTCTGATCCTAAGGTAGCCATAGGTTCAATAGCAATGGTCATACCAGATTTTAACTTGAAGCCTGTGCCAGCTTCGCCGTAGTTTGGGATATTAGGCTCCTCGTGTATGGCATGCCCTACGCCGTGGCCTACAAGATCTCTCACAATTCCTAACTTTTCTCTGTTCAAAACTTTTTCTACGGCTTGTCCTATGTCACCGGTCTTACAGTTGTCTTTTAGGACCGACAGGCCTGCTTCCAAAGATTTTTTGGTATTTTCCAGTAGCCTCTTTTTCTCAGAATCATCAGAATCAACCAATACGGATATAGCATTATCGACAATCATTCCATTATAGATAACGCCGAAATCAAAACTTACTATATCGCCAGCTTTAATGATTGTCGTTATCTTAGGTATGCCATGCACAACTTCGTCATTAACCGATATACAAATTACATCGGGAAACTCATGATACCCAAGAAATGCCGGACTGCCTCCTTTGTTCGCAAGCTGTTTTCTCGCTATGTCCGCCAGCTTTTTGGTTGATATACCTGGCTTCACTTCAAGCTTCATAGTTGATAGCACTTCAGCGCACATCTTACCTGCTATGCGAAGATTATCTATTTCTTGCTTGGTTTTGACCTTAGTATACATAAGCTCCTTTTTGTTATTTATTTAGCTGTTTAAGTATATTTTTGTGAATGTTATCTACGGTTCCGCTGCCGTTGACTTCAATAATTTTAATTCCTTTTTTCTTATAATTTTCTATTATCGGCGATGTGGCCCTGCTATACTCTTCAAATCTTGTTTTGATAGCCTCTTCGTTATCGTCAGCCCTTCCTCGTGCTAAGAGTCTATCTATGAGTTCCTCCCGAGACACTTTCAAATATATGAGAGCCTCTATATTAATCTCGTCTTTATTATGTTTCTGAAGAAGCCAGTTTGCTTGTTCCTCTGATCTTGGGAAGCCGTCTAGTATTGATTCCTTTTTGGCGCTACTTAGGAAGTCATCGATAATTCTTATCATTTCATTGTCATCTACGAGCTTTCCGGCTAATATCTGGCTTTTTCTTTCTTCGCTCAAGTACTGTCTCAGGTAATCACCTGTAGATATATACTCATAGTCTAGCTTCTCAGATAACAGCTTCCCTTGAGTCCCTTTGCCGGATCCGGCAAGACCCATCAGTAAAATCATTTGCTCATTTTCTCCTTAGCAAGCTTAGCGATTAGCGCGCCATCAGCTAAGCCTTTTGAGCGGGACTTAACATCAGATATTACTTTACCCAGCATTTTCACATTCACTTCTTCAAGTTCACTAATAGACTCTTCTACCAGTTTAGCTACTTCTTCTTCGCTCATCATCTTCGGTAAGTATTTATCGATTATCTCTTTTTCGTATTTCTCATTTTCTTCTCTAGCCTTGTCTCCAGCTTTGGAATACAGCTCCGAAGCTTCGCTGCGTTTTTTTGCTTCTTTTCTTAATACAGCCATAGCATCTTCATCAGATAAATCTTCCTTCGAACCCGAATCCAGCGCCATATAAAGCATGGAGCTTTTCAGTAATTTCAACACTGAAATCTGCTTATGATCTTTGTTGATCATAGCTTGCTTCAAATCGCTGTTAATCTTATCGTATAAATCGCCCATGAGCTTGTTAGTTTAAGTATAGCCAATAAAAAGATTTATGACAGCTTTATCTTTTTTAGCTTCTGTTCTTTTCTTTGTTTTCTAATAATTGCTTTTTGACGCCTATCCCTCTTGCTGGGGGGTTTTTCAAAATACTGATTTTGACGGACTATTGCGACAACACCCGCTTGTTGAACCTTGCGGTTAAATCTTCGAAGCATATTTTCTGACGACTCTTTAGAGTCTTTTCTTGTAACTTGTATCATTATTACTATTTTACCTCAGTACTTTATAAAATTCAAGGTGTTATTTGAGGCTTGCCCGAAACTTGGCGCTTCTGGGCGGCAGCTCTTTGAGATTTTAGAACTATACTTTGCAACTCTTTGAAAATCGCAAAATGCTTATTGGTGGCATAGACTTTCGTGTTAGATTGTTTCTCGCTTGTCAGAAAACCGATTTTCTCCAGACGCTTCAACTCCCTTTGGATGTTTCCAGCATCTTCTTTTATCAGCTTTGCTAAACCCCTGACATGAGTCTTGAAGTCAGGATATTTAGCGTACACGACTATAATTTTTCGTCTTACTCTTGATGTAATAAAAACGTCTAACATTCTCTCCCCTTTAGACATTAGCCCGATGTCATTGAAACAACGTATAGTATATCAATATACACCCATAGGTATATTTATAGCAAATAAAATTAGTTGATTCAGTCTATACTTATATCTATGAACTACTACGGAGTGCGTCCGGCGACAAACAGATATCATGGCGAGTTGCCGCTTACGTACAGCTATTCTGAAAAGTTAAACAAAAAACAGATAGTCGAAATAAAAATAAAAGATTCTACATGTCTAGCTATCATAGAAAATCAGGTTCCAAAGCCTGAATTCAAAGTTAATAATATCGAGAGAAAAATTAACGATTTGGAGCTAACCGACAATCAACTTGAACTTTTTAAGTGGCTCCAGAATTACTATCCTGAAAATACAGGAGCGATAGCAAGGCTTTTTGCGCCTGGATATTTGTCAAAATATGCACCTGCGAAAAGAGCCGCCTACCCCAAAGTCCAGATTAAGCCGATTAGACCAGAGTTAAATAAAGAGCAATTGAGAGTATATAAGAAAATTAAACAGAGCTTAGGTACTTTCTTATTGAATGGCGTCACTGGCAGCGGTAAAACAAGAATCTATCTAGAGCTTGCACGAAATCAGATCAACTCCGGCAGGTCTGTATTAATCTTAACTCCGGAAATCGCCCTTACTGCTCCGCTAGAGCAAGAATTTAAGAAAACTTTCAACGATAAAGTACTCACAAACCACTCAAACCTGACTCAAAAACAAAAACTGGAGATACACCAGAAAATATATCAAGCTAATAACCCTTTAATCGTAATAGGACCCCGCTCCAGCCTTTTCTTGCCTGTTAGAAATCTAGGATTAATTATAGTAGACGAATTTCATGAAACATCTTACAAGCAGGAAAGCTCCCCTAGGTATTTAGCTACCCGAGTCGCCAGCAAACTGTCGCAGATATCCAGCTCCACCTTATTGTTCGGCTCTGCGACCCCATCTGTAAACGATTATTACATTGCTGAACAAAAAAAGAGCAATATATTGAATATTTACACCTCTGCTATCACAAATAAGCGTCCTGAAGCCAGAGAAACAGTTGTAGATCTTTCCGATAAGAATGAGCAAACTTCTTACCCTTTAATAAGCAGGACTGCTATATCCAAAATCTCTGAAGCGCTTGAGAAAAATGAACAAGTCTTAGTTTATATAAACAAGCGGGGCAGTTTTAGATCCATACTTTGTAAGAACTGCGGCTGGCAATTTAAATGCAGGAACTGTGACCTCCCACTTATCTACCATCAAGATATTAATTCCGCAGTCTGCCATACTTGTGGATACAGGGCGCAGGTACCTAAATCTTGTTTTGAGTGCGGATCAATAGAAGTCTTCTTTACTAGCCCGGGAACAAAATCTATAGCAGGTGCCTTGTCGAAAATTTTTCCGGATGCAAAGATAGGGCGTTATGATAAAGACAACAAAAAAAGTGAACGTTTAGAAAGCAACTTCCAATCAATCAGCGATGGAGATGTGGATATATTAGTGGGAACCCAAATGATTTCAAAAGGTTTCGACCTGCCGAAGCTTTCCATTGTTGTAATGCTTATAACGGAAAGTGCTCTAAATTTCCCCGATTATACTTCTAACGAACGATCTTATCAGTTGATAAAACAACTGGCCGGCCGGGTTAACCGAGGGCACAGGAAAGGGGAAATAATTCTACAAACATTTACTCCTAAAAGTGAGATAATAAACTACAGCAAAAAAGATTGGATAGATTTCTATAAAGAAGAGCTGGCAAAACGCAAGATACTAGGCTTCCCTCCTTTTTTCAATGCCTTAAAAATACAAGCAATTAGTAAAACACGTCTCAAGGCTGAGGCAAAGCTTAGTAGTGTCGCTACGGATTTGAATGAAAGTTATAATGACATAAAAATACTTGGCCCCTCCCCAAGCTTCATCGAGAAAAAAATAAACATGTTTCACTGGCAATTAGTAATAATGTCAAAAAACAGAAGTACGCTTGTAGAAATAACCAGAAAGCTGCCTAAGAGTTTAAAAAAAGATTTGGATCCTATTAACTTCCTTTGAACAAATAATTGCTATACTTAGGAAAATGAATAAATCAGATATCATTACGCTACCTCATCAATCTCTGCGGCAACGGTCAAAAAAAATAAATGCCTTCTCCGAGGAGACGACCACGCTCGCAAACAAAATGATGGAGGCAACACTTTCCTGGGAAGATAGCAGAAAACATGAAGTAGGGGTTGCTTTAGCGGCAGTCCAGATAAACGTTTTGTTAAGAGCCGTTATCATAAGAAACAGTTTTGACGATAAATCCGACCGGACATTTCAAACTCTTATAAACCCAAAGATTATAAGGCTTGAAGGCGATGTAATCGAAGATTATGAAGGGTGTTTAAGCGTTAAAAACATCTATGGTAAAATTCCGCGACATACCAAAGTTAAAATTAAAGCTCAAGATATAAACGGCAAAGAAATCAGAATAACTGCAGAGGGGTTTTTAGCCAGAGTTTTACAGCACGAAATAGACCATACGAACGGAATAATGTTCATAGACCACATTAAAAATCACCATGAAGCTTTTTATAAGCTTAAAGAAGACGGCTCTTTGGAGCCATTAGACTATAAAAAACATATAAAGAACAGCTCTGTACTTTGGGAATAAGTATGACAAAAAAAATAGCTTTTTTCGGTAACGAACGACTAGCAACGGGAATAACGACCAAAGGGCTGGCTAAACAAGCACTGTTGGACAACGGTTACGATGTAAGCGTTATAGGCAAAGATTCAAAAAATATTGAAAAGGAACTGCGCTTAATTAAACCTGATATAGGTGTCTTGGTCGCCTACGGCTTGATTATACCTAAAGAAATAATAAATATCCCTGACTTCGGAATAATCAACATACATCCTTCGCTGCTGCCTGAGGGCCGAGGCCCCTCGCCAATAGAAGAGGTAATTCTAAGTGGCAGTAAACAAACAGGGGTGTCTATTATGAGCTTAGTGGAGAAAATGGATGAAGGCCCGGTGCTGGTCCAGCAAAAAGTAAAGCTGGCCGGTAATGAACATAAACAGGAACTGGCAGATTCCTTGCTGGACTTAGGCAGTCAGCTTTTAATAAAATGTTTATCTGATATTTTCTCAGGCAATGCGAACCCTGTTCCGCAATCCAAAACTGACGTTACCTATACGCATAAGATTCAGAAGTCTGATGGAATTATTGATTGGAAAAAAACAGCAGCCGAGGTAGAGAGAGAGATACGCGCATATGCAGGGTGGCCGAGAAGCCGGGCAAAGATTAATAATGTTGATTGTATTGTTATCGACGCAGATATTACTGACAACGAGAGTAAGCCCGGGCACTTAAAAGTCGACAAAAATCATCTTTCAGTCGGTTGCGCCACCGGCTCCCTTTCAATAAAAAAATTGCAGCCAGCAGGAAAAAGGCCTATGTCGGCAAATGAATTTATAAGAGGCTATATAAAATAACTCTGGATGTTCAGGCTATTGGGTTTTGCCGCCTGATTTTTTCTGGTCGTTGTCTTCAGTTGAGCCCGTCGTAGACTTGGATACTTCTTCTAAAATCTTTGGAGCAGATTCTTTGACTTCTTTTTTCAATTTGTTTAGTTCTTCAGCTACGACATCCTTGTAATTGGGAAAGTTGCTTTCGAGCCAAGTAAGCGCCCCTTTCTGATCGTTCTTGTTTATGTAGCTTTCAAATTCGTCTAACTGGGAATCGCTCATCTTACTAGCTAGCTTCACGCCGACACGCATCTCGAGTGTTTCGTATATGTGCGCCAGCATCTTATTCTTCTCAGCTGGTGGTAAACTGCCTAGTCCTAGTTCTTTTAAAAAGTTGTTATCAAGTTTGTACATATTCCCCCTTTTGTTTTTATTTTACCAGATACTTCTTTTAAGCGTTAGGCCTTTGTAAGCAAGTCCGCCCTTGTCTTTGCGCTTTCGGCTGCAGCTCTCATTTCTTCAGTAGTTCGGGCTCGTGCTTCTGCAAGCTGTGCATCTGAATGAGCTTTTCTTTCTGCGTTAAGAGTAGCTTCTGTTACTTTTCGTCTTGTTTTTTGCTTTCTGGCTTTTTTCTTCGCTTCCTTAGTTTTCCTCTTATGTTTCTTAACCTTCTTCTTGGCTTTCTTCTCGACTTTTTCAGCTGTTTTTTCGCTTTTCTGCCGTCTCTCAGCTTCTTCATCGTCTTGGGCTTTTTGTTCCAGCTTGGCTTCAAGTTGTTTAATTACCTCTGTCAGCTCTTTTATGTGATTTTCATAAACTTCCTTTTGCTGCAGCAAAGCTTGTTCAAGAGCAGCAATTCTTTCTTCCAGCGGTGAATTACTTTCCTCGTTCTTCTTGTCATTTCCGTTATTGCCATTCTCGCCTGTTGTTGAACCGTTGCCTGAATTATTTCCGCTTTTATCACGATTCATAATAAAATGCGCGCCCATACCGCCGGCAGCTCCAGCCATTGCAGAAGCTACTAGTTTTTCTCCGCCTGATACACTTGGACCCTCATGACTGTAAGAAACATTTCGGTCATCGAATGTGGAGGTATTATCTTTTTGTACGTCTTTGCCAGTCGTTTCTTCCAAAGTATCGCCTTGGGCGGCAGCCGTAGCAGAATCGCTATCTGAATCGTAGCTTACTGTCGCAGTCTCCGAAGCAGATGTCCCGCCATCGGAAGGCCCTGAAGGCGCTGCCTGTTCAGAAGATAAGCCAAGTTCTTTATCTACCAGATCCTGCATCTCTTGCGAGCCGAAAGTCGCGTTTTCGGAAGGAGCGGATATCCTTTGCTCTGTAGACCCGTCAGCAAGAGTGTGATTATAAGAGTCAGATCCGCTATGGTCTAGTAGGTTAATAATATCCTGGTCCGGGAATTTGTTATGAAGTTTTTCGTATATTTCGTAAGCTTTTTGCCCATCTACATCTATGCCATGTTTTTTAGCATAATCTTGTATCTCATGCGAGTCCCCATTGCCAGCTTCTACTTGGAAGTGGTCCAAGGCCTGCTGGTTAGATTGTTCGGCAGGAGTAGTTGTAGAATCAGGGCTAAGACCGCCAGTACCACTGCTGTCTTCACCTGTACCTGCACTTCCTCCGGTGCCGCTGCCATCTAATGCGGTGGTGTCATGCGTAACATCTATAGACTTTGTACTATCTGCGCCGTCAATGCTTAAATGCTTGTCTAGATCTATATCCGAACCGGAAAAGTCAAAATGTTGGGACTCGCCACCGTCTAGTAAGCTCAAACCGCCGAACATAATTCCGGCAGAGCCAACTGCTGCGATACCTATAGGCAAATATTTAGAGGCTTTCCTGGCTTTCTCGCCTCTTTCGCCGCCTCCGGAACTTGCAACCGCCCCTGCCTTATAATATGCATCGCTAATACGATCCTTGACTCTTCCAAACCAACCTCTTTTAGGAGGCTCTTTATCGTCGTCATCGCCACCACCAACAACAGGTCTTTCTGCTGTATCGTCATCGTCTGCAGGCTTAGGTTCTTCGCCGCCTGTAGCAGCTGCATCAGGCTGCTCTCCCTCAAGTTCCGAAACAACAGAAGGTTCATCATCTTCAGGCCTTTCTGCTGCCCTTTCTTCAGATGGTTCGGGTGCATCAGGATCGCGTCCGGCGTTCAAATCATCCATCCACCTTTGGTCCTCGGCACTAACTTCAGGGCCTTCGCCACCTGGGCGAGGCTCATGTTCTGGCCCTGTAGGACCTTGTGGTTTTGGTGGCTGTGGTGTCATAACTTTTCCTTATGGGTTGTTTTTTGTAGAAACTTTTTATTTTTATTTCCAATGTCAACCATATTAGCATAATAGGTAAAAAATGTCAAGTATTAATTAATAAATTGTAGTAATCTACAAGAAAAGTAATAGGCCTAATAATATGCCGCCGGCTACGCCCCCGGCTATCGCCGCTTTCTTTGCGGCAGTATTTTCATGCGCTTTCTGATGCGCTGGTGGCAAATGGCCCGGATCTACATTAATTGTATGTTCCTGGTTCTGTCGCTGGCTATATCTATTAGAATAATCCGTTTCTTCCCCTTGGGAACGACCCTGGTCTTCACCATATTTATTTTGAAGATCTTGGTAATCTCTCTTGGGGTCTATCCCTCTTTCAGCCTGTTTTTCTTTTGAAATCTCTGCGTCTTGTATTTCCCTTTCAGCCTGGTTTTGGTCTTGTTCATTAGCTACTTCCCTTTCACGCTCAGGACGCACATCGTCCGTATCTTCCCTTGATAGAGCCTGTTCATGGTACTCCTGACCGCTTTTAGGACTAGTATCTTCCTTGGAATCCGATACAAATTCCTGATTATTACCTCTGCTATAGGCTTCAGGTTCTTGCACTTGCTCTTCTTCGGGTTGAGTGTGAGCATCTTCTTGGCTTTCTTCTTCCACGATATCAGGGGTTTCATCCTCTTCGGCAATATCATCCTGATAATCTTGATTCTCGGCCCCCTCATGAGATTCTGCCGTTTCAGCAGATTGTTGTTTTTCAGATTCGTCATCAGAAGAGACAAACTCTTGGTCTAGACCTTCCTCTTCTACTCTTTGCTCAATCTCATCAGATTCTGCTTGATCCTCTGCCTTTTCATCCTCTTCGTTTTGAGTTTCTTCTTCCTGTAACTCTTCTGGGGCTTCCTCGCCTTCCGGGAGTTCGTCTTCGTGCTGTGTTTCATCAAGCTCTTCAGGAATATCCTGTGGAGTCTCAGTGTTTGAATTAATGTCTTCTATAACTACTTCTTCTTGATGCTCTTCCGGCTCTTCTTCATCTTCAAGGCCAGCTTCTTCTCCCTCTTCTGTTTCGGCTTCGTTTTCTTGTTCGTCTTCCTGATTTTCTTCATCAGGTTTTTCGGCTTCATCTTCACCGCTGTCTTCACCTTGTTCGCTTTCT
>DASUOI010000018.1:0-9105 GCA_036276695.1 Saccharimonadales bacterium (SeqCode) | reverse complement strand
TCCCCCGATTGCTATGCCCGGAGTATCCAGCGAGCAAATAAATTCCGTACTTTGCTGGCGCAAGTCTTTGTATGCTCCGCCCTGGATTATTCCAAACAAAGCTTGATTTTCCCTGTTGGTCCACGCTTGAACACTTCTTTTAGCCCATTCATGTGTTCGCAACATAGCTTCGGTCGTGTACTGTTTGTCGTGAAGCGGTGATGTGCACTCATCAAATGCGAATATTATATCCGCGCCGATTTTTTGTTGGATTTCTATGGATTTTTCCGGAGTGAAGCGGTGTTTTGAACCATCCAGGTGCGAGACAAAATTTACCCCGTCATCATCTATCTTGAAAAGCTTTTTTTTAGGTGTCTGTTGCGCGCGTGAAGCTACTTCTTCATCCGGGAATATGTTAGAAACCTTACTGACCCCGTGTTCTAAGCCGAAACCTAGAGAAAAAACCTGGAACCCTCCGCTGTCAGTAAATGTCGGTCCCGTGTAGCCCATGAATTTTCCCAGCCCGCCGGACTCGTGAATAAGATTTTCCCCCGGTCTTAGGTAAAGATGATAGGTATTCGCTAAAACAGCAGGGGCTTTCAAGTCTTCCAGGTCTCCTACGTCAAGAGTCTTCACGTTTGCCTTTGTTCCAACAGGTATAAAAGCCGGTGTCTTTATATCTCCGTGGGGAGTGGACAAGACCCCGGTTCTAGCCTTCCCGTCTTTAGCGGTAATCTTAAAATTAATAGCAGCTGGCATTTAAACAATAATAACACCTCTGGCGTTAGTGAGGATTTCAAGCTATACTATTTCTTTAATTATGGGCAATATTAAAGACTATAAAATTGCTACGCTTGGCAGTCATTCTTCCCTACAGATTCTAAAGGGGGCTCGCGATGAGGGCTTCAAAAATATAATCATTTGTGAAAAAGGGCGCGCTTATCCATATAAATCATTCAAGATAGCCGATGAAATCGTAGAGGTAGACAGCTTCAAGGATATAACCAAGCTGGAAAAAAGATTGATCGATGAGAACGTTATCATGGTACCTCACGGTTCATTCTTCAGCGCTTACACCGACTTATCCGCACTTAACGCGTCCAAAGCGCTTTATTTCGGCAATAAGCGGATTCTGCCTTGGGAAGAAAGCCGCGAGAAACAACGCGAATGGCTGGCTGCAGCAGGTTTGAAACTGCCAAAGATTTATAAACATCCGGAAGACATAGACGGTCCTGTGATAATTAAGTTTTTCGGCGCTGGTGGCGGCAAAGGGTTTTTCTTAGCTAAGAATGCCGAGGAATTCTATGAAAAAATCAAAGAGCACGAAAATCAAAAACATATTATCCAGGAATATATAGTCGGCGCGCCTATCTATATTCATTATTTCTACTCACCTCTGAACGAGGAGCTGGAAGTAATGAGCATGGACAAGCGTTACGAGACAAATGTTGACTCCATAGGAAGAATCAGCGCTAAAGACCAGCTGGACTTAAACATTGAAAGTTCATACAACATAATGGGCAATATCCCTGTAGTTATAAGGGAAAGGTTCTTACCTGATTTATTCAATATGGCTCAGCAAGTCGTAGATGTTTCAAAAAAGCTGGAGCCCGGCGGCTTAATAGGCCCATTTTGCCTGGAGACGATTATCACGCCGGAACTTGAGATATATGTTTTTGAAATATCTGCTAGGATAGTTGCGGGAACGAACCCATATGTCAGCGGTTCTCCCTATGCGGACTTGCGATATGACGTGCCTATGAGTACCGGTCGCCGGGTCGCCCGAGAGATTAAAAACGCAATCAAGTCAGATAAATTAGAGAAAGTACTGCATCAGTGAATCCAAAAAAATTATTAGAAGGTTATGACCAAAAAAACATCCGTATCGCCAGCCTAGGCGGCCACAGCGCGCTAGATGTTTGCCGGGGCGCTAAAGACGAAGGATTCGAAACCGTGGTAGTCGCTCAAAAAGGCCGTGAAAAAACTTATCAAAAATATTACAAGACAAGGGATGGCAAAGGCTGCGTCGACCATATAATTGTAGTTGATAACTTTAAAGACGTCTCAAAGCCCGAAGTCCAAAAACAACTGCGCGAACTAAACGCGATTTTCGTCCATAGCCGATATTTCTGGGTGTATTGTGATTACAAAGAAATCGAGAATGATTTTAACGTGCCGATACTCGGCAATCGGGCATTAGTCCGCAAAGAAGAGCGCGACGAAGAAAGAAACCAATATTTCCTCCTTGAGCAAGCAGGCATAAAGATACCTAAGCAATTTTCCGACCCTAAAGACATTGACCGCCAGGTCATAGTGAAAGCCGCCGAAGCAGACCGCAAATATGAAAGAGCTTTCTTTTTGGTCAATAGCTATGAAGACTATGTTAAAGAATCCAAGAAGCGTGTTGATAGCGGCGCAATAGATGAAAAATCATTAAAAAGCGCGGTTATCGAAGAGTTTGTCCTGGGCCCCCAGCTTAACTTGAATTTCTTCTATTCGCCTTTGAGCGGGGATTTGGAGCTGCTCGGCACCGACACAAGGCGACAGACCAATATTGATGGCCTTCTTAGGCTAACAGCTTCAGAACAAATCGAGGTCTTAAAGCATGTCCGACCAAAATATATTGAAAACGGCCACCAAGCAGTAACCATAAAAGAATCGTTACTTGAAAAAGTCTATGATGCTGGACAAAAATTCGTTGATGCCGTTGCCGAACATTATCCTCCCGGTATGATTGGCCCCTTTGCTTTGCAAGGTGCTATTACGCCCGGGCCGCCAAGTGAAGAATTGTATATTTTTGATGTTTCTATGCGTATTCCGGGCAGCCCCGGTACGCCGTTTACCCCCTATTCGGGCTATCTTTACGGCGAATCAATCAGCTTCGGCCGCCGCATAGCTTTGGAAGTCAAAGACGCTATTTCTAAAAATAAACTAGACTCTATAATTACTTAAATCTATTCGCGACTTTGGTTAATTTTGTTCCTAAGGTTTTCAGTTTCTAGACGGGGATTTTCAGCGTAAATTATCGCTCTAGATGAATTAATTACTAGACCTTTTTTATTGCTATTCAATCCTGCTTCAAGCGTTGCTTCAACATCTCCGCCTTGCGCGCCTATTCCCGGTACCAATAAAGTCATTTCATCGCCTGTTATTTGTCTTACTTCTTTTAATCCCGCAGGATTTGTAGCGCCTACTACCAGCAAGCAGTTTCCGTTCCTATTCCAATTCTCAGCCACGGCTTTTGCTACTCTCTGATAAAGTTTTTCTCCATTCGTTTCTAAGGACTGGAATTCTTCCGCTCCTTTGTTGGAGTTCAGGCACTGGATGATACAGCCTTTGTCCGAGCGGTCCAGAAATGGTTGTAAAGATTCTTGACCCATATAAGGGTGTAGAGTTATTGCATCACAACCTAAGTAGTCAAATGCGAACTGAACATATCCGTTATTCGTACTGCCTATATCCCCCCTCTTAGCATCCAGGATTATCGGTATGTCAGGGTAATTCTGGTTGATATAATCGCAAGTTTCTTTCAGCTGCTGAATGCCTTTGGCCCCCAATGCTTCATAAAAAGCCGAATTAGGTTTGTAAGCGCAGACTAAATCCTTAGTCGCATCTATTATAGATTTGTTGAATTCGAAAAACGGCTCATCAGAACTTTTAAATTCATCGGGCAATTTTTCTAAGACCGGGTCCAAGCCTACGCACACAAGCGAATTATTCTTATCCATTGCCTCATCTAGCTGGTTGGTAAAACTCATTTATTACTTTTCTTTCGTATAACTAGGTCTTCGCGGTTCGGGCCTATACCTAGCATTGTAACCGGAACTTTCAAATAGTCCTCTATAAATTTTATATATTTTCTTGCCTCGGTGGAATTATTTTCTTGCCATGTCGGTAACTCTTCGTAGATTGGAGTGCATTCATACAATTCCACTCCGGACCCCGGCGGGTTTTTGATTTCTCTGCCTTTAAATTCATAAGCAGTAGCTATTTTAGTCGTTTTTCCATGCCTGCCGATGCAGTCAAATTTTGTTAAGGCTATTTCGTCTATCCCGTTTACTTCAACCGCTCGTTTTAGTGCTACTAAGTCCAGGTAGCCTACTTCGCGTTCGCGCCCGGTAGTTGCGCCGAATTCACTGTCTACCTTGCCCTTTTCTCCACGCGCTTTAGCGGCAATTTCTTCATCTTTTATGGCAGTTACAAAAGGCCCGCCGCCGACCTTGGATGGAATCGCTTTAGCTACGCCTATTACTTTTTTTATTTGCTTGTAGTTGATTCCGCTGCCGCTCATCAACCCTGCTACTGTGGTATCGGAAGAGGTCACATAAGGGTACTTGCCATGGTTGATATCCAAGCCGAATGCTTGCGCGCCTTCAAGCAAAACCTTCTTATTAGAGGATATGAATTTTTGAATTAATTCTACGCTATCGCATAAGTAAGTGCTAAGTAAAAACGCCGCCTCGGCAAACTCCTGCCCCCCTAGCCTTACCAAGTCGTCTTTAGTTGATTCGGCTATAGTTTCTACTCTTATTCCTTCGCGCAAGGATTTATCTGCCGCTGCAAAAGCAATGCCGGCCTTTGTGCTTCCCTGGCTTTTTTCTCCGCTTTCGCGCTCGGCATCTTTTTGTTTGTGGACTGGTAATACTAGATGGGCAGTTTTGCTAATTTGGAAATTATCGGGCTTTATGTCCAGTCCTTTTGAGCGGGCATCCTCCATTTCCTCTACTAGCTTAACCGGGTCAATAAAACTGCCGTTGCCAATAATATTTTGCGTCGAATCATATGCTACGCCGGAAGGTATCTGGTGTAGTGCTAAGGTCTTGCCATTTTTTAAGACTATGGTGTGTCCGGCGTTCGCCCCGCCGTTAGCCCTTATGACTACATCGGATTTTTCCGCCAAGTAATCGACAATCTTTCCCTTGCCTTCATCGCCATACTGAAGGCCCACAACTGCAGTTACATTGCCGCTCATTCACTTAATATTTTACGATAACAGGGGGAAATTCGCAATAAGGCTTCAAAAATTATTAAACCTATTCTCACTCAATAATACCGGATGACTAGCAGCTGACTTGAAACTACGCGGCTAATTGCTCTAGCTCTGGAGCATCTCTTTTTTCAGTTATGAAGTCTAGGAATGGAAGTTGTGCTCGTAAGTCCGGCCTCTGCCAATCGACAGTCGGGTCAACTTCTCCCCTACAATGAGCACCGCCACAGTTGCATGGAAATTTTTGGGTAGGACTGGTGAAAGCGGTTGCGTAATCTTCGGTCAACTCAACGCCGGGGCCAATGTCTCTCAATGCAAATATATTAATCTGCCTTAACATTATAGAATTCGGATCATAGCAGCGATGGTTGAACCCTAGTAGGGCTGCCATTCTTTCTTCTCTAGTTATTCCGGCCATAAACAAATCTTCTCGGATTTGGGCCTCGCTATGCGGCTTTTCATGAGTGGCGAATACTTGTTTTGCTGGCAGTAGGCGGCCGCCTTTTACTGCCAATAATTCTCCTTTTCTTATTTTGGCTACGCTGGTCAGTCCGACTCCTTCAATGTCGGAATCGACTATCCTCTCCGCTTTAGTAGTTATCCAGGAGCTTACTGGACTGTTTGCATCAGTCGGCCGGAGATCTACTCCTGCGTACATTTCAGGATGCGCCAAGAAATGCGCAAAGCGCCCGGCGTACCTGGTGCGCATATCAGGATCCAGCGAATCCATCATAGGATTTACATAGCCGCGGCACTGGTCGCTATTGCACTCGCATTGGAATGCTTGAGTATCACTGTCAAAACAGGTTGCATATTCTACAGTAACTTCCTCGTCTTCAGGTATATCGTCCATAGCCCTGAGAACTATTTGACCGTCAATAAAAGCGTTAGGCTCGCAGGAATGGTTATAACCTACTAAAGTGGATTCAGTCTCTTCGGGACTTAGGCCAGCCATAAACAAATCAGGAGCCACCTGTTGATGAGCTCCTTGAATTATATCGGCATTAGCCATTATTGTTGCTTCATCAACCAGCTGCCCGCCCTTGATAGCGAGCAATTCGCCAGCCATCACAGGCTCTGCGGCAAATAAACCTACGCCTCCACTGGCAGCGCCTTCCCTGCGCTCCACGGAAGGAGCTAAATAACTTCCTAAAACCATATCGCGCTACGATACCATAAATATTTAAAAGAATCAAATGTAATATGTAGACTATTCCCACTCAATAGTGCCGGGTGGCTTGGAAGTGATGTCGTAAACTACACGGTTGACTCCGCGGACTTCGCTGACTATCCTGCTGCTGATTTTAGCCAGCAGATCGGATGGTAATTTGGCCCAATCAGCTGTCATTCCGTCTGTTGATTGAACTGCTCTAACAGCTATGACTTGCTCATGTGTCCGCCCGTCGCCCATTACCCCGACGCTTTTTACTGGAAGCAAAACGGCAAAATACTGCCATAGGTCTTTTTCTGCTTTGGAGCTTAAAATCTCCTCGCGGACTATAGCATCTGCTTCCTGGAGCACGGCTATTGCTTCAGGTGTTATCTTATCGATTATCCGAACGGCCAGCCCGGGTCCCGGGAACGGTTGTCTAGCGGTGATTTTCTCCGGCAAGCCAAGCTCCGCGCCTATCTGCCGTACTTCGTCTTTGAATAATTCCCGCAAAGGCTCTATTAGCTCAAGATTCATTTTTTCCGGCAATCCGCCGACGTTATGATGCGATTTTATAGTTACCGACGGCCCGTTAACTGAAACTGATTCAATAACATCGGGGTAAAGCGTGCCTTGTACTAAGTATTTTACATTTGGTATTTTGCCCGCTTCTTCTTCAAAGACTGCTATAAATTCATTGCCGATTATTTTGCGCTTTTCTTCCGGGTCGCTTACCCCGTCTAGCTTGGATAGGAACCTTTCGCCCGCACTTATAGGGATGATGTTTAAGCCTTGGTCTTTATATATTTCCAAGACCTCTTCATACTCGTTTTTTCTTAACAATCCTGTATCCACGAAAATACATGTTTGTTTTTCTCCCACGGCTTTGTTTACCAAAGTCGCTGCTACGGACGAATCAACGCCTCCGGACAGAGCGCAAAGCACATTACCTTCCCCGACCAGTTCTTTAATTCTGTCGGCTTGTTCGTCAATTATTGAAGTGGCCGACCAGGATTTGGAAAAACCGCATTGGTCTATAAAGGCCTCAATTACTTCCCTACCGTAGTCCGTATGCGAGACTTCCGGGTGGAACTGTAGGCCGTATAGGTTTCTATCCGGGTTTTCGATGCTTGCTATGGTTTCATCACTCATTGATGTGACTATAAAACCCTCCGGAGGCCGGCTTACATGCGTACCGTGGCTCATCCAGATTGTACTGCCGTCATATGCTTTGTTGATGATATCGCTGTGGTCTTTGTGGATTATCATCGCCTTTCCGTACTCTCGGGTTTTGGATTCCTCGACTTCCCCGCCGAACTTCTGAGAAATCAGCTGCATGCCGTAACAAATACCAAGTACAGGCAGGCCTTGGTCAAGTACCCCTTCAGTTAACTTAGGCGCGTCCTTGTCGAATACCGAGTTTGGTCCGCCGGACAAAACAATTCCTTTCGGGTTATGGCTTTTGATCTCCTCAAGGGTTGCGCTGAAAGGCAAAATAATGCTGTAAACGCCTAGTTCGCGCGAGCGTCGCGCGATAAGCTGGGTATACTGCGAACCATAATCCAAAATAACAAGAGTTTCCTGCATTACTTATATTTTACCAGAGACGGGCTATTTGGCGGAAAAGTCGAAGCGCTCGGTATGTATATCCTCTTTATCTATTCCAAGCTCAGTCAATTCCTGCTCTACTGCATCCATCATCGGCGGTGGTCCGCATAACGCTACTGCCCTGTCTTTTGGGTCCGGCACAAGTTTTTTTAATAGAGCGGTGCTTATATGCCCCGTGGGTTTACCTGCCGGGGCTTTTTCGCTGTAAACGTAATGCAGTTTGGCTCCGGTTTTTTTAGCTATTGCCTTTAACTCGGCAGATAAAGCTTCGTCTTCAGGGGTTTTGACCGCATGGATAATAATCGCGTCTTTCGCTTTGCTCCCAAGCCCTCCAAGCATTGCCCGGATGGGCGTTATTCCGATACCCCCGGCTATGAAGAGCGGTTTCTTATTTTCCAGCCTTTCCGTAGTGAAAACCCCATGCGGGCCGTCAAAAAAAAGTTTTGTCCCAGGCTTTATTTTTTTCAAGTCAAAAGTAAAATCTCCTACTGCTTTCGGTGTCAGTCTAAGCCCCTTTTTAGGCGAACTGCTGGAGATAGTAAACGGATGCGCCTGCCACCATAAACGGCTGTTGAAGAAGCGCCAAATACCGAACTGGCCGGGGATGAAGAAATCCGCCGGAAGCGGCCTTTTCGTCCCGATGTAGATGGAGTTAGTGTCCAAGGTTTCCTTGCTTACATCTTTGACGTAAAATCCGTATTTTTTATACCTCAAAACCAGTCTTATAAACCGGAAATACGCGACCGTAGCTAAAACTAAAATATAAAATATTACCCAATAGGTCTTGAACCATTCACTGCCTAAAAGCGTCGCTCCATTGTTTATCTGGTGCAGGAACCCCAGTAATATAGCTGCATATACGGCCAGGTGTATACCGTACCAGTATTCGTACCGGAGTCGTTTCCTGACCATAGTGATCGAGGCAATGATTACCCCCATAAGCAGCCAAAAAGCAAAAGATGCGAACAATACGAACGGATAGTACAAAGCCTGGTCAATGTATTGGTGTATAAAAGATATGTTATGCAGCTGTGAATGGCCTAGCGTTACGAAAGTCACATGGCCTATCAGCAGCCAGAAAATCATATATCCGTTATATCTATGCAGGTGGTGTATCAAAGGCGTTCCGACATATCGTTCCAAAACCGGCAGCCTGCTCTGCAAGACAAACTGATGAAGTACGGATAAGGCGCTCAGGAGTCCGAACAGCCCGCCAATCCTTACCAGTGCTATTGCCGGGCTGGGAAAAACCAGTCCGGTACTATCCAGCCAGACAAAGAATACGAAGCCCGCGTTAAGTCCGAAAGCAGAAAAAATGAGCGTTCTCATATTTTCTTGTTTTTTATCCGCCGGAGCCTTTGTCATTGGAATTATTTTAACA
>DASUOI010000017.1:0-2566 GCA_036276695.1 Saccharimonadales bacterium (SeqCode) | reverse complement strand
CTAGTTCTAATCTGCGAGGGTTGCCGGGAACAAAAAACATTTTGCACCGATAAGCATGCCGAAATAATTGCGTAATGTCGATTAAGGAAAAGTTAGACAACCTTCCTAAGAACCCGGGGGTTTATTTTTATAAAAACAAATCCGGGGAAATCATTTATATAGGCAAAGCAGCGGTTCTGCGCAACCGCGTAAGGCAATATTTTCAAAAATCTCGTCTGCGCGACACAAAGACCGATGCGCTTATAGCCGATATAGCCGATATTGACTGGACAGAAGTAGAGACGGAGCTGGATGCGGTCTTTTTAGAAGCCGAGATGATCCGGCGTTATATGCCTAAGTACAACATCCTCCTGCGCGACGATAAAAGCTTCGTATATGTGCGGATAGATGTAAAAAGTCCTTACCCAAGCCTTACATTTACCCGCCGGCCGCTGGATGACAAGGCTGAGTACTTCGGGCCTTACTTATCCAAATTCACAATCTCCCAAGCGCTCCGGCATTTGCGCAAGATTTTTCCGTATTCTACCCATACCGCGACCAACATACCGAAGCGTGCTTGTCTGCAAGCCCAGATCGGCCTTTGCCCGGGACTGGAAGCGAACCTGACCAGCTTGGAAGAATATCGCCGGAACCTGCGAAAGCTTATAAGCTACATTACCGGCAAGCGCAAGAAACTAATCAAAGAGATGGAAAAAGAAATGAAGTCTTATTCAAAGGCTTCAGAGTTTGAAAAAGCAGCAAGGCTTCGCGATAAGATATCGGCGCTAAAGCATTTGGACTCTAAGATAATTTTCGGGGACAGGGAGAACTTGGACATCAGCAAAGACCATGGTTTGGTCGAACTTGCCGACATGTTAAATATAAAACCCCCGCGAAGGGTCGAGGGCTATGATATAAGCCACATGAGCGGGCAGGACACCGTAGCCAGCATGGTAGTGTTTGTCGGCGGTGTCCCGGACAAAAGCCAATACCGAAAATTCAAGTCCCGCATCGGCGGTAATGATGACTTTGCTCATATGCATGAGGTAATAACTCGTCGTTTCAGTGAAACCAATATTAAAAAGTGGGGAAAGCCAGATTTGATATTAATCGACGGAGGTAAAGGCCAAGTATCATCTGCATTGTCGGCTCTGGCTGCTACAGGGCATAACATCCCGCTCATCGGTCTAGCTAAACGTTACGAAGAAGTCATAATTCCCGTGGAAAATTCACAATATGATATCAAAGTCCTCAGCCGTTCAAGCGACGCGCTTAAACTTCTGCAGAGAATTCGCGATGAAAGCCACAGGTTTGCCGTGGGCTACCATTCCGTTTTAAAGCGCGGCAGGCAGAAGGCTTCCGTCCTTGACGACATACCGAGCATAGGTGATACGACCCGGAAAAAACTGATACGCACATTCGGCAGCGCGCGCGCCGTGCTGGCGGCAGACGAGGCGGAAATAGCCAAAGTAGTGGGCAAAAGCAAGGCAAAAGCTATAATGGGAAGCCAGCCCCGATGAAAATATTTTTAGCAATATTGTTCGTTATCCTCGTATTCTTTGCCGCTAGGCTGGGAGAGCTTTATACCCAGCTGGCCAGGTATCAGAAATATTGGACCAGTTCTAACTTAGAGGATATTAATAAGCATGATTTTGTGTATGTAGCATTGGGGGATTCCGCCGCTCAGGGAATCGGAGCCTCAACGCCGTTAAAAGGCTACGTCGGGCTGATAGCCGAGGAACTGCAAAAAGGCCGGGAAAAGGATGTCAAAGTCATAAACTTAAGCAAAAGCGGCGCCAAAATAGCTGATGTTCTTCAAGCTCAACTGCCGCTTTATTAAGAATTCGGACTTGAACGCAGACATATCGTAACTGTCGAAATAGGAGCGAACGATATAATCAGCTTTGACAGCAAGAAGTTTGAAAAAGAAATGGACGAGCTCATGGCAAAACTGCCAAAGAATACGGTTATTTCCGACATCCCATCTTTCTCCGGCAGTCGTTACGCAAAATACGAGAACCGCATTTTAGAGGCTAATGAGATAATCAACAAACTTGCAGATAAACATAATATCGCCTTAGCAAAGCTGCATGAGCGGGTGGCGGCAAACCACGGTTTAAGGACTTTTGCTGCCGATTTATTCCACCCCTCCGACTACGGCTACAGAAATAATTGGCTGCCGGCTTTTATGGATAGGATAAACAATGAATTCTAAATTCTTTGCTGGCAATAGGTCGAAATTACTTAACCAAGTCAATTCCGCGCCGATAGTTCTTTCTGCTAACGGCCTGATACAGCGCACCCGGGATGATGAAGTTTTTCCGTTTGAACAAGATGGAAACTTCTGGTACTTAACAGGCGTAGACGAGCCGGATGTACTATTGGTAATGGACGGCTCAAAAGAGTATTTAGTATTACCGAAAAGAGATGACAGGCACAAAGTTTTCTCCGAGCAAGTAGATAAAGCCAAGCTGAAAAACACGTCAGGCATCAGTGAGATTTATGACTACGATGAAGGTTGGGAAAAATTAGCTGCTATCTTAAAAAAATCTAAGAGCTTTCATACCGTAAAACCGCCTGAAGAATT
>DASUOI010000016.1:0-13754 GCA_036276695.1 Saccharimonadales bacterium (SeqCode) | reverse complement strand
GCATCTATAGTGCCGGGCGATATGTCTATGTTATCCCTGTCTATCAAGCCGCTGAATTCGCCTCCGTTCTTTTTTGTAGCCGGGTCTTCCGAAACTTCTTCGGCCAGCTCCGAAAATTCTTTTCCTGAATTAAGCTGAGCGATAGCATCCTCGGCTTTTTGTTTTGTCTCTGTATCCAGGGCAGCTACTACTTTCTGCGTGAGCAACTTGAGTTTCAACGTACTTTTAAAATCATCTATTGACCAGCCATAGTAGTCGCTAAGGACGGTTCTAAGCTGGTCATCATTAGCCCCTAAACGATTCTGCGACTTATATATCTCTACCTCTTTATTAACTTCTTCGGCTGATATTGATATTCCTTTTTCTTCGGCCAGTTTCTTAACGTACCCGTCATTGATGACTTTCTGGGAAGCACGTTTGCGATAATCCTCTAGTTGGACTTTGCCTGACTCGCTGTCGAAATCGATATTTTGTTGAGTTTCATAATAGTGTTTATACCAATTAATCTCGAATAAATAACTCTCGTATGATACAAAATCCTGTCCTATCCTGGCCAAAGGAAAAGGTATGATCTTGGTAATCTGGTAAGTGAAGGGTGATTCTGACTTAAATTTATAAAGAGTTAAGATGCTGTAGGTAAAAAACGATATAACAGCCAAGAAAAAAATCGTCAAAGAAATTACAACCAATCGATGCTTAGATTGTCTAAGAGGGTACTTATATTTGCGCGCGCTGCTTATGACCTCTTCGCGATGTTCGCTCAGATTGTCGTTGGTTATTCTATGGTCCAGCTTCTTTTCTTTATTTGGTTTCTTCTTGAATTTAAGCTTCTTCATCCTCACCTTTATTTCTATTAGCTATTGTCTGCGGAGAGGGGCTGGCTAAAACGCCTCTTTCTCGTAAAATACCTAGTATTTTCTTCTGTATTTCTTCCGGATGATGTACATCGTGTACAACCAAATCTCCAACAAAAGTTTGCATCATTATTGTACCAAACCCGAGCATTGTTTCCTGCATGCCGGCAACTTCATAATTTACCATCTGTATTTGATTAAGATTCATGTCTACAACGCTGCGCGTCCAGAAGCCTTTTTGCTTAATTTGGAGCAAACGCTGATCCGTAACTATGTAAGCGCTGAAATACCAGCTTATCCAGGAAGGAATAAAAATAATAAGGCCAAGCAAAGCCCCGACAGCCAAGCCGCCATATAAATAGCTGTATTCAGGTCTTATCAGCGAAGGAATCACCCCTAGAACTAAGGCGAAAAGGCTTAAAATAAAACCTTTTCTCATGACGATAGGATGTTTTCTGAAGACTAATAGCGTCTCCTCTCCTTCCATCTGGTCATCAAATTCTTTTTTGTTTTGAACGTCTTTTGCCATATATACAGTTTACTCTAGTGCGCTAAAGCTTGGAAGTTTGCTCGCTCTTGGTGTCCCCGAGAGGATTCGAACCTCTATCTACTCCTTAGGAGGGAATTGTTCTATCCATTGAACTACGGGGACCTATTGTCTTTCGTGAGGCTCGTAAATGTGTGAATACTCCGACTTTTCGTATTTAAACAGCTCGTCGTCTTTAAAAAATGTATTTACTTCGACTTCACCGCTTTTTTTACTGTCCGAGGCATGTATAAGATTACGGCCGGTCCCTATGGACATATCCCCTCTTATAGTACCGGCTTCGGCTAGCCGCGGATTGGTATGCCCTACTATTGAGCGAACTGAGTTTATGCATTCATAACCCTCCCAAGCCATTATGACTACCGGGGAGCTTTTCATAAATTTTTCCAAACCTTCATAAAAGTCTTTTTCTAAGTGTTCTCTATAATGTTTTTGCAAAAGCTCGTCGCTAAGCGAAAGCATCTTGATGCCTATTAATTTAAGGCCTTTTAATTCAAAGCGGCGCACAATCTCTCCGACAAGACCGCGCTGAAGAGCGTCAGGCTTGGCGATAATTAAGGTTTTTTCCATTTAAATTTCCTTTTAATTTGGTTTATTTAGTAAATTATAACAGATACATGAGCGTAAAGGGTTTAACACATAGAGTATAATGAAAAGATAAATAGAAAAACCAATAATCATCGTTAAAATGAAAATATCAAAACTTAAGACAGATTTCTTGGAATATCTGGAGATCGAACAAAATCGTTCCCAAAAGACAATAGAAAATTATGATCATTACCTTACGAGATTGATTGATTTTGCCGGGGATATAGATGTTTTGGAAATCGATCTGGAACTGATACGTAAATGGAGGCTTTGGTTAAATCGGCTGGGAACGAATACGTCGGACGAGTTGCAAAAAACCACCCAGAATTATCACTTGATAGCGTTTCGCAGCTTCCTAAAATATTGCGCTAAGCGTGATATAAACGCCTTGCCAGCCGACAAAATAGAGCTGGCTCGAACTAAACGAGTCCAGGTAACTTTCTTGAATGACGAAGAAATGCACCGTCTGCTAGCCGAGCCTGATACAACGCGTGAAAACGGTCTTCGTGATAGAGCTATATTGGAGCTTCTTTATTCCAGCGGACTTAGAGTCTCGGAGTTGGTAGGTCTAGATAAAGGGCATATTAACCTCAAAAGACAAGAATTTATGGTCAGGGGTAAAGGGCAAAAGGACAGGCCTATTTTCATCAGCGAAGAAGCCACCAGCTGGATAAATAAGTACCTGGACAAAAGAACAGATAATTCAAATCCTTTATTCGTCAGGGTGGGCGGTAGTAAAAAGTCCGACCAAAGCGGCAACTACAAACGTCTGACAGCTCGCAGTATTCAAAGAATGGTTGCCAGATATGCCATGTTAGCTGGAATTACTAAACATGTCAGTCCCCATACCCTAAGGCACAGCTTTGCCACGGATTTGCTAATGAACGGGGCAGACTTGAGAAGTGTCCAGGCACTGCTCGGACATAGCAACATATCTACAACCCAAATATACACTCATGTGACTGACCCTCATTTAAAAAGCGTTCATCAAAAATATCATCGTAAAAAAGCAGATTAATAATTAACAGTTGTCGTCAACTCTATCCGGACGCACCTCAAGCTGTTTACACACATCCGAAGAAGTTTGCAAAACAAACCAAGGTATAAAACCACTGTTTATCCCACTTAAGTCGATCATCTCTTGGACGCGTCTTAAAATGTCACCTGCCTGTCCGGTGGAGTCCACCTCCATTTGTGCATTTCTAAACTCTACCGCTCCGCCACCTTCTACCTTTTGTCCGGTTATTGTAACTTGATTAGACTTATACATTGAGCGCATATTTAAATATAGCTTCTCTTTGCCTATAGAATTTATTGTCAGCCTGCAGCCATTACTGTCGCACGTCCCATTTGCTACCGCGCCTTGCTTGGAAACCGATCCGGAAGCATCAGGATACCCAAATGAGCCTGTGCCGGAGGTCGAAGGCCTGACATAAGCTACAAATGTATTTTCAATCAGCTCTGGCCTGCTAGTAGAACTAGGGTCAACTAGCTCTATTCTTAATAGCCCGGCTTCACAATCACTAGCAAGCTGTCTGGGCAAGTCAGTTCCCGTTCCAGGACACCCACCAAAATTCGTACCGCCGTCCTCTTTTGTCCAGTTAAATGTAAGGCTTTCAACCGGTATACCCCCTATATCCTGTATAGGAAGTATGGTTGATTTACCGACCTCTATATTTGAATATCTTAAAGTTTCTGGGGTGCGATCATACAGGACGCAAGTGTATTTAGTATTTTCAAATTCACCTACTTGGGCTTCTTTTCCGGGGAATTGATTACCGTCTTCTGCCCCGTGTATTCCGTTGCAGTCTAATTTTTCATTATCTAGTGACACTACCTCAGGCGGCGGGTTAACTACAAAATCTTTCGCGTCGCTTACGCCCGATTCCGCCGCATAAAATGCTTGGCTGCTAAGCTGTCTATCAAGAGCCTGGCGCTGCTCCCTATTGGCATTTTGAGTCATAGCCAGAACCACTAGGGTCAGCAGAGTCATAATCAATATAACTATTACCATGGACGCAATGCCGGATTGATCTTCCCCTAGCTTGCGTATGTGTTTTTTGATTTTCATTGAACTATTCTATTACCATAAGCTATTTTACACGTTTATTAACTATAGTTTCAAGCTCGGATGTAGCGCAGAAATTACCGCCGACTATGCTGGGCCTGCAAAGACCGGAGGCAGGGGGTGCCGTAGGCGGCGAGGTCTCATCTGCATTAGCCGGATAATGCGTGAGTAAATCGTTATCGCCATAAGCTACCTTGACATTGATTTTAAAGAGTTCCGGGTTAATTGAAGTAACTCTGAGATCCAAAAGCCTGATATTCTCTGGAAGAAGTTCCGAACCTGCAGGATCATCGGGCTCAATAGGCGCGCAAGTACTCAAATCGGTTCTCTTATCATATTTTAATCCAATTAAATCAGCAGAACCCGTGACTGGCTGGTCGATTGTGTAAGAATAACGATCTTCGCCAAAACACAAAGACTGGGCCCCGGAGGCATCACTGCCTGTAGATATGGGCTGCCCAGTAAATTGAATTGTTCGGGAAATAGTATCAATTATAGATCTTGATGTCTCCTGCGCCTTAGAGGATGTGATTCCTTTATAATATATCCTCCCTATGGCGATTACTCCGCTGGCAGCGACTATAAGGATTACACCAAATATGCTGGTAGCTATCATCAGCTCAACTATAGTAAACCCTTTGTTTGATTTATTTATTTTGCGTCCCGCCCTATTAATTAAAAGCATGTCAGCTCTTACCTTTTTGTCAGCATTATAGAGTTAATTCCGAAATTCGCATCAAACACCCCAGGATTATAGTGGTCATTATTCCACCTTACGGTTATAGTCGGGCTGCCTCCGGTAATATTTATGTTATTCAGATATGCTTGGCGTATGTGCCTGCTCTGCAAATTATTTTCTATGGGCAAGCTGAATGTCCTAGACCCGCCAGGGTAGTCGACTGTGACGCTATAGCTATAGCCAGGAGGAGCCGGCAGAGTGTCGTAGTCGCCATTAAAGTAAGTCAGGCTCAAGTCATAATTCCCTGGTGTAATCGACGAATTGAACCTGTATTTGGTTACAAAAGGCGGATTAGTAGAAGCCGAGGACAAGGAATACACGGAGTTCGCATATAAAGCATCGCTTCTAATGCAATAGCCAGAAGAACCGCCGAGTTCGCAAGATATATAATCTTCGCCGTCAATAGCTTGATTTGCCGGCGTTGTCCCTTCGCTGAACTCCTGTCTTATCTGAATACTGTTTATACGAAGATTTGCGTCCCCACCCACCCATGCGTCATTAAACCAGATTAGCCGCACATCCGATGAATTAACTTCTTCAACTGTTACGCTCGTATTGACACAGCCGGCGGAAGTCCGCCACGGGAGCGAGATTACCCGCGTAGTGCCATGTCCGACGGTAGCTTTGAGCTTATAATCCGCGTAGCCGTCAGGCCTATCAGTGCCATGATTCTGGTAGCATATGCGTAAAGTCGCATTCCCCGCTTTAAGCCCGTTCGGAATACCACCATACACGGCATTAAAGTTGCGGTAAGCATACATAGCATTGCCTGACCTTAGGCAGCCGTCGTGGCCATCGCCAAACGGGTTGTATAAAGTCCTATCGGGGGCGCAGAAGCTATATCCGGCACCTAAAGCATCCCATATAAAAGGCGGGGGTGGGGGATCATATTCATTATTATCCTCCGGGTTATCACATCCTGGATCAGGATTAACCGGGTTAACACTTGAGTGGTCAAACACACCGTCTGGAGGACTATCATTGTCTATTCCGTCGGCGCAAGCCTTAGGAGGGTCTTCAACATCTCTAGTGGGGTCATATGAAGCCGGATGTCCGGGTACAGCCCAGCAATCCGGGTCGTTTTCGTCTTTTACGCCGTCAAACGTGGGTCCATCATCAATATCATTACCGCACTGATAAAGAGGCGTCGAGGGGATATCACCGGTTGCTGGAAGCTTATAGGATAAAGTTAGCTCATCCGTCCCGCCTTTCACATTAGGCCAAGTCACGTAAACGGTGTAGGTATTGTCCAAAGGCGTATCAACCCTGAGGTTATATCTCTCTCCTGCGCCCCTGTTCTGGCAATCAACTATATTCGAAGTGGGTTCATCAGATTCATTGCCCGGAGTGGAAGGGTTATCTTCCCGGAAACATTGGTTGGTTTCCCATGGCTGATCAATCGTAATGTATCCTCGCAATAATTCCAGCTGTTCTTCTGCCAGCCTTTGAGCTTCTCCGCGTTCTTGGGCTTGGCGAGTGGATTGGGCGCTGCGGTTAGCTAGAGCATAGGACACGCTAAGAACCAGGCTTAATACGGTAATAGACAGCAATATTTCTATTATCGTATCGCCTTTTGATCCTATTTTTATAAGCTTCTTTATGTTTTTCATGTTTCGCACCCATCCGGCCAGCTATCTATAGTTGTCTGCACATTAGCCTGAGCCCCTGCTCCTATTGTAATACTAGCTCGCCTGCCTTCGCCAGCTTCGCGTATACAGATGGTTATATCTTTATTCAAATCGCTACTACCTACGACCTGGCTTGTAGTTGAATTAAAATCATAGAGCCTGTCAATTGACGCAATTGAAACTTGGTTTGTGGTAGCCCCTGCACCTCCAGCACCACCGTCAGCTAAGCTTCCGTTGCCAAAGCCGGAGACTACCGCAAAACCTGCGACTTCGGTTTCGTCAGATGTAATAATTTTAGGAATGTCTAAACTGCCGCTTATGCTATACCTGTCATAAGTCCCCTCAAAGGGTATCGTACGATTTGCGGCATTTTCAACGTTGGTCGATGGGTCTTCTTCATTGTTTGCATGATTGCGGAGGCCGACTATAGTATGGGCTGTGAAAGAGCTTGAAGAGTCAGTGTCGCGCAGATTCACTGCCTTGCCTAAGAATATACAGCCCTGGTTAGTACCTTGTTCTGATAGAACACCGGGGGGTGGCGGACTAAGAAGAGAGGGTGCGGCCGGGGAACCGGATCTTAGGCAAACAAATTCATCAGATTGAACATAGTATCCCGTACCCACGTCATTAAGAATATCCTGGACTATTAACTCTATGTCTCTTACCGCATTAGTGAACTGAGTTCTCTGGTTTTGTCTGGTATAGCCTATGATAGCCGTAGCAAATAGAGCTGTGCTTATAGTAAGTACTATCATGACTTCTATAATCGTATAGCCCTTTTGTTTTCTCTTTTTTACGATTTTTTGTATCAAGGCCATTTAATATCTATCCCACTTAGATTAGATAAGCGTTCTGATGAAGATTATAGCATAAGCAAGTTGTTATATAAGTCTATAATCTCTCCGCCCCATAAAGAAGTTATTATGGTTGACGCTATCAAGAACGGCCCGAATGCTATCTTCGCTCTGGAGCCTAAGCGGCTTTTTAAAATCAAAGGTATAGAAAAGATACTTCCAAGCAACGATGCGATGAATAGCATCAGAAAGGCCAAGATAGGCTCGCCTACGATAATTCCCAGTAAAAACCCAAGTTTGACATCGCCGCCACCTATCCATTTGCCTCCGGAGATCTGAAAAAGCACATAAAAAATTCCTCCCCCGACTAGCGCTCCGGCAGCTGAGGAAACTATCATATTATAGTCCTGTTGTAAGACGGCTTGAGCCAGAACGCTTCCCGTAGCTAAAATTAGCAGAGGGAATATAATCTTATTAGGTAAAATCATCCATTTTGCGTCATAAACAGCAAGGGCAATTAGTCCTGTCAGTACGCCCAGCCACGCAACAAAACTAATGATATCCGCGGTTTCTACAGCAGTATCCTGAAGCCCCGGCCAAAATATATAAGAAAGAATAAACAAAACAGCCGTGGAAGCCTCGACAATCGGATATTGGGCCGAAATCGGCCTTTTGCAATACCGACACTTGCCCCTCAGAAAAATCCAACTCAGCAATGGTATAAGGTCTTTTGGCTGTAATACCTGCTTGCAGTGCGGACAAATACTACGGCCTTTTGCTATAGAGTATTTTTCAGACTTTTTTGAGTGTGTTTCCTGCCAGCGAAGCCTATATACAAGAGCATTGATAAAACTACCAAGACAGAGTCCAAGGACAGTAAGTGCTGCTATTATCATTAGCAATATCTTAACAATATAGTCCTGTAAATAAAAACGAGGCCGTAATTAGCCTCGTTTAGCGAATGGTTTTTCTATTACCTTCTAGCCGCTGCTTATGCAACGCGTTAAGGAACCGTTTGAGCCTTCTATCCTGAAGAGTACGACATAATCTCTGGCAAGACCACCTCCACCGTCAGGACCGGCACCGTCAGGTGCGCACCTCGCCCCAAAAAAGATATTTGCCTCATTGGTTATCGTACCGTCCGATCCAGGAGCAGTAGCAGCACCGCTAGGAGTCCTCACTGCAGTAAGCTGTGAAAGCCGGGATTCATCAATAAAGGCACCTAAGTTATCGCCATCGCTGGCATCATTACAGCTAGATATTTGACCGTTTCTGTTGTTTAAGCACTCATTTACGCCGGAGGCGATTAACGAAGCGTCGCTGTTTCGTTGAGTATTACGGCTGTTCCGCTGCAAAGCCGGTACAGCTAAGAATACTATCAACATGATTAAGCCAGCTATAGCAAGTACTATTAGCACCTCTATGATGGTGAAACCCTCTGACCTATTTTGTAGTTTTTTCATTTTCCTCACCCTTTTTATAATTAACTTCTTATGCTTATGATGTTATCTAAGTCGGCATAAAAAAGCAATACCTAGGCACCGCTTAAATTCTGGCCGGCCAAGCCATATATAGGCAAAAGCACGGCGGCAACTATGATAAACGCTACTATACCCAGTACCACCATAAGTACGGGTTCTATTATCGTGCTGATGGTTTTTATCTGGTTGTCTACTTCTTTTTCATAATAGTCGGCTGTTTTGGCAAGCATTTCTTCCAGCGAACCTGAGTCTTCGCCAATCTTAAGCATGTTTGGCACTAACTGCAGAAAGTTCGGGTCGCCTTCAAGCGAATTAGCCAAAGACTTCCCGCCTTTTACTTTCTCGGTTGCCTTTTTCATGGACCTTTCAATATGAACGTTATTTATGGCTTTGGCCACAATTTCCAACATCTGTATAAGGGGAACTCCGCTGGCAACAAGAGTTGTGCCGGTTCGGGCAAAACGAGCCATATAAAGCTTCATGAACAAAGGTCCGATGGGCCAGGCGGTCATTTTAAAGCGATCAACTACTTCTTTACCAGGGCCGGTCCTAGCGTATCTGGTAACGGCAAAAGCAAGGAAAATCAACAGCGCGATAATAACCCACCAGAAAGTAGTAACAAAATGTGAAATTGCCAACAAGACTCTTGTCAGCAAAGGCAATGTGGCGCCAGGCAAATCGCTGTATATAGTCTCTACCTGCGGCATAACTTTGACCACCATAAACCCAATAACAACCAGCATAACTAGAATAACTATTGCGGGATAAGCCATGGCACCCCGGACCTTGCTGAGGACTTCGGCGTCTTTCTCCTGCTGGTTTGCTATTCTCTCAAGCGCCTTATCCAAAGTTCCAGAAGCTTCGCCTGAAGCTATCAGGCTGATATACACATCATTAAAGATTTTCGGGTGCTTGGACAAAGCCTCGGAAAAAGCCTTGCCGCTCTCTACGTTTGAGATTATGTCGCCAATTATTACCTTGAAGGCTTTATTTTGCGTTTGAGTCTCTACATTTCTAAGACTTTGAACAAGGGGTAATCCGGCGTTAATTAAGGTTGACATTTGCCGGGAGAAAATTATCCTATCCTTGGTTTTAACTCTTTTAAAGAACCTGCCGAGGACATTATTGCCGCCTTCTGCCAAGACTTTAACTTCTATAGGAGCCAGTCCTTCTTTCTGAATCAGCTTGGAGGCTGCAGCCTCGCTGTCCGCTTGGACATTTGCCGTAACTTTTTTACCAGTCGAGGGATCCCTGGCAGTATATTGGTAAGTCAACATTTGCTTTAGCCTCTCATCATCCTGTCAAGTTCCTCAAGGTCTACAGCGAAATTACGTGCTTCATCATAAGTTATACTGCCGGCATGTATTAGACCTACTAGTGTTTTATCCATGGATTGCATGCCATGCTCAGCCCCAGTCTGGATTACAGCATCAAGCTGGTGGCTCTTGCCTTCGCGAATAATATTTCTTACAGCAGGAGTAGCTACTAATATTTCAGCAGAGGCTACTCTTCCGCCTCCTATGGTAGGCACAAGCCTTTGGGCGCAAATCCCCATAAGTATATTGCTCAGCTGGGCGCGGATCTGAGGCTGCTGGTGCGGCGGGAAAACGTCTATCATGCGATCTACCGACTGGGCGGCGCTGTTAGTATGCAGTGTCGCGAACACCAAGTGTCCGGTCTCGGCTATAGTTATAGCGGCAGCTATTGTTTCAAGGTCACGCATTTCGCCAATCAAAACCACGTCAGGATCTTGGCGAAGACTTGACCTCAAGGCAGCCGAAAAAGAATAAGTATCATAGTGGACTTCTCTTTGTACAACCACTGACTTTTTGCTTTTGTGCGTAAACTCTATAGGGTCTTCTATTGTCACTATATGAGTTGAGCGTTCGGTATTAATCTTGTCTACTAACGCAGCCAAAGTAGTAGATTTACCTGAGCCCGTCGGGCCGGTAATCAGTACAAGTCCTCTAGGGTATTCAGCAAATTTTTGAACGACTTTCGGAAGACCCAGCTGCTCTGTGGTTAATATCTCATTCGGTATTAAGCGCAAAGCTGCTGCTATATTGCCCCGTTCATGAAAGGCGTTTACACGAAATCGCCCTAGGTCGCCGAATGCAAAGCTAAAATCAAATTCTTTGTCTTTGAGAAGAATCTGTTTCTGCTCATCGTCCAATATAGCAAAGACCAAAGACTCCACCTGTTCTTCGGACAAAACGGGAGCACCGGATACCGCCACAAGTGAACCATCGACTCTTAACATAGGAGCCAAGCCTACTTGCAGATGGAGGTCAGAAGCTTTTTTCTTTATAACCTCTTCTAAAAGTATTTCTATTCTTACTTCTTTCTGTGTTGTCATCTGTATTTCCCTTCTGTCCTTTAAACGCCTTCTGCTGCAGCTACACGATTAATCTCAGTAATGGTCGTATATCCGGTCAAAGCTTTTAGGTATCCGTCTTCGCGCATTGTTACCATACCTTGCTCCATTGCAGCCCGTTGAATCTCGCTGCTGGTTGAGCGTTTAAGTATGAGTTGTTGTATTTGTTCGCTAATTTCAAAGACCTCATATAATCCCATCCGACCTTTGTACCCTCCGGGGGTATCGGGGGTATCCTTACCCTTGCATAAAGTATAAGCATTTTGACTGTCCAGTGGCAAGTCAGAATACCCTAGCTCCTCCGCAACCTTTTTCCGAGATGGTTCATCCTTAGGCAATAATCTGCCTACACTGTTAACGACAGCTTGCTTTTCGGTCAAATCTGACTGGTAAGTTTCTTTGTTGTCAGCTAAGCGCCTGACCAGCCTTTGGCCGATAACCGTACGCACGGTTGAAGCTATAAGAAAAGGCTCAATTCCCATGTCTAGCAACCTTGGCAAGATACCAGCAGCCGAATTAGTATGAAGCGTAGAAAACACCAAGTGGCCGGTAAGGGCTGCCTGTACGGCTAGGGTCGCTGTTTCTTTGTCACGTATTTCCCCTACCATGACAACGTCGGGGTCTTGCCGAAGTATAGATCTTAGGCCTGAAGCAAATGTCAGGCCAACCCCTGCATTAACTTGTATTTGGTTAATGCCCGGCATTTTATATTCAACAGGGTCCTCCAAGGTTACTATATTTATAGAATCGTCTTTTATTTCCTGGATTAACGCGTAAAGAGAGGTGGACTTACCTGAACCCGTCGGCCCGGAAGTAAGAATCATGCCGTTTGAATATTGCAGTCCTTTCCTAATGGTTTTAAGCGCCCTGCCTTTATAACCCATATCTTCCAACATCAAGCTGGTGCCAGTTTTATCCAGTAAGCGGATGACTACTTGCTCCCCCCACACAACAGGAGATATCGCTATACGCAGATCAATCACCTTATCGGCAACAGCAACGGCAAAACCTCCGTCTTGGGGAATTCGGTGTTCATCAATCTTTAAATTGCTTAAAATTTTTATACGGGAAATCAGCGGCGCTTCCGTGGATTTTGGAAGCTTCATAATCTCTCTTAGTACGCCATCTACCCTGAGCCTTACTTTTAGCTGTTGCTCAAGCGGTTCAATATGGATATCACTCGCGCGATTTTTCGCGGCGTATTCTAAAATTGTCGAGAGCGCCTTGCTTATAGGCGAGTCTTGAACGATAGTTTTTATATTCTTGCCTTCTTTTTTGTCCTGTTTTTCCTCGGCCTGTTTCGCTTCTTCTTCGGCGCTGATACTAGTACCCATAGCTTTTGTCACGTCGGCTTCTACGTCATCGGCATATTGGCTTAAAATCTTATGTATACCTTCTTCGCTCGCTGTGTAGACTTTCAGGGTCTGACCTATTCTTTTAGACAAGAAGTCGACAGCTTGAACATTATCCGCATCAAGCATAGCCACCACCAGCTTGTTATTTACCATACCGAGCGGTACGGCCATATAGCGCTGAGCTATCTCCTTAGGAAGCAGCCTTAATACTTCTTTTTCTATCTTAGCTTCAGAAAGGTTAACGTAAGGTATGTGGTTAACTTTAGCGATGGCTTTCGTAAGAGCTTCATTGGGTACATGTCCTTCGGAAACCAACAAACCGAAAAGCGGCGTTGATGAGCTTTTTGCTTTTGTTTTGAGCTCGTTTAGCTTTTCTTTAGTTAAATAATTACCATTAACTAATTGCTCTTCTACTTGCTGTTGATTAGTAGCTGATAAAACACTCATTGCCTAAAACGGCTGTTTATTATTAGAATCGCCAATTTCTATTAGTTTTGTAGGGTTAATCGCGTCTTTATTAAATACTCTTTCATCAACAGGGGGAAAGTCAGCGGTAATCTCTTCTACGACTTCCGCTTGGAGGGGTATACTCGCATCATGAGTAAAGAAAAAGTTAGACACGACAAGAGAGACTACTCCCGCGAAGATTACTACCACTGCTATTAACGCAATATCTTTTTGTTTCATTATCTTATTGCCTCAGTTCTTACATTGACTCTCTTCTCAGGCTGGAAATAAGTAACAGCGTTGATGCTGAATTCAAGTTTATTTTCCGTTCCTTTTATAGACAGAGTCTGGACGTCTATGGGGCGTATCGATTTCTCGAAAAGTCCTAGAAGGAATTTCCCTTTCGCGCTGGCAGTACTGACTTCTACCGAGAAAGGCATTTCAACTACACCGGAGCTACCGCCCGAACTATCAGACGCGCCGCCGCTGGAATATGAAGCCTCATCATCTGTTCCGCTTATAGAGGCCGGAGGTACTCCTTTATCCCTCAAGAGCTTATCTACGCTGGTCGTAAGAGCAGGAAAATCATATTTACTAGGCAGGGCGTCAAGAATTATACGGGCGTTGTCTCCGTCCTGATCGGCATCGCCAAACGGATTTCCGCCTAACACATTAGTAGTAGCACCAATAAATTCCTGATATGAAGTCGTTAGCTGATCTGCCGCAACTAAATTTTCTTCGAGCGTTTCAAGCGCTTCTTGCTTCGCGCCTATTACTTTGCTCTGGTAAGCTCGCTGGTCAAGCAAAGCCTTGGAAGCAACCAGTGAAAATACGACGAGGAAAGCAGCTATGGACACTGCAATTACTATAGTTGCGTAT
>DASUOI010000015.1:0-7121 GCA_036276695.1 Saccharimonadales bacterium (SeqCode) | reverse complement strand
CCGGTCTTATTCTGCTGGTTATTCCAGGACCTGGCCTGCTTACTATAGCTGTGGGCTTACTAATACTTTCCAGTGAATTCGAATGGGCCGAGAAACATCAGAAAAATATAAAAAAAAGAATCCAGGACGCATACGAGAAGGCAAAAAATAAACAAAAAAAGCCAGACGATAACCGTCCAAAGAAATAATAGTTCTGATATAGTATTAACATTAGCGTTCTAATGCTATTCCCGCTATGAAGAGGATGAGAAACAAAGAAAAATTCGGCCTTGTCGCCATGGTTTTAATTGCTTTTATTGCTATTTTAACCATGCTGGTTTACGGCAATGACATATCGGTACTTAACCCGAAAGGTGGAGTTGCCGCCAAAGAGCGCGACTTGATAATATTCGGTACTGTTCTAAGCCTTATTATCATAGTCCCGGTTTTTACAATGACCTTTGTAATCGCATGGAAATACAGGGAAGGCAATAAAAAAGCAAAATATCAGCCTGACTGGGACCACAGCAAGCTGTTTGAGTCCATCTGGTGGGGCGTGCCCTTGATTCTCATTATTATCTTATCCGTAGTCACCTGGAAGAGCTCGCATGAGCTTGACCCTTTCAAGCCTCTTCAGGCGGAAGGAAAACCGCTGAGGGTCCAAGTAGTAGCACTCCAGTGGAAATGGCTATTTATATACCCTGAGCAGAATATAGCTACGGTAAATTATGTTCAATTCCCGGAAGATACGCCTATAAATTTTGAAGTTACCTCAGATGCTCCCATGAACTCTTTTTGGATTCCAAGTCTTGGCGGGCAGATTTATGCTATGAGCGGGATGGTGACAAAATTGCATCTGATAGCTGATCAAACAGGCGAATACAGAGGGTCCTCAGCCAATATAAGCGGACGGGGTTTCTCCGGGATGAAGTTCGTAGCGGAAGCTACAACCAGCTCAGCATTTGAAGACTGGGTTCGGGAAACCAAGAAAAGCTCTAAAAAATTAGGAATCGATGAATACTCCAGCTTATCAGAACCATCAGAGAACAACCCGGCGGAGTTGTTTGTTCTGGCGGACACGAACCTTTTTGATTACATTACCCATAAATTTACGATTAATCCGGGAATAAGTTACGAGGCAGGCCCATGATAGATATATTGTCCAATGTACTCGGCCGTTTAAACTTTGACGCGTTGCCGGATGACCCGATAACCATAGGCGGTGCGGTCATGATGGGCCTCGGCGGACTTACTGTCGCGGCGCTATTGACTTACTTTAAGCGCTGGAAATGGCTGTGGAATGAATGGCTGACTTCGCTTGACCCGAAAAAAATCGGAGTCATGTACATAACTATCGCCATCCTGATGCTTCTTCGCGGTATTTCCGATGCGGCCATGATAAGAGTTCATCAGGCGTTAGCTTCAGGCGACTCAAATGGCGTATTATCTAACGATTTATTCCAGCAGGTTTTCTCGGCGCACGGGACCATAATGATATTTTTCGTAGCCATGGGCTTGATGTTCGGCATTATAAACCTTATCCTGCCGCTTCAGCTTGGGGCGAGGGACGTAGCGTTTCCGTTCTTGAACTCGGTAAGTTTCTGGCTGTTCGCGGCAGGGTTCGTGTTAATCAACCTTTCGCTCGTAGTAGGCGAGTTTTCCGCAGCTGGCTGGCTGGCTTACCCGCCGCTTTCGGGGCTGGAATATAGCCCGGGAGTAGGGGTGGACTATTGGATATGGAGCCTGCAGATTGCCGGCGTAGGAAGTTTGCTTTCCGGTATTAACTTTTTAGTGACTATCATAAAAATGCGGGCGCCGGGAATGACAATGATGAAGATGCCGATGTTTGCCTGGAGTGTCCTATGCAGCATGATATTGGTTGTTTTCGCCTTTCCTATACTTACTGCGACACTTGGGATGCTTTCGCTGGACAGGCTGATGGACATGCACTTTTTTACCAGCTATTTTGATGGCAACCCCATGATGTATATAAACCTTATCTGGGCTTGGGGGCATCCGGAAGTCTATATACTTATTCTGCCGGCCTTCGGAATTTTCTCTGAAGTAGTAGCTACGTTCTCAAGAAAGCGGCTTTTTGGATACACATCCATGGTTTGGGCTCTCGGGGCGATAACATTCCTGTCGTTCGTCGTCTGGCTGCATCATTTCTTTACCATGGGAGCAGGGCCGAATGTAAACGCTTTCTTCGGAATAATGACCATGGTCATAGCCGTGCCTACCGGCGTGAAGGTATTTAACTGGCTATTTACCATGTATCGCGGTCGGATTCGCTATGCCACGCCCATGCTCTGGTTCCTAGCCTTTGTAGTGACATTTACTCTCGGCGGGGTGGCAGGAGTTCTTATGGCCGTTCCAGCCATTGACTTCCAAGTTCATAACTCTTTGTTCTTAGTGGCGCATTTCCATACGATGATAATCGGCGGAGTGGTGTTTGGCTTCATGGCCGGACTGACCTATTGGTTCCCCAAGATATTCGGCTTCAGGCTTAATGAGAGGATAGGCTTATATGCTTTCTGGTGCTGGCTTATAGGCTTTTTGATGGCTTTCATACCGCTTTATATCCTAGGACTTATGGGTGCCACCAGAAGGCTTAGCCATTATGACGCCTCCCTTGGCTGGCAGGAACTGTTCATAGTGTCCGGCATCGGCTTGATGATAATCCTCACTGGAATCGGCCTTCAGCTATTTCAACTGGGCTACAGCATATGGAACCGTAAGAAGACCATTGATAGAACCGGCGACCCTTGGAATGGCAGAACCCTTGAGTGGTCTACTAAATCTCCGGCCCCTCATTATAATTTTGCTGTAATACCTCAGGTTAGCTCGAGGGATCCGTTCTGGGAGCAGAAACAAAATAAAGATAAATCGCCTGACTTGGAATATAAACCGTTTAATATGCCAAAAAATACCGGAATGGGGATTGTCATAGCTGCATTTAGCGCGGCAGGAGGGTTTGCTCTTATTTGGCACATCTGGTGGCTCGCGGCAATATGCCTGCTTGGCGTGTTAACCTCGATCATCATCCGGATTAATGACGATAGTACGGAATATACCGTTAGCGTGGCAGAGATTAAAGAGGCAGAGGGAAGAGCATGAGCAAATTACAAGAAACGAATAAGACTATTTTTGGCTTTTGGGTATATCTGATGACCGACATAGTATTGTTCGCAACCCTGTTCGCTACATTCTTGGTTTTGCGAGACTCAACGGCCGGCGGACCGACAGGCGGGGAATTATTCAGCATGCCGTTTGTTCTGGTAGAAACCCTACTTCTACTTACCAGCAGTTTTACTGCCGGTTTGGCAATGCTTGCGGCTCACAATAAGGACCAGGCCAAAACGCTGGGCTGGTTCGGCGTGACATTTATTTTGGGAATCATGTTCCTAACTTTGGAATTAAGCGAATTTTCTAACTTAACTCACGAAGGCTATGGCTGGCAAGCCAGCGCCTTCATGTCTGCGTTTTTTACGCTTGTCGGTACTCACGGACTCCATATAACCTTCGGACTTATCTGGATGGCTACTTTAATGCTCAAGTTATATAGGAGTGGCTTCAAGGCCAATTCCCTGAAACGGCTGACGATGCTGAGTCTTTTTTGGCATTTTCTAGATATAGTTTGGATATTCATCTTTACCATAGTGTATCTATTAGGAGAGGTTAATCTGCAATGATAGAAAAGCACCCTACCGCGACAACTAAGTCTTATGTTCTAGGCTTTGCCTATTCCCTAATCCTTACCGTGACTGCTTATTGCTTAGTAGTTTACGAAGTGCTTTCCGGCTGGACGGTCGCCTTTACCATATTGGCTTTGGCAGTACTGCAGCTCTCTATCCAGCTTTTTTATTTCTTGCACTTGGACCAAGAGAAAAAACCGCGATGGAATATGGTGAGCTTTTTCTTTGCCGTACAAACCGTATTGATCGTAGTGCTGGGTTCGGTATGGATAATGGTAAACCTTAATTACCACCATGCGCATAAACGGACACCTGAGCAAGTTGAAAAATATATTCAAGAACAAGAGGCCATAGAGAAGAAAGACCTGCGTTGATAAAAACCTATTACAAGCTGACCAAGCCGGGGGTTCTATACGGAAATGTGCTAACTGCAGTCGCGGGATTCCTTTTGGCCAGCGGGTATTTTAAAACATTTGATTTAGTTTTATTTGCCGCGACCATCGCGGGTATGACGCTTGTCATAGCTTCCGCCTGCGTACTAAACAATGTTTTTGACCGGGACATAGATAAGCTTATGGAGCGTACAAAAAACCGCGGCGTAGCCAGCGGCCGTGTCGACAGCAAGCCGGCAACTATATTTTCTGTGGTGCTCGGCATTCTTGGAATAGCAATCCTAGCGTTATGGGTGAACTGGTTGGTGGTAGCTATAGGTTTGGCGGGTTTTATAGTTTACGTGTGGTTATACGGCGCTCTAAGCAAGCGCAAGTCTATACACGGCACAGCTGTGGGCAGCGTGTCCGGCGCTGCTCCGATACTAGCTGGATATGCCGCAGTTTCCGGCAATATCGATACGGCAGCGATTCTTTTGTTCTTAGCGCTGTTCTTTTGGCAGTTCCCGGAATTTTATTCCATAGCAATTTTTCGAAAAAAAGAATATGCCGCAGCGAAAGTACCGGTCATGACGGTGGTAAAGGGTGTTAAGAGCACTAAGATCCAGATATTTATCTATACCATAGCATTTGTAGTTGCATCCTTGTTGCTCAGCGTGTTTGGCTACACGAGCTGGTTGTATTTCGTTGTCATGGCCGTTTTTGGGCTGGTATGGATAAGGCTTGGCGCGCTGGGATTGACAACGAAATACAACGAAGCCTGGGCAAGGCAAATGTTCCGATATTCCCTATTAATTCTGATAGTCTTCAGCGTTATGGTGTCAGCCGATAATTTTATAGTACAATTATTCTAATGCTTCTTATCACACATATATTGATTGCCATGATAAGCATTTTGTTTGCTACCTTGCTTTTCTTTTCGCCTAGCAATTTTAAGTTCAGGGCTAATTATTTACTTCTCGGAGCCACACTTGCCAGCGGGACTTTTTTGGTTGTAGACAGGGGGTCCCACTTGGTTGAATCTTGCCTGATGGGGCTGGTTTATACGGGAGCTGTATTTACTGCGATAATCCTGGCCAAGAAAAAATTTGTCCGGCAAACTAACGATTATTGAACGCTGAATTCTCCCTGTACTTCTTCTTGTAGGTGATCGTGGAATATGTAGGTACCCGCTTGGTTCAAGGTTATCGTAAGCTCTTCGTCTTTTTTAAGGATTTTCTCGGTTACGCCATTGTAGTATATATGTTCATTGTGGAGGCCGAATGCAATAAGCCTTAGCTTTTCGTCTCTGTTAATTATGGTTAATTCATCGCATATTTTCGCATCAACTGATTTTGGCGCAAACTCATCATTCTTAACCTCTACGGAATGTTCCAGGCCTATAGATTCGCAGTCTTCTGCTTTTACTGCTTCGCGCTTTGTCGCGTTCTTGGCTATAAAGAATGTACCAAAGCTGATTAAAGCCACAAATATGAAGAAGGCGGGCAACAGCAGGGCTAAACTCTTATTCTTTTTCTCTGCCATTACGTTTTAGAAATGTTTCCGCAGGTTATTCATCGAAAATTCCCAGTCGGCGTCAGTTTTCTTATGAGGATTGAAGATATTTTTTGGATCGAAAATGTCTTTGACTTGTCTAAAAAGGCCAAGCACTTCCGTGCCGTATTGCTTTTCCAGCCACGGCCCGCGGCTCATTCCGTCATTGTGCTCCCCGCTTATTGAACCGCCGTAACTTAGTACCAGCTCATTGACCTCCCGCATAACCGGCTCTATTTTCTCCCGTTCGCGGGCAAGCTCGAACTTCATAAGCGGTATAACATGGAAGTTACCGTCGCCCATATGTCCGGCAACAGTGGCTATAAGCTTATATTTATTTATTATCTTTCGGAGCTTAGGCAAAAACTCGGGCAAATGTTTCGGGGGGACAACGAGATCGTCAATAAAGGGCGCAGTATGTTTATCTTTAATCTTATTCCTAAGCAGGGTAAAGCTTTCTCGGCGCATAATCCTGAATTTCATTTCTTTGTCTTCTGTCTCGTCCTCTTCAAAAAGCGCGTCATGGCCAAACTCGGACATATCTTTGTGCAAAGTCCGAACCTTTTCAGCTACTTCTTCATCTGTTTCACCGGTGAATTCCGCTATGAGAACCATCTTCGGTATACCACGCCGGAAGTTTATGAGCGACGGCATAAGCTGGAGGCCGAGTTTTGCGGTTTGCTTCCACCCTAAGGTTTTTTTGAAGTTGAAGAATAGCTTGAAACTCAAATTGAGCGTGTAGTTGTCGAAGCCTTCAAAAGTCGCTGGCTTGTGGGATATGACCTTTTTTATGACTTCACCGAGATTGTCCATATGATTTAAAAATATAATCAGGCTGCCTGATTCTTTCGGGGCAGGTATTAGCTTAAACTTAATTTCCGTTATTACGCCCAGCGTTCCTTGGGAGCCGGTGAATATATGGGTAAGGTCGAATATTTCTTTTTTAGGATTGTATACATTCCACAGATGATATCCGGTAGAATCTTTGCTGACTTTCGGCTTTGCTTTCTTTAGGATCTCGTGATTATCTTTTAACAGTTTAAAAAGCCGGCTATAAAGCTTTCCTTCAAAATCATTCTGTTTTATTTTTGCTTCCAGCTCATCTTTGTTCAGGGGTTTTATAACGTATTCATTTCCATCGGATAAAACTACTTTTAACTCTTTAACGAAATTTTCTGTCTTGCCGTATTCCAATGATTTTTCCCCACCGGAATTATTGGCGACCATACCGCCTACGCTGCAGAGTTCCCGGCTGGCAGGAAACGAAGGCATCAAAGCGTCTTGAGCAAGCGTTGCTGGCTCAAAATCTCTATAAAAAACACCCGGCTGAACCACAGCTTCTTTCGGCGACACATCGATAATACTATTAAAATATTTCGTCATATTAAGTACCAGGGATGTATTGATTGCCCCGCCGGACATATCGGTGCCGGCACTGCGCATAGTAATCGACAGTTCCGGCTTGGCCGTCTTATTTTTAGAGACGTATTTTATTAACTTCTTTAGGTCTTCGGAATTTTTAGGG
>DASUOI010000014.1:0-9758 GCA_036276695.1 Saccharimonadales bacterium (SeqCode) | reverse complement strand
AAAACCCCATACGAAGATATCTCGATTGAACACCAATCAAAAGACCGGAAGATTTTTGCGCAAGGTGCTGTTTGGACGGCCCGTCGACTGGCGGAGGGGAACCTCCCGCCGGGGCTGCATAAACTGCAGGATATCATGGATCGGGAGCTACTATGAAGGATATAGATAAGTATCAGGTTTGGACGGCAATAATTACGCCTATGAATGATGACGGATCTGTAGATTATGAAAGTTTCGAAAAACTATTAAGGGAGCAGGATGCAGTAGGGAACGCTGTGACAATCTTAGGAAGCACAGGCGAAGCACTGAATATCGACCACAGCGAACGCGAGCAGATAATAAAATTTGCTTGCGGGCTGAACTTAAACATACCGCTTATGGCAGGGGTCGGCGGCACAAACCTAAAAGCACAGCTAGCATGGATTGATTATCTTAATAAAATGGATATAGATGCTTATCTTCTGGTAGTGCCTCTTTATGCTAAGCCCGGGATCCATGGGCAATACGAATGGTTCAAAGCACTTTTAGATTCTGCTAAAAAACCCTGCATGCTCTATAACGTACCGGGCAGAACAGCCAAAAAACTGGAGATTGAAACCGTTAAAATGCTGTCTGGTCAGCCGAATTTCTGGGCTATCAAAGAAGCTAGCGGTTCGGAAGAAGAGTTTTCGAAATATCGCGAGGCAGCGCCGAAAGCGAAAATGATGAGCGGAGATGATTTAATGCTGCCGAAGTTTGCCAAACTTGGAGCTGAAGGCGTGGTCTCCGTCGCCAGCAATGTTTGGCCAAACGCGGTAAAAATATACGCCGATCAATGCCTCCGCAAAAGCTTCAGCTCCGAAGAACTTTGGGAAAACGCGATAGAAGCGCTATTCGCTGCCAGCAACCCGATTCCAGCAAAGGCAATCCTGTATAAACTGGGTAAGATAAAATCGCCAGAGTTAAGGCTGCCGTTAAGCTCTAAAGATATGCAGGGGCTAGACAGTCTGTTAAGCCTGAATGATAAAATCCTGCAGTGGGAAAAAGCAAACAGCTAAGCAAGTTTTGCGAGTAATTTTATAACTTCATCTACGGACGTAACTTGGTATCTGGCGTCTGTTTCCCGAAGACCGACTTTTATTCCGTAGCCGTCATCGGGCAATGACCTAAACATATCTTCATCGGTATAATCATCGCCTATAGCCAGAGTAAAATCCGGCTTGTATTGGGCCATAAGATCGTCAACGACCGTCCCTTTGTGAGTATCCTTGGCTTTAACCTCTATGACTTTAGAGCCGCTATGGACTTCAAATTCGCTACCTTCTAAGACTTCGCTAAGCTTGTTTATCAGGTTAGCACTGCGGACATTCGCCAGCTCGCTGGATACATTGCGATAATGCCAGACTAGTGAAAAGTCTTTGACTTCCACCGTTGACCCCGGTGTCCTTTCCGAATATTTGTTCATAAGATCTAAAACCTGCGAATGATAGTCCCTCCAGAATATATCCTGCCGGGACCATTCTCCGTCATTTTTTATCCAGCCTCCGTGCTCTGCTGCTAAAGAAACAGGCAAATCGGCGAACCATTTATCTAGCATTTCCTTAGGGCGCCCGCTAACGACACAGACCTTTGTGTTTTTGTTTTTACACAAGTTGATTAGAGTCTTTTTTATTTTTTGCGTGGGGCTGTTTTTTCTGCTTGTATGATCACTCGTGAAATTCCTTAGTGTTCCATCATAGTCAAGCAAGATAAGCCGCTTGTCTGCTTTTTTAAAATTCCTGATAATTTTCGCCAATGATTCTTCGCCAATCAGCTTGTGGCTTTTTTGGCTTTGGACTTTTTTGGTTTCATCTATGCTGGAAATAAAATCTTCCGCCCAGGCATAAACATCGTAATTCTTCAGCCTTTGCTGTATTTTCTTAAGCTCGGCAACCTGGCTTTTAGTTGAAGGCTTCATAGCATTTACGGTAGCATCCACTATTGAATTTATATCGTTAGGGTTTACAGTAATTGCTTCCGGAAGTTCATCCGAAGCGCCGGTCATTTCGCTTAGAATAAGTGCTCCCGGCCGGTTTTGTTTTGATGCAACGTACTCTTTGGCTACTAGGTTCATTCCGTCTCTAAGCGGAGTCAATAACGCTATGTCGGACCGTATGAACAAGGCGGCGACTTCTGAGAAAGGCAGATTCTTGTACTGGTAGGATATCGGCGTCCAGTCCACTGTTCCATATGCTCCGTTAATCCGGCTTATTGTAGTTTCGACTTCACCGCGCAATTGCCTGTATATTTCAACGCCGATTCGCGATGGCACGGCTATGACTATAAGATTAACCTTTCTTCTGTATTGCGGATATTTTTTAAGCAAAATCTCAAAAGCTTCAAGCCGGTTTAATATACCTTTGGTATAGTCCAGCCTATCGACCGATAGTATTATCGTTTTATCTTTATAATGGCCTTCTAAAACTTCAAGTTGTTTTTTCACCCGCTCGCTTTTGTGGGCATTGGCAAATTTGTCATAGTCAATGCCGATGGGGAAGGCGTCCACATTAACAAGCCTGTCCTTATATACAAGCGAACCGAAGGTGTGCCGAAGTCCCAGGCCTCTATAGATACTGCTTAGGAAATGCCGCACATAGTCATAAATATGAAAGCCAATTAAATCTGCCCCTAAGATACCTTTGAGTATTTCCTGGCCCTTAGGGAGCAGACGGAATAACTCATAGGAAGGGAAAGGGATGTGAAGGAAAAACCCTATACTGCTGTCAGGCAGGGAAGTGCGAATCATACCCGGGAGCAGCATCAACTGGTAGTCGTGAACCCATATGGTAGAGTCTTCGTCGGCATTTTTTATAACTTGCTTAGCAAATAACTTATTAACTTGCTGGTAGCCGTTCCAATTCTTATCGCTATATGAAGCCAGGTATTGAAAGTAGTGGAAGAGCGGCCAGATACTGTCATTCGAATAGCCGTCATAAAAACGTTCTATTTGGCTCTTTGTCAGAAAAACCGGTATCAGGTTCTGTGCTTTAAATTCTTTGGTAATTTTTCTTTTGTCGGCAGCAGTTAAATCTTCATTTGCTATCCCCGGCCAGCCTATCCATGTCAGATTATAAGTGTCTTTTAAGCTGGATACCGCGGTTGAAAGGCCGCCGGCACTTTTCTTAAACTCAATCCTGCCGTTCTTCTTGATGACCGAAAGTGGCAGTCTATTTGAAACAATTAGAAGTTTTTTAGGATCTTTTCTAACAGACACTGATATATTATCGCATACTAGTTAACACTAGACTAACGGCGGACTATCCGCAGGCTTATCAAATCTTTCAGCTTAGCTAGTGATTTTTCCGCTTTTTCGTCTATTTCTTTGTCCAGATCGATGATAGTGTAAGCCAGATTATCCCTGCTTTTGTTTAACATTTTCGCGATATTAAGATCATGCTTGGCTAGAACTTTACTGACATCGGCTACGATACCGGGCTTATTCTTATGTATCAGACAAAGTCTGGTGTCGGTTTTTTGCGATATTCCGGCATTCGGCAGGTTTACGGAGTTTCTTATATTGCCGTTTTCCAAATAATCTTTTAGTTGGTGAGCTATCATGACCGCGCAATTTTCTTCGGCTTCACCCGTGGATGCGCCTAGGTGAGGAAGGGCAATGACATTTTTTTTGCCTATAGTCGTTTGGTTAGGGAAGTCTGTTACGTACTTTCCCAGCTTTCCTTCCTCCAGCGCGCGGACAACCGCCTCTTCATCTGCTATCTCATCCCGGGAAAAATTCAGAAGTACCGCTGTAGGTTTAAGCAAGGCTAGTTTTGACCTGTCAATCAAACCTTTGGTTACTTCTAGAAGCGGGATGTGTAAAGTTATAAAATCCGAACCGGCCAAAGCTTCATCCAGGCCGGTAACTTGCTGGACTTCCGAATTAAGCTGAAGAGCATTGTGGACGCTTAACGAAGGGTCAAAGCCTTTTACCTTCATGCCCAAGTGAATCGCCGTATTAGCAACGCGAAGACCAATAGCACCCAAACCTATAACAGAAAGAGTCTTACCTCTAAGCTCGGCGCCGGCATACTTTTTTTTTCCGGCTTCAACCTGGGTTTTTATATCATCTCCGGATAGACCTTTAGTGTATTCTATGGCTCCGTCTATATTCCTCGCGGCAATCAGCATGCCTGCTACAACGACTTCTCTTACCGCGTTGGCGTTGGCGCCCGGAGCATTGAATACGACTATACCTCGTTCGCTCATTGCCTCAAGCGGAATATTATTGACTCCGGCCCCGGCCCTGCCGATTGCAACCACCGATTCCGGTATAGGCTCTTCGTGTAGATTATAAGAACGCAGGATTATAGCATCCGGGTCTTCCTGGTTTTCAGCCACAGAATAAACTCCGCCGTCAAACTCCTTTAACCCTAAGGGAGAAATTTTGTTATATGTCCTGATAGAAAATTTAGCCGCCATATGCCTGTTCAAATCCTTTCATAAATTTTATTAGCTGATTTATACCTTCTTCGCTCATAGCATTATAAATGCTTGCCCTCATCCCGCCGACGCTTCTATGACCTTTAAGATTCATAAGTCCGTTTTCTTCGGCGCCTACTAAAAACTTCTTATCCAGTTCTGGATCAGACAGGGTAAAGACGATGTTCATAATAGACCTTTGGTCTTTTTTTCTGTCATTATTATAAAATTCCGTACTGTCTATGTAGTCATATAGCTTTTTGGCTTTGCGCTGGTTAACTTGCTGCATTTCTTCCACGCCGCCACGGCTTAAAAGCCACTTGCACATCAAGCCGGCCAGATACCAGCTGTATGTAGGGGGCGTATTAAGCATTGAGCCAGCTATGGATTTGTCGCCCCAGTGCCAAATCATCGGCGTGTAGTCCCTGGCTTTGTCCAGAAGGTCATCTCTGACTATTACTATAGTGAGTCCGGCCGGGCCGATATTTTTTTGCGCTCCGGCATAGAGAACTCCGAATTTGCTCACATCTATAGGCTCGCTAAGAATCATCGAGCTGGCGTCGCCGACCAGCGGAACATCTCCGGTGTCCGGCAGGTAGTCAAACTTCAGCCCCTCGATAGTCTCGTTATTAGTAATGTGCACATACGCAGCGTCTTTGGATAATTTTAAGTCGGCTTGAGGGGGGACATAGTTAAAAGGATCGGCCTCGGCCGCGATGTTCACATCGACGTACTTTTTTGCTTCTTTGGCTGCTTTCTTGCCCCAGCTGCCGTTTACAATATAGTCGGCTTTCTGGCCGGGTTTAGCCAAGTTCATAGGAATGGCGGAGAATTGCCCGGTGGCGCCGCCTTGTAAAAACAATACTTTATAGTTGTCCGGGATATTCATAAGCTCCCGTAGGTCTTTTTCGGTCTCTTCCGCGATTTGCAAAAATTCTTTGGAGCGATGGCTCATTTCCATCACGCCCATTCCATGGCCGTGCCAGTCGTGCATTTCACCGGCAGCTTGGTCGATTACTTCTTCAGGAAACGCCGCAGGACCGGCGCTAAAATTATATACCCTCACTTGTGCATACCTCTATTACAACGAAATTATACCAGAGCAAGCCTAAAGTCCTGAAATCCTAGAGGTCCGGGTAATCCAGCGTGGCGAAATAATCTTGCATGGTTTCGTCACGCCGGATAAGCTTGACGCTGCCGTCGGCTTTTAGCAGCAGCTCCTTGTGCCTTAGCTTGCCGTTGTAGTTAAAGCCCATGGAGTATCCATGTGCACCTGTATCGTGTATTACTACTATGTCTCCGACTTCAAGCTTGGGCAAGTCACGCTCGCTTTTACCGGTAAATTTGTCGTTGTTCTCGCATAAGCTGCCGACGATTTGCTGGGGTATTTTCGCTTCATTCTCTTTGCCTTGAACCGTTATATGGTGATAGGCGTCATACATACCGGGGCGCATAAGATCAGCCATGGTAGCATCAACTCCGACGAAGCGGTGGTATGTTTCCTTTACGCTCCGAACTCTAGTAACTAAAAATCCGTTAGGGCCGGTAACTGCACGGCCGTTTTCGGTTATTATCCTAAGCGGCTCGCAAGCGGTACCAGCTATAATTTCGTTATATTTCTCTTTAATGCCTCCAGACAGCTTTCCCAGGTCTATAGGTTTTTGTTCTGGTTTGACAGGTATGCCCAAGCCCCCTCCGAAATTCACGAACTCTATCCTTATACCAAGCTGTTTATTCAGCTTAACGACCATGTTAAAAAGCATTTCAGCCGTTTGTATGTGGGCTGACTCATCCAGTTCGTTGGAAACTACCATAGTGTGCAGGCCGAATCTTTTAGCGCCTAAGCTTTTAGCTTTTTTATATGCTTCTTCCAGCTGGTCCGTGCTAACACCGAATTTAGCATTTTCGGGATTGCCTATGACATTGCTGCTAGAAGTAACGCGGTCCGGGCCGGGGTTGTAGCGAAAGCTTATTAACTCTGGAAATTTACCGTCCAGAGCTTCTTTCAGCACATCAATCTGGTTAATATCGTCGAGGTTGATTATTGCTCCCAACTCATAAGCCTTCTTGTATTCTTCCGGCGGTGTATTGTTGGAAGTAAACATAATTTGCTCGCCGGAAAGTCCAATTGCGTCCGACAGCATCAGCTCGGGAAGGGAGCTGGCATCAGAGCCCATGCCTTCTTCTTTAAGCACCTCCAGCAAATGGGGGTTAGGGTTGGCTTTGACGGCAAAATGGTTAATGTATCCTTTTGACCAGCTGAACGCTTCGTTTAGCTCCCGCGCGGTTTTGCGCAAACCGGCTTCATCATAAATATGAAATGGCGTGGAATATTTTTTGGTTATATCCGCCAATTGTTCTTCCGTAAACGGCAAGGGTTTGCTCATACTTCAAGTCCTACTATGATTCTCTTAACCGCTTCTTTTATGTCTGCTCGAGCACCAAAAGCACTGAGTCTGAAGAAGCCCTCGCCACGCGACCCGAAGCCGGAGCCGGGCGTACCTACGACATTAGCTTCGTTCATAAGCTTGTCGAAGAATTCCCAGGAGTTCAGGCCGTCCGGAGTCTTGGCCCATACGTAAGGCGCATTCACGCCGCCGAAGACATCAAGGCCACTGTCGCTTAACCCTTCGCGTATGATCTTTGCATTTTCCATATAATAATCTATAAGCTTCTGGGTTTCTTTCTGACCTTCTTTAGACAAAACAGCGACTCCGCCGCTTTGCACGACATTCGACGCGCCGTTGAACATAGTAGACTGTCGGCGCTTCCAAAGCGATTGGACTTCTCCGGGAGCCGTCCCTTCAATGCTTAGTCGGTGGGGGACGATGGTCCATCCCAGCCTGACTCCGGTGAATCCGGCCAGTTTGGAAAAGCTGTTTATTTCTATAGCGCAGGTTTCCGCTCCTTCAATCTCGTATATGGACCGGGGAAGAGAACTATCCGAGATGAACGCGGCATATGCGGAGTCAAAAACTATGACAGCTTCATTAGCGCGGGCATAGTCTACAAATTTCTTTAGCTGCTCTTTGCTGGCGACCATCCCGGTTGGGTTGTTCGGCGAGCACAGATAAATCAAATCTACTTTTTGATTCGGAACGTCCGGGAAAAATCCGTTTTTTTCCGTACAATCCATATAGACGATTCCCCCGTACCGGCCATCTTCGTATTCGCCTGTTCGTCCGCCGATGACAGCGCTATCTACATACACCGGGTAGACGGGGTCTTGCACCGCCATGACCGTATCGTCAGAAAATATAGACTGGATATTAGCCGAGTCCGACTTAGCCCCATCGCTGATAAAAAACTCGTCAGGCTCCAGTTCTACGCCATATCGCTTGTAGTGGCCGACCAGCGCTTCGCGAAGGGAAAGGCTTCCCATCTCATCACCGTATCCGGAGTATGTTTTCTCGTCTGACAGTTTATCAACAGCACTATGAAAAGCTTTGATGACCGAATCAGTCAAGGGCAGGGTGGTGTCCCCGATGCCAAGCTTTATCAGGCGAACATCCGGATTATGCTTCTGGAACTCCTTGACTCTCTTGGAGATTTCCGGAAACAGATATCCCGCCTGAAGCTTTTTGTAGTTTGTATTAATTCTAGCCATATAAAATAATATCTCTTCTTATATTTAACTAAAGTATAGATGAATAAGTATTTTCTATAAAGTAATTATTATTCTAACCATACAGTTGATATATTAACTAATATTAAGTATAATTGGTTAAACTAAAGAGTTTATATGGCTGGCAAAGAAAGAGACCCTAGCGCAAAAAAAAGATATAGTGGGCAAGTTTGTTGATCGCCAAAAGCGTAAAGCCGAACTAAGTGAAAGCCGCCGTGCGCACGGAGCAAAAGCATTTGAGATGCTAGACGGTTTCTGGAACCAATTCGACATGGACGATATTGACCGAAGAATTGGAGATTATCAGAGGGAATCCGGAAATGGATTCAGAGTGCATTTATCGGGGTTAACTTTTATGCCTGGAGCGTATCAGTATCCTTTCGTAGAAGTCGAAGATAAAAAGCTAGCTCTCAGGGAAATGGTTGAAGGCGAAGGCCGCAGATCACCAAGAGGCAGCGGAGAAGTCACAGGTTACTCTCTTGTTGTAGCTGATGATGAGTTGCCAGGGCCAAAAGAACGCGACGGACATACAGGCGAAATCGCTGGAGAAGCTGTTTTCGCTAACATAGTAAATGGACGGATTCAGTATCCGGACGACTCTATAGAAGGAGATATAGAATTAGCAGAGGCAGCCGATCAAGAAGTTCTCGGTTATTTACAGGGAGTACACGAAGGTATGTTAGAAATGTTAGGTAACCCAGAACCTCAGGCTTCTCCTTCAAACTAATATATATCCAGCGTGTATCAACTCAAGACAAGTAACCTCTGTAGCTAATCTGTTAATTTTACGGTTGTCCACAAACAGACGAAAAGTACAGCCGTAACGGATAAAATAAGCTAAAATAAACCAAGTAAATCTGTGGAAACAGAGGTTGACCCCTAAAACAGATATGCTAGAATAGTTAAGACCTCGGAAGTTGGGTCGTAAAACAAAAACTTTCAAACAACAGAGACATGGGAGGTTGAGAGTTAAATTGGCCGTTCATGTCTTTTTTAATTGGCGGGTGAAACTAGCGTTCAACTACACAGAACGAGAGGGTTTTCACCCGCCTGGCCACAAAAATAAAAAGCCCCTCTACACTGGGGGCCTTTGCTGGTATTTTACTAGCATAGTTTGATTTATGTCAAAAAAGTACATACTCTAATCTATAAAAAACTATTGCAAAGCAAGTAAAATTGTATATAATAGTAGGTATGAGATACACATTTGAGCAGTTCAACAAAGAATATCCAAACGATGATGTTTGTCTAGACAGTGTGTTTGAAAATCGTTTTGGAGACTTAAAAGTTTGTCCAAATTGTGCAGTAACAAATGCAAAGTTTTATCGTGTTAAAAATCGTAAATCATACGCTTGCAAGGATTGTGGTTACCATTTATATCCACTAGCTAACACTATTTTTCACAAGACAACCACATCACTAAGGCAATGGTTTTTTTGCATATATTTATTTAGCGTTAGTAAAAATGGCGTATCTGCAAAAGAGATCGTTAGGCACGTTGGTGTAAGCTATCCGACAGCACATAGAATGGCAAAGCAAATACGCAAGCTAATGGCTGACGAAACAGGTCGTTTTGAAGATAATGACAAGCCTAAACAAATTGATGAAACGTACATCGGCGGTAAAAGAAAGCAAAAAGACAAAGACAATAAAACTCCCGTAATTGGAGTTGTTGAAACTGGCGGTAATATCAAAA
>DASUOI010000013.1:0-16182 GCA_036276695.1 Saccharimonadales bacterium (SeqCode) | reverse complement strand
ATTAGAAAAATGAGTAATTTCGGATTCGGTAAAAACCGGACGGTTGAAGAAATAGGCTTCAACGGAAAGCTACAAGAAATTAACGCAGCAATTGGATTGTGGCAGCTAGAATATATAGACTATAAGATCGATAAAAGACATCAGATATTGAAATTATACAAAAAGGAATTATCTAAACGGGGATTTGCATTTCAGGAAAATGACAATAAATCCGCCGTGGTATTTGTTTCAGCTTTAGCACCAAGTTCTGACATTGCGCAAGAACTGCATGCTGCACTAGAAGAAGAAGGCATAGAGTCCAATAGGTATTACAATCCCCCGCTTCATAAACACCCGGCCTTCAGTAATGTAGGGGTCGCTTACGGCCTGAGCACCACAGAAGATATTTGTAACAGAATAATATCTCTGCCAAACCATAGTATGGTAAATGAACGCACAGTTAGCAAAATCATAAGTAAAATCAATTTATAATATTATGTCAGACCACCCTAAAGTAAGCGTAGTATCGATCAGTTATAACCAGGAAAAATATATAGAACAGGCCCTTGAGAGCTTTGTTAAACAAAAGACAAACTTTAAATTCGAAATTATTATAGGCGATGACTGTTCGTCAGATAATACAAAAAGAATTATTGAGAATTACGCAAAAAAATACCCTGATTTAATAAAGCCGGTTTTAAGAGAAAAAAATGTAGGTATAGCTTCAAATTTATACAATATAATGAACCGCGCATCTGGTGAATATCTGGCTCTGTGCGAGGGAGACGATTATTGGACAGACGAGCATAAACTTCAAATCCAAGCTGACTTTTTAGATAAGCATACGAAGTACGCACTTTGCTTCCACCCAGTAAAAGTAATTTATGAAAAAAACGAATCTGATAGCACAATTTTTCCTGATCCCAAAAGAGTCAATGAATACACTTTGACAAAATTACTTGAGGGCAATTTTATTCAGACCAACTCAGTAATGTATAGAAAACAAAATTATAACAATTTACCTGAAGACATTTTGCCTATTGATTGGTACCTGCATCTTTGCCATGCGCAAAAAGGGGAGATAGGTTTTATAAATAAAGTCATGTCGGTTTACAGAAGACATGAAGAAGGAGCGTGGTGGGACGTAGACGGTGCAAAGGATAAAAAGTGGAGTAAGCACGGGGTAAAAATCATAAATCTTTTTATTCATCTACAAAAACTTTTCTCAGGTAATACAAATGCACAAAATATTTTACAACAGAGCACATCAAGATTTTTAAGCGAAATTATCGCAGCAGATAAAAAATTTAATACCAACAACCTTGAACTAATAGTTCAAAAAGACCCTGAATACATAACACACCTTTTATTAAGCCAGAACTATACGATCAAAAAATTAAATGGAAATTTAAATTCTCGTAGGCACAAACAGTCAGAGACTAAAATAAATGAACTCGAGTCTATGAATCGCAGATTAAATCGTGAGAAAAATTTTATAGTTAATTCAAAAACCTGGCGTTTAAGAAAAGCGTTCGTTTCGAAATTAAAGAAGGGCTAAAATATAAACAGCTATGAAATATCGCCCCTTAATTAAAAAAACAGCAAAAAAGGTTCCTGTAGTGAGAGGCATTGTTTCTGAAAGAGAAAAACTCCGTGAACTTACTAAAGATCAACAGAAAAAAATCAATAACATACTAAAGCAAAAAGACGAGTTGCAAAGAAAACTTAATAAAGAAATAAATGATAGAAAAAATCCAAAACTGACGCAGAATTATAAATATTCTACAAATGAACTATTCCAAATTACAAAGGAAGATATTATTAAAAGTCAAGCAGCAACTTCTGGAAAAATGGGAAAAATAATTACAGCGAACTGGTTTATCCCAAAGTTTGAACACATTTCATTCGGTGGTTTATATACGATTTTTAGGTTCATAGAAAAATTAGGCAAAGAAGGAGTGACCAATAGAATAATTATTTATGGAGATAAAGAAATTGATGAAAAGTGGCTAAACTCTCAAATAACGCAAAACTTTCCAGACCTCAAAAATTACAAAATAATAAGTTATCACACTCAAGAAAACAACCCGTCTCAACTGCCAGAGTCTGATATAGCTTTCTGTACGCTTTGGGATTCGGCCTATATAATGCTTCGGTTCAACAAAACAAAGCGCAAATACTATTTTATACAAGATTATGAGCCTTTGTTTTTCCCGGCAGGACCAATTTCTGCGCTTTCTGAATCAACCTATCGTTTTGGATTCAAAGGCATAATCAACACACGAGGTTTGCTAGAGGTAATTCAATCACGTCACGGGATGGAAGCGATGAGTTTTACACCCGGGATCAATAGAAACGTATATAATCCTTCCAGCCACGAAAAGAAATCGTCTAAAACAAAAATATTTTTTTATGGCAGGCCGACTAAACCAAGAAATGCATTCGATTTAGGAGCAGAAACAATAAAACAATTATTAAAAAAATATGGAGAAAGGATAGAAGTAGTAATCGCCGGTGCAGAATGGGATGAATCGCTCTATGGTTTAGAGGAACAGATTACTAACCTTGGTCTTATAAGAACCATAGAAGAAGTAGCAGATTTATATAGGTCGTGTGATATTGGTTTTTGTTTTATGTTAACCAGACATCCATCTTACCAGCCAATAGAGTTCATGGCTTCGGGGGTTGCAACGGTTGTTAACATGAATGAAAGTAATTTATGGTTACTTAAAGACGGAGAGAACTGTCTAATAAGCGAACCTTCACCAAAGGCTATGGCAGCTACAATTGGAGAGCTTGTGGAGAACACTAACCTTACAAAAAAGATAGTGGAGAATGGATATAAAACTGTAGATAAGCTGTCTTGGGAAGGTGCTCTAGATAACATTTGGAACTTTATAAAAAATTGATGAAAATCCTTGTCTTATCTCATATATCGGAGCTTGTGGGCGGGGCGGAAAAGTCCCTGTTGGACGTGTTTGATTTGTGGACAAAGGATCATGACATCGAGCCGGAATTTATCTTGCGGATCCCGGTCGGGACGCTCGGCAAGGCCTTACGCGACCGTGGCTGGAAGTACTACGAACTGGACTATACTTTCTGGTCGGAAGGCAATCCGCCAAAAACCGAAGAAGCTATTGCGCGGGCGGCCGAGAAAAATACCAGAGCAGTCGTAGAGACTGAAAAAATCATCAAAAAGACCAAGCCGGACGTAGTTATTACCAACTCCATAGTCTGCCCGTGGGCGGCGCTGGCGGCGTATAACCAGAAAGTCCCGCACGTATGGTTCGTGCGCGAATACGGCGATTTGGACCACGGCCGTATATATGAGATCGGCCGGGAGAAAACACTGCAAGACGTAGGCAATTTATCCAATCTGGTACTTACGAATTCCAAGGCGCTTGGCAAACACTTGGGTAAGTACATACCAAAGAGCAGAATAACTATCCTATATAATCCATTTGATTTAACAAAACTGAATAAATTATCCAGGCAAAGGATCAAAAATCCGTTCACGGGCAAAGACAGTCTGAAACTGGTTGCTACCGGCAGTTTGACGCCAAGCAAAGGCCAGCTGGATGTGGTCAAAGCCGTCGCCAAGCTGAACGCGGAAGGCATAAATACCGAGTTGTGCCTGGTCGGTGGCAACGGGCCGAGAGAATACCGTGACGAGATATTAAAGGTCATAAAAACCCAAAAGCTGAAGGACAAAGTGCATCTGGTCGGCCACCAGAAAAACCCGCTGGCATTCGTCGCTTTAGCCGACGTGGGCGTGATGGCGTCGCGCCGGGAGGCATTCGGCCGGGTTACGTTCGAATACATGGCCATCGGCAAGGCAGTGGTCGGCACCGATGCCGGCGGCACGCCGGAGATGGTTACGCCCGGAGAAAACGGCTATCTATACAAAAGAGGTGATATAGACGGACTGACTGCCTGCCTGCGCAACTATGCGAAAGATAAAGGCTTAATAGAAAAACACGGTAAAAACTCTGCTAAAAAGACGGCAGAGATGATGAACAGCGAACATAACTCGCAAAATGCGCTTGAAAAAGTCGAACAAATCGCCCAAAAAGGCTTGCCAGCCAGCAAAAAACGAATAAACTACATGAGCCGACTGCGTGATTATAAGCGTATTAAAAGCGAAAGCCGGATAACCCGAGCCAAAAAAACGGTCCGGCGTCAGATGAGAGCGAAAGCCGGAGCCGCTTATAAACTACTCAGACGCATGGTTTGGAATATACTTAACAGCGGTAGATATGAAAGATAATAAAGTAACCATAGTCGTACCGGTGTATGCCGATTGGAGATCGCTCAAGGTCTGTATAAAATCGCTGAAGAAACATGTCGATGAGAAACACAAGGTAATCCTTATAAATGATTGCGGCCCAAAGCCGGAATTGATGAGAAAACGCATCAAAAAAGCGATCAAGGGCCTGGATAACTTCGAATATTATCGCAACGCGAAGAACCTGGGCTTTGTAAAGACCTGCAACCGAGCCGTGCTGGAGCTGGATAAGACTGACAACGACGTATTACTGCTGAACAGCGACACCGAGGTCACGGAGGGCTTTTTGGGAGAAATGCAGTTCATTCTAAAGGCGCGAAGCAAGGTCGGCACCGTGTCCCCCCGTTCTAACAACGCTACGATTACGACGATTCCGTTGTCCGAAGCTGTGAATAAGGGGATAAACCCGGACAAGGCTTACGAGATCTGGCTAGGTATAAAAGATTTACTGCCGCGGTATAACGAAGTGCCGGTTACGCACGGGTTCTGCATGCTGATAAGGCGTTCCCTGATACAAAAATACGGGTTGTTCGACGAAGTTTTCGGCCGCGGCTATGGCGAAGAAAACGACTTTTGCCTGAGGATCAGAAAACGCGGATACAAAAGTGTGCTGGCTAATCACGCATTCGTGTTCCATCTGGAGGCACGGAGTTTTACATTGCCGCAAAAGGCTAAACTGCTGGAGCAAAATAATAAGATTATCTACAAAAGATATCCGACTTACCGGCAATCGGTCAGGAATTACATGAAGAAGGCGTTGGTCAGGGAAGCCGAAGCCGAAAAGGCGGCCGGCATAAAGGTGCGCGCCAGTGTAAAAAGCCGACTGAAGAACCTACTCAGAAAAAACAAAAAGGTCCACCGGGCCGCTGCGAAAGTCCACAGCAAAGTCCACCGGTAATCAAAAGCCTTAAAATTCCTTATGGTTCGCTTACTTGTCTGCGTAGGTGTTGATCATGTATAGGCTTTTATACTGTATTACAATGATGTATAATAAATGACCTAAACTTATACATACTATGACAAAATATGGAAACCCTCCCCTGTTACCTCTCAAGAAGTTAGACGTTTCTAGTTATTATAGGGAATTAGAAAGTGCTTCATATGCTTTAGGGATGCTACAGGTTGCACATAAAAAAATTTCAAATTCAGACCACCTAATAAAACCCCTTCTTACGCGAGAAGCAGCGTTAAGTTCCAAGATAGAAGGTACGATAACTGACTCAAAGGACGTACTAGTCATGGATGCTACTGGCAAAGCGCCAAAGCAAGATACGGTTGTGGTAGCTAACTACCGACGAGCAATGCGTGATGCGATTACGCTGAGTAAGCGTAAAAGTATAACTCACTCGAACATCCGCTCCTTGCATAAGACTCTGCTGAGTAATACTCTTCACAAGGGAACCCTTGGGAAGTATAGAGAGGTAGATGCTTGGATTGGCGAAGATGATAATACGCCCATAGGCAAAGCTCTTTACGTAGCACCGCATCATGCGCAAGTCAGGCCTTATATGGACAATCTGCTGGAGTATTTTAATAAAGCTGAAGAATCTCCGCTTATTAAAGTAGCCATATTTCACTATCAGTTTGAGGCAATTCACCCCTTTGAAGATGGTAATGGCAGAATAGGAAGGATGCTCATACCAGCTTTATTGCATTATCAAAAATCAATATCTGCACCTGTTTTATATACAAGCGAGCATTTCGAAAAGAAGTCTGTGGAATACAGAGAAAGATTACGAGAGGTGGATAGGACGAGAGATATTACACCTTGGATTATTTTCTTTCTAGAGTCGATAAGGGAACAATGCAACATCTCTATTAATTTAGTAGATAGAATATTAAGTCTCAATGCTCAACTGCATGAAAAATATAAAACATCACAATCTCCATATATGACGCAATTGATAGATTTTATCTTTGAAAACCCTGTTTTTTCTATCCCCGAAGCTATTGGAAAACTGGGCGCAACCAGGTTAACCATAACTACTTTAGTGCAGCAGCTTGGACGGGACAGCATCTTGACTCAACTTGACGGCATAAAAGCGCCTCACGGAGCCAAAGTTTACTTTTTCCCAAGGCTCATAAGCCTCATAGCCTGATAGATCCTATTTTGATTTGAGTTCTTCCAGGTGTTTGAACAAGGTTTTGGCTGTTTTGGCCGATGAGCGTTTTTGCCAGATGTACTTTTGAGCCTCGGGGATGATCTTGGCCTTGTCCTTCCTGAACTTGTCCGGAGCCGATACTATCCTGGAAAGCCCATCTACCCACGCGTTTTTATCATTCTTGATTTTGACTATGAACTCCTGGATTTCTTCCCCCCAATAGGGCAGGATGTCTGAAACGACCGGGACGATTCCCGCGGCCAGATAATCAAGGCACTTGATGTCGGACTTGGCCCGATTGAACTTATTATCGACCAGCGGCGATAAGCCGATATCGAACGGGCCTTTACGCACGAACCAGCGGACAAAGTTCGGATAAATCGAGCCGTACTTTGGCGCGAACAGCTGGCGCATCCACTTTCGTCGCGGCAGATCCGAAGATATTCCGATAACGGTCAGGCGGAAAGAGCCGGGATGTTTTTTATGCAGGCTATCCAAAGCCGGCAGTATCATCTCCAGATCCGCGTCGTGGGTTGCCGTGCCCATGTAGACCATCTGGATTTTCCGGGTTGGTGGCTTGCGCCCGGTATTAGCTGTCCATAGTCTTTTATCCAAACTGTTGCGGACTACGATGGATTTTTCTTTGTGTTGCGATGGGACAAGGGATTTCTCCGACAACCACAGCTGAACGGCTTCTTTTAGCAGATATTCCATGGCCTCTACCCGCTCTATCTGCTCGTGATATTCGGGGTGGCTTTCGCTTATCTCGTGAAATGCATCGTCATTATCGACTATGACCTTGGCTTTTCGCTCGCGGGTCTTTTGGATGAATTCTTTTGCTTCAGGTAAGTGGTCAAAAGCCGTGCGCTGGACTATCGTGAAGTCCGCATCAATCGCCGCCGGCAGGTTCTGGGCGGAAAAAATCTTGAACGACACTTTGTTCTTAAGCGATTTATCACTCAGCGGGCTGATTAGGCGGATGAATGCCGAGCTGGAAAGGAAAAAGTCCGCATCGCGAAAAACCAGGGCTATTTTGTATTTGCTTTTGTCGGTGGCAGGGTAGGAATAAACCCTGCGCAAAGTCTCATACAATTTATGCCTCTGCCGCCATTTGTTATATCGGGGGCTTCTGACCGTCAAGCGATAAATAGGATTGTAATGATTGGCGATTTTAAAAGCGCTGTAAAACCGGCCGTGGATGGTGTGGTCGACTATTTTATAAACACGCCGGTAATTTGCTCGGAGGGGTTCAATGCTTTTGAGCTTTTTCTTCGTCGTGGATAAAAAATCGGACATCTTCAATATAACTATTCTAAGCCCAAACCAGGGCTATGACCAATCATAATGTCGAATGCTCAGCGCCCAAAAGTGTATGTTACTTCGGGTCCGGAAACGTGATCGTAATCCAAGAAGTATGTTGAATTCCGGCGCAGTCCGATCTCGTCAGTACCATCATCATCCCAGTCACCGACTATGAGAGTATCGGTTTCGCGGCCGAAACTGAATGCGACGTTGGCCCCCGACGTCAAGCCGTAATTTAGGAAGTATGTCTGCCCCCGCCGTAAACTCACTTCGTCTCTGTCATCACCGTCCCAATCACCGACTATGAGAGTATCGGTTTCGCGGCCGAAACTAAACGATCTATCTGCACCGGATGAATTAGTAAAGCTGAAGAAATATTTCTGTCCCCGGCGCAAGCCGATGTCGTCCTTGCCATCCCGGTTCCAATCCCCTGCGAAGGACATGTCGGTTTCGCGGCCAAACCCAAAGGTAGCTTCCGGTCCGGACGAACTATCGTAATCCAAGAAATACGTCTGTCCCCGGCGTAGGCCTATCTCATCAGCACCGTCACCGTCCCAATCACCGACAAAGGCATGGTCTGTGTTCCGACCGAACGAGAACCTGACTTCCGAATCAGTATCATTGTCATAGTTGAAGGAGTAAGTATTTCCTTCTTTAAGTCCGATCTCATCATTACCGTCACCGTCCCAGTCGCCGACAAGGAAACCGTCACGGCTCGACCCGTAGATGAAATCTTCTTCGGCCGGTCCGGAATGGTTATAGTTAAGGAAATGTTCGTCATGCCTTAGCAGACCGACCTCATCCTGGCCATCACCGTCCCAATCACCGATTTGATGCCTGTCAGGGCCAAGGTTTGTGAGTGTTCCACCAAACCAATCGTTATAAAGCCGCCAAAAGTTGCGGTTGCCATACGAGCTACAACTGTTTCCTTCTCCATACAAATTATTCAGGGCAGCTTGGTTGGGACGATACGGAGTGTAATTATACAAGCCGGCTGTGGCATGATTGCTTAACTTTACGTTTGAACCGCCGCATCCGGCGTTAGGATGCCATTGGATAAAGCTGGTAAATCCGGCCCGGTAATTGTAATTGCCGGGAAAAGACTTGTAACGCTTGAATTGCCTCGCGGCATTATAAACTTGGTTGAAGAACCCGTAGTACTCACTATCGCAGGGTGCTGTGTCCGGACAACCATAACCCATGGCGCTTCTGTATTGGATGTCCCATGGCCAGGTATCGGTAATCAGGCTTTGTTCTTTCTGCAGGGTTACTATGATTACCTTCGCGCTCACGCCACAGACGCGAGAGACGTCATATATAATTGCGGCTGCACTGCGGTTACTCCTAGCACCTAAGGGGTTACACAAACCTAAACCATCTGTCCTAGAAGGGGTGTTCTGCTTAAAATTTTTTAGACAGGTGTAAGGCGGCCCGGAATCATTCGGGCTCGAAGTCTCAGCATGGTTCGTGTCGCAAGAGGGCACTTTGCTGTTAAGAAAATTTTGAATCTGGGAAGGAGACATATCAGCCGAACGGTAAAATAAACTGTCGTCAATAATCCTGTTGGCCCTGAACTGGCTGCCGGAAAGGGCCGATGTATGTTGATCGTCAAAGACAAAAAGCGTACTGGCTGACAGCACCGAGATGACCAGAACCGATATTATCAGGCGAGCACCTTTCATGATTCTATTCTACCTTTACGGTCTGGGGGTCCGAAACCCCATGAGCCTTAGATGACGAGTAAGTTATCTTGGCAGACCATGAGCCGGAGCTAAGTTTGCTTTTTGGTATGGCGATGAAGCCGCAGGACATTTCACTGACATTAGGCGTAGCTGTGCTGGAACCGGTAGCCCTAGCTGAACCTTTGGTCATAGTAAGCGTGCAAGTGCCGCTATCCTCGAAAATGCCCGGCACGCGGCCGCTTACCTCGAACTTGCCGTCACTTTCTCCGTAAGAAACTATGATCGGCTTGACGGATTTTTTTGCACCCGGCTGGGAGGGCGTATCTGATTGAGATTGATTTTTATCTATTTCTTTCTTATGCTGTTCGGCGCTGTTTACGTCTTTCTGGGAAGGCGGTCCATAATCTATCCCGTTGGTATCATCGGTGCTCTTTGATTGTGTGTCGTTGAATCGGTTGTAAGCAAACACGCTGCCTACTGCCAAAAGAATAACAAGAATAATTAAGGCAGTGATTTTTTTCTTAGATAAAGACCGATTATTTGCAGTATATTTTTTATTTTTCATTTTTATTTTTGAATGATTATAAATATAGCCTAGCACATTTTATATATTTTGGCAATGGCTATTATCGGTCAATGATCTTATATATGTAGAATGTTTCTTCAGGGTAGGTTATGGTGTGCTCAAGCTGCGCACAGTCCTTCTTGATTGCATGATCAGCAAGTACGAAGTCGGCATTTTTATATATAAAATCAGAGCAACTGAACTTGATCTTGAACAGATTTTGTTTATAAAGCTCGAAGTTGCCCCCGTCTTCTATGGTGGTGCCGTACTCATATTTTCTTTCATCGTTCAGGTCCTGTCTGTTTGAAACGAACAAAGCATGTCCCTGCCTGTTATAAACAGGTTTATCCTTGCCGGTCGGATCAAATTGCGACCAGAGGGCAGTATCCGCATATACTTGGATGCCACCTATCGACCCCCTCCCGGCTAGTTGAGGGAAGCTTTCCCACCTTGTGTTATCAAGAATTATCCAATCATCACCGGGTTTGGAAATGGATTCCATTTTTTTAAGCACGGGCGTATCTTGCAAGGGGTCCAGACTATGCGATATAGGCAATATTTTGAATATGCTGACTACGGTAAAAACTAAAAGTAAGCTTGCGCCCAGGACATTCCTTCTTGAGAGGAAAGCCACAAGAATCGCGATAAAGAATACTGCCAGGGATACCATTATCAAATATTCGCTCAAAAAACGCGGGAATTTATTTATTACCGCACTGCCGAATAGAATCAGCGCAGAAAGCGAAGCCAACCCGTACATGACCGCCGGAGAGGTTAATTTCTTTTTTGATATTTTCAGCGCGTCCAGCGCCCTTATGAAATAAACCAGTTGCAAAAATCCAACGAAACCTATACCTGCTATCAAACGATTGTTCGGTACACGATCCAAAAGCAGCAGCTTATAAAAACTATCACCAACAGGAAGGCTAATCCGCGCCAAAAACAACAATGCCACCAAGTTAATCAGCAGAAAGACCCAATTTATTCGTTTCTTCTTACGGTATTCGTAAGCGAGCAAGGCAATACCTGGCAATAACATAAACGGCAGCAGCAATATGAAGTTGGCCGCCTCGCTTTGGTTCGCATAATAATGCTTACCTCTTTCGACACCTTGCAGCACCGGCATTAAAAATCCATCAAAAATGGCTAGAGCCGGCGAGAAGGGCAGGTCGGCGCTTCTAGTAACACGATGGCCGGGGTATTCTGAATTCGCGATTGCTTCGATCATTGTTTTGTGGCCGGATACGAACGCCAACCCGACCGATACGGTAATTAGAAAAGCCAATAGAAACGGCCAGAGTCTTTTAAGCATGTCCTTGTTGGAAAGACGATGCTCAAACTTTTTGTCCAGAAGATAGCCTAATAAAAAGGCAAAGATAATTATCGCTATGGGGATAAGAAACGGCACATATAATACTAAGCCGAAACAGATTCCTAAGTAAGACAATCCGGTTACGTATAGTATGTTCGTGACTCTTTCTGCTTTTATCCGCGGTATTTTTTCTTTGTTGATTATTCGCATACCCAAAATCATTAATAGGAAGGCATAAGCTAGAGGCAGGAATAAGTTCATCTGATACCACCAAAGCAAGAAGGGGCTGAGGGCAAAACTTACGCTCAATAAAATACTCAATGTTTTTTTATTGTTAAACATTCTTAGTAAAAAGAAATATGCCGATACCATGAGAATGCCGATAATGAACCACCACCTGAAAGCGAAGGCATTTTCAAAAGGTAAGACAAAAAAGCTAAGATTCTGCGGCTTGAAGGCGGTTGACCAGTCTTTATAAGGCGCTTCCGGCCGTAGCGTTAAGTCGCGGCCGCTTCCGAGTTCGGTGTTATAGGTATTGAAACCTGTTTTGGACTGCAAAACGGTGAGTGGGGTCCAGCCTTTCCATTCGTCCGCCCTTATCGGCTTGGGCTGTCCATAGATAAGGCTTGAATCGGTAGCGTTCTCTCCGTACAAGAATTTATGATACATGCCCACGGATGAGCCATGTATTTGGAATACAGTCAGTATTATCAACGAGACAACAACAATAAACGGAAAAGACCAGACGGAATTTTTAAACCAATATGCTACGGATTGTGGTTTGGTTCTTTTTGCCATCTTTTAAACAAGTATAACCAATACTCTAGTGCTAGTCGAAAATTAAAAATCGTTCGATGTGCCGATTGCTAAATAGGTAACACCGAGTTTTTCCAAACTGCTTTTTTGGTTTAATAACGCCGTCCGGCCATCAAAAAGCACCTTTAAGTGCGACAATTCCTGAGGTTTGAGCTTGAGGAATTCTTTATGATTGGTAACCAGGACCGCGGCGTCCTGTCCGGATAGGGCATCTTTGAGCGTTTTTGCCGAAGAGCTTCCCGGCAGATGCGGGTCATAGGTTGAGACGATCGCACCTTTCTTTTTGAGAATGGAGATAACTCTATAGGCCGGACTTTCGCGGTCGTCGCCGACATTCGCCTTGTACGACAGCCCCAAGATGGCGATTTTGGCGCCCCGGAGTTTCTTGCCTTTTCTATCCAACGCATGCCCGAGCTGGTTGATCGAATAAGTCGGCATCGACTCATTGATAGTACGAGCCAAAGATAGAAATTCATGCACGAAGTCGTTCTCCCGCGCATATTGGATAAGATAGTAAGGATCGACCGGAATACAATGCCCGCCTACGCCGATGCCCGGATAGTGCGGCATGAAGGAAAACGGCTTGGTAGCAGCGCCGTCAATGACGTTGTTTACATTGATGCCGAGTTTATTGAAAGATTTGGCCAGTTCGTTGACGAAAGCGATATTGACATCGCGAAAGCTGTTTTCGACGATTTTGACCGCCTCGGCCTCTTTGAGAGAGGACATCTTTTTGACCTTGGCATCGATAAGCTTGGTGTAGAAATCATAAGCAAGCGACAGGCCTCTCGCGGAATCGGCGCCGACGACACGGTTTATGTTGTCGACCGACCATTTGGGATCACCGGGATTTATCCTCTCCGGGCAGTGGGCGACATGGATAGTCTTGCCTGCTTTGTGGTCAGAAACTTTTTCTATAAGGGGGATGACTATCTCATCGCAGACACCGGGGTTGATGGTCGATTCGATGATCAGCAAACTGCCCTCTCTCATGTGCTTAGCCGAAGCCCCTACCGCGCTTTTGACAATCGATAGGTCGGGTGTTTTCTCATCGTCCACCGGGGTGGGAACGCAGATTATTACTATATCCCTGTCTGCCAGCTTAGAACTTTCGTCGGTGAAGAGAACCTTGCTTTTTTTTAACCGTTCGTTGGCTATCTCGTCATCGATGACCGGAACCTTCTTGCGAAGGGATGCGAGCTTATTCTTATCCCTGTCTATGCCGATGACATCAAAGCCCTTTTTCTCTGCTAAGAAAGCAAGGGGAAGACCGACGTAGCCTAGACCAACAACAGCAATTTTCTTCAAAGTATAGATATTATCCCACAGAAGGAGAAAAATGCTAGAATGAATAAAAGATGTTTTTACTGATAGTTTCAATCTGCAAGGATGAGGCCAAGACCATCGGCGAGGTACTTGACCGCATACCGGCCAGGATCAGCGGTGTCGATACCATTGAAAAATGGGTGATCGATGACGGCAGTACGGACGATACGGTAAAGATCGCCAAAAAACACGGTGCCAAGGTAATCTCGGACGGTGCGCATAAGAAACTGGCGGCGCGGTTCGGTGAAGCTTTGGAATTGGCGCTATCACGTGGCGCGGATGTCCTGGTGAATGTCGACGGCGACCTGCAGTTCGACCCTGGAGAAATTCCTAAGCTGATCGATCCGATAATCAAGGACGAAGCCGACTTCGTAGCGGCGGATAGGTTCACCGATGTGAAGTCTGGCCGCCGCCACCGGCCGAAAGGTATGCCTCTAAGCAAATATATGAGCAACAAGCTTGGCGCATGGGTGGTCGGACAGCTAAGCGGCCAGAGATTCCGCGACGTTACTTGCGGCTTCCGGGCTTACGGCAGGAAGGCGATAATTAGCCTTAACATCAACACTACATATACTTACACGCAGGAATCGTTCCAGGTGTTGGCGTTTAAAAAACTGAGAATAGTCGCGGTGCCGGTATCCATAAAATATTATCCCGGCCGCAAATCACGCGTAGTAAAGAGCTTCCTGCAGTTCTTATTCGGGAGCGCGATTAATATATTACGTGCATTCCGCGATTACGCGCCGCTGAAATTCTTCGGCCTGCTGGGACTGGTATTGTTCATCCCCGGCGTCTTCATGGGCGGCTTTACTTTGGTACACTGGCTGACCACCGGAGCCGTTACGCCGTACGTTACGGTCGGTTTCATCGGACTTTATCTGTTCAGCGGCGGGTTGATGCTTTGGGCGCTGGGCCTGGTAGCCGATATGTTTGATCGCATGCTCAATAATCAGGAAAAAATTATTGAGAGGCTAAAAACCGAAACGCATGACAAAAAAGAAGATTAAAGTATGCTACGTCCTAGCTTATAGGGCACCGGATTACATCAGGACCAGAGTGCTTGTCCGCGCGCTGGAAGATATAAGCGAAATAGAACTATATACGGCGATTAATACGCGCAAAGGCACCCTGCGTTACATTGAGACCCTGCTCAAGACCCTTTATATAAGGCTTAAGCACGACCCGGACGTTTATCTGCTCGGTTTCCGTGGGCAGGAAATCTTCTGGCCGGTCCGACTGATAAGTTTTCGGAAAAAACTGGTTTTTGACGAGTTCGTAAATATGTACAACTGGCTGACGGTCGAAAAAAGGATCATAAAAAGCCCCTTGCTTGCCCGGCTGGCCAAAGGCTTCAACGGCTCTCTGCTCAAACGAGCCGACCTGGTGCTGGCAGATACGGCGCTGAACGCGGAATATTCCGCCAAAGCTCACGGAGTGGATCCGAATAAATTCGCGGCCGTCTACGTAGGCGCGGACGAGAACATTTTCTACCCAAGAAAAGGAAAAACCGCCGGCGATAGTCTGCATGTATTTTTTTACGGCACGATGCTGCCGTTGCACGGGGTGGAACATATCCTTGGCGCCGCCAGATTGCTCAAGGGCGAAAAAATCAGACTGACGCTCGTCGGCGCCGGAAAGAAAGGTGATTACATAAAGGATAAAATTAACAAATGGGGGTTGGAAAACGTACGCTACATCGACTGGGTTAAGTTCGAGAATATACCAAAGATGATAAGCGAGGCGGATTTGTGCTTAGGCGGGCCGTTCGGCGATACCCCCCAGGCCGGCCGGGTGATTACCGGCAAGACCTTTCAGTTTTTGGCGATGGCCAAGCCGACGGTGATTTCCCGGACGGAGGACAGCGGGTTCAAGGACAGACAGAACGTGGTCTTCTGCGAGCGTGGTTCGGCCGAATCGCTGGCCGGTGCCTTGAAGTGGGCGCTGGCTAACAAAGATAAGCTTGGCGGGATCGGCAAGAACGGACATAGACTCTACATGCAAAAATTTTCCGAAAAACAGGTCAAGGTACAGCTGGCAGAGGCCTTAAACCGGTTTTGACTTCTTAAGTCTTGAGGCGCTTTTTCCATTCGGATTCGGCGCCGTAGCCGAACCTCTGCATCGTCGGCTGGCAAAGCTCGTTGACCGTGCGGCACTCCTCGGTGCTCCAATCGTTCCAGCCGGAGATGATGCTGCGCTTGGATTTATTTACAGCCGACGTGTCATTTGAGGACATCTTAATACCGAGTATTTTTTCGATTTTTTTCAGCCCGCTGCGCTTACCATCGAAGATGTCTTCGAAGCGGATGACGTGATAGTTACTGCTTTTTTGACCGACTTCGGCCAAATGCTGGTTGGCGATCTTCCAGTAAGCGGCCGCCCGGTGCTCCATGCGTTGCGGTTTGTTTATTCCTAAAATCTTATGAACCCGCGGATACCAATAGGGCACGTAATTGTTAAAAAACCATTTTAGCCCGACCGAATTGCCATGGTTGATCGATGAGCGCGCGAAGTCGCGCGGGTCGCGGACAACGTGGATGATTACCGGATCCTTGAAGACCTTGGGCAATAAGCCAGCGAAGCCGATCAGATAAGGATTCGATTCCAGGTAAACCGGCGTATCGAGCTGGGATATGATGTTTTTGCGCTTGGCGCGCAGAACGTTGAGCATGTAGGAATCGGAAACCTTGCCTTCCAGATAGGCCATCGACCACATCCGTAAGATTCGCGACGGCTTCGGCTCGTGCGTTGCGGTTATTTCCGGGTGGGAGTTGAAATAGTCGGCCAAAAACTTGGTACCGGTACGGCCGGTCGAT
>DASUOI010000012.1:0-31539 GCA_036276695.1 Saccharimonadales bacterium (SeqCode) | reverse complement strand
ATAACCTAAATAACTTGTCAGCAGATGCATTAAGAACCAGATTACGGCTATAAGAATGTATTGTCCGGCTTCTAAAGTGATTACGATTGAACTAAACAATAAAGCACCGGCTATATAATCCAGCTGATCAAACGGAAACCAACTTTTGCCTGAAGCTACGCTAAGCTGTCTTTTGAAAAAGCTTTTCAGCATGTCGCCGAACAAGGCGCCAAAGCCTAGAAGAAGTCCCAGCCATAAAGATAATTCACTATAGTCCAGCCCGTCGCTTATTTCCCTTGCCCATGAATAACTTTCATAGATATGAACTTGAAGAACAAACACCAAAAATCCTGCTAACGTTCCGATAGTTAGCCCTCGGATAGTCTTATGTGCTCCTAGTATTGGTTTGCCTCTATATTTAAGACCAAAGTCGACAGGCATATTCCAGTTGGATAAAAAAGGTGCTTTAGCAATTAAAACCGGTACGACGTTTGCTACTCCCGCCGGGAGGAAAAACCACAGAGTAAACAAAAAATCACTCACACTAAATCCTTTTCAGGTAAAAGAATAAACGCTCGAACATAGCAAAGGTGGATAATGCCGCTACTATCGAAGTAGCAAGCAGCAGGTTGCCTGAGAGCATTCCTAGTGCCATCAAGGCCATTCTTATTTCAAATGAGGCGACCCCCTCAGAGAAATGACGATTGATTTTATGGTGGTCATTCAAGCGTTTTTTAATAGTCAGGCTTACTTCAGCTTTTGCTTTGGCGTAGCTTACTGTCAAAGCGGCGCCTAAGGCTATTGCAGCTATGAATGACCACTCAGGACTTGATGACTGGCTTATGTAGTAAGTCGTAGCGCCGAATATTAAAACTTCTTTAATCCTGTCTGACGTTGCGTCGTAAACCATACCTTTAGGCCCGGCGGATTTTTGCAAGCGGGCCAGTTCTCCATCCAGAACGTCAAATAATCCAAAGAATACGAAAATAATCCCGGCAACTAATAACTGGTCTGTCATTATAAAAAAAGCCGCTGGCACATGGCCAGCTACGCTCAAAGTAGTTACAAGATTGGGGCTTATCCTCCCTTTTGTCTTAGTGTTTAGGTAAACAGCAAAATGTCGGATGATTACCCTGACGGACTTACTGGCTGTCTCGACTAGCATATCAAGCATTTTATCACTATCTTTTATTACGTGCGTCAAAGAGTTAAATAGTGGTAATCTAATAAGGTGTTAAACATGCATAAATCAAACAAGGTGGCGGATTGGCACGATATAAAGGGCGATAAACGTAATATTTGGCAAAAATTAGCTTTCCGGTCATATGGGACGCTTACGCCGGCAAATTTCGTTAGTTTAGGCGGCGGGGTTTTAGCACTTTATGGACTGTTCTTAATTTTAAACACGGAGATTATTAGCGGTCTTTTACTCTTAACTCTCGGACGCGTAGCAGACCTTCTGGACGGTTTGATTGCCGAATACACAAAGACCAAAAGCCCGCTCGGAGAACTTGTAGATGCAGTATCTGACAAACTGGTTATTGCATCTGCCGTTATCGTTTTTGCGGCGATTGAGCTTGTTCCCTGGCCCATTGTGCTTTTGATCGCTTTTCAGAATATATTTAACGGACTTGCCGTTGTAATCGGTCGTTTAAGAAAAATTAGAATCCATCCTTCGAAATACGGCAAATACTCTACTGCTCTAGCTTGGGTCACATTGATTTTTTATCCGTTCGGCGACTGGATCAAGAACAACGAAAATTCTTTAACAGGGATGATTTTGATAATAATCGCTTTGGTTAGTTTTGCGTTCTGGATTGTCGTAGGCTTGATGGCTAGCCTAAGATACGCTGCAGCAATTAAGGTTAAAAAATAATCATGGACAAAGACCAGGGAAATTTGTACAGGTTTGAAAAACTGATAATCATTTACAATCCTGCCAGCACTAACTCCCGTCGTTCTAGGAGAAGGATTTCTGAGCTTAAAGAACTTTTTCCTTCAAAGGAAGTAATAGTCACCGAAACTTCTCCTGACGGATATGACGCCAATAGGAAAATAGTGGTTGGACTTGCCAAAAAATTTACTAAAAAAACGCTGGTGTGCATAGCAGCCGGCGACGGTACGGTCAGCGCTGTTCTTGATGCCCTGCTGTTGAGTAAATCAGTTTCAGGCCAATCCAAGAAAGTGCCTATATTGCCTTTATGGGGAGGTAATGCGAATGATTTAGCCTATATGATTAACGGCAGGCCTAACAAGCTTAGCCTCAAGGCTATTTTTGAAAAAGGCAATGTCGTCCCAATCTACCCTTTAAACGTTAAGTTGAGTAATAATAATGATTTACAGCAAAAAATAGCTGCGTGTTACGTGAGTTTCGGCGCTTCTGCATATGCCACTCAGCAAGCTGAGCTGCCTAAGAATAAAAAAATGAAAATTCATATAGTTCCAGGCGTAAGAATGTTATCGGAAATGATGGTTGTTACTAAATCTTTGGTCAGGGCTAAGCCGTTCACTATACAGGTAAATGGTAAAAGCCAGCCGATGTTTGAGAGGATATTTGTCAACGGCTCTAGGATAGCTAAGGTCGACAGATTGCCTATCAAACTTAACGAAAAAGCATTCTACGAAGCTATGGTTGAACAAAAGCATCCAAAAGCTATCATTTCCCTGCTATCGGCTCTTAAAATACTGCGTAACCGTACTTACGGCGAAATTACCGGCGAGGATAGAAACTTTACGCTAAACGAGGATACATGGTCGCAGATTGACGGCGAAGTTATGAATCTGTCCAAAGGTACAAAAGTAGACATAAGCCTTAGCAAAAATCCTTTTTATGTCTTGAGCACAAAACTTTGAGTGTGAATCAGTTATTTTGCTATACTAAAGTCAATGATTAGTAGAGTTTTCGCACTTGAGTGCAGAACAATATTTTTTGCAAAGCAACGGACTGAGGCGTACACAAAGTACGGTGAAGGAGTAGCTCTGGCAAAAATGTTGTTATGTGCCAAGAATGCTTTTCAAGGACGAACTTGCTTCGGCCTGGAAAGGCATGATGCGTAAACTCTAATGAAGTTCTTTGTTGATACTGCCAAGTTGGATGAAATAAAAAAAGCCCAGGAATTTGGCGTATTAGACGGCGTCACGACAAACCCTAGCTTGATGGCAAAAGTAGGCGTCAAAGGACAAAAAAATATACATGCCCACTACAAAGCAATCTGCGATATCGTTGACGATAATGTAAGTGCGGAAGTTATTGCTGTCGATTTTGACGGTATTATGGAGGAGGCTCATGAGCTGGCTAAGATCGATAAAAAAATAGTCGTAAAAGTCCCTATGATTCCCGATGGTATCCGGGCTATCAAAGTCCTCTCAGCTGAGAATATACGCACAAATTGCACCCTTGTCTTCAGCCCTGCCCAAGCACTTCTTGCTGCTAAAGCCGGTGCGAGTTATGTAAGCCCATTCATAGGAAGGCTGGACGACGTATCAATCGATGGCCTTCAGTTGATAGCAGACATGGTAACAATTTTCTCTCGCTACGAATTCAAGACAGAGGTTTTGGTCGCCAGCGTTCGCCATCCTATTCATGTTATAGAAAGTGCCAAGATGGGAGCTGGTGCGGCAACTGTTCCCTTTTCAGTTTTGGAGCAGTTTTTTAAGCATCCTTTGACCGATGCCGGCCTTGATAAATTCTTAAAAGACTATAAGGAGTCCCAGAAATGAACGCGGATCAAAAAGCTTCAAATACTATCAGAATTTTATCCGGAGCCATGGTGGAAAAAGCCAATTCAGGCCACCCCGGCGGGCCTATGGGAGCTGCCGACTTCATACATATTTTGTTTTCTGAGTTTATGGTAGAAGACCCAGACAATCCAAAGTGGCCGTACAGAGACCGCTTTTTTCTGGATGCCGGCCATATGTCGCCGATGCTCTATAGCATTTTACATCTGACAGGCAAAATTCCTCTGGACGAGATAAAGAATTTTCGCCAGTTAGACTCGAAGACTCCAGGGCACCCTGAACGCGACTTAAAATACGGGATTGAGAACACCTCCGGTCCGCTTGGCCAAGGCCATGTATTCGGCGTAGGCGCCGCGATTGCCGCGAAATTTTTAGAAGCTCGCTTCGGTGATTGGCAGTCGCATAATATATATTGTTTTATCTCAGACGGGGGCATCCAAGAAGAAATAAGCCAAGGCGCTGGGCGTATAGCCGGTTATCTGGGCCTTGATAATTTAGTGATGTTTTATGATTCAAATCATATACAGCTTTCGACTGAAACCGATTCGGTAACTCGTGAAGACACAGCTAAAAAATATGAAGCCTGGGGTTGGAACGTAGTAAAGATCGATGGTAATGACCATAGTGAAATACGTTCTGCACTGAAAAAGTCACAAGAAGAAAAAAACAAACCGACGCTGATAATCGGCGATACCATTATGGGCAAAGGCGCGCTGACTGATTCCGGAGATAGTTTTGAGCACCAAGTGAGCATGCACGGCCAGCCGATGAGTAGCGCAGGTGCCGACTTTGAGAAAACAGTAGAAGCTTTGGGCGGTGATGTGAGCGATCCATTTTCTGTCTCCAGCGAGGTTAAAGAGCTATATAAACAAGCGGCTGCCCACAAAAAAGCCGAAGTTATCAAAAGACAAAAAATCGAAGAACAGTGGCGCAAGGCAAATGAGGATTTGGCTGAGGGCTTGGATAAGTTCTTATCCGGCAAAGCACCCAACTTGGACTGGGAAACAATTGCTGGCGAGCAGAAAAAAGATGTCGCGACTAGAACCAGCAGCAGTTTTGTTCTGGGCAAATTCGCTGAAGAGGTCGGTAATATGATTGTAATGAGCGCCGATTTAGCTAACAGCGACAAGACTGACGGCTTCCTGAAAAAATCCAAACCTATAGTTGCCGGAGATTTTTCAGGTGCTTTCCTTCACTGCGGAGTATCTGAGTTCACTATGGCGGCACTGGCTGTCGGCATGACTCTTCACGGTGGAGTGATTCCGGTTTGCGGCACATTCTTTGCCTTTTCGGATTATCAAAAACCTGCGCTAAGGCTGGCAGCTCTTATGGAAGCCCCGGTTAAATTCCTATGGACGCATGATGCTTTTCGTGTGGGTGAAGACGGCCCGACCCACCAGCCGATTGAGCAGGAAACCCAGCTTCGCCTGCTGGAAAAAGTTCACAACCATTCCGGAGATCCGGGCTTCTTAGTCCTACGTCCTGCAGACTCTGCTGAAACGACCGTAGCTTGGAAGATGGCTATCGAAAATACTAAGTCCCCAACAGGACTTATTCTGACTCGCCAGAATATCACCGAAGTTACCGACTACAAAACCGCGCTTGGCGCGGAAAAAGGCGCATATATTGCTTATGAACCTAAAGGCAAGCCGGATCTTATAGTCGTTGCTAACGGTAGCGAAGTAAACACGGCTTATGAAGCCATTAAATTACTGCCGGATAAGAATATTCGCTTAGTTTCGGCCATCAGCGAAGGGTTATTCCGCGAGCAGCCAGAAAAATACCAAAAAGAAATCCTCCCGGATAATATTCCAAAGTTTGGCGTAACTGCCGGGCTGGCAGTCAACCTGCTTGGCCTAGTCGGAGACATAAGCCGCATACACAGTCTAGAGCATTTCGGCTATTCCGCTCCCTATAAGGTATTGGACGAAAAATTCGGTTTCACGGCCGAAAAAATAGCCGATAAAATCTCTAAACTCGCTTAAGTAACAGCTCAAAGTATCTACTTCCGCCAAACGCGGGGATTTTCTGCCTGACTATGGTTTTGCCTTCCAGAGAATTCAGTGCATGCACGGTAAAGATACCAAAGCGTTCGTTTATTTCGTCTACTGCCTTACTCAGCCACTCTTCTTTGTTGACGTTTTCAAACAGGCTGGATTGAGAACGCCTCGTAGGCGTTAGTTTGTAGCAAGTTACACCTATAGTAGTCACCGGCACCTTCGGACGTTGGTTAAAAAGGTAAAGCGCTCTGGAGTAAACTTCCCTGTCGGTATAGAAAGTGCTTTTAAACATTTTTCGGGCCTGCCAATATTCGCCGTTTGCTAAAACCAGCCAAACTAAAACTCCCCGGGCATCGACATTGTTGTAGCGCAATTTTGTTCCGGTCGTTTCGCACAGGTACTGGAAGCGCGGCAATATGAAAGAATCTTCATCAGTGCGCTTATCCAGTACGAATTGCCGGCCTACCTGACCGAGTTTGGTCGGTTCGTCGTCTACCTCATAACCGCGCAAGCGCTGGTACCACTCGTCTCCTGATACGCTGTGAAATACCTGACGCTTCAATCTGTCAGCTGTAGCGTTCAAAAAGTCCATAGGCGTAAATATACCTGCCGAGTTAAGCCTGGCTTCATAATGCCGGGCAATTCCTGTCAGATCGGTCAGTTTTAAGGATGCGTAAGTGGCCTTTAGGTTTTTGTAGTCTATTTCATCCAGGCCGTCCGGTTTGTTTAGGTTCGACGCGGTCTTAGCCAAAAACCGGTTAGGGCCGATGCCGACATTGATTTTCATCCATGACCCTACCTCGATCCGAAGACGTTGCTTTATCTCCATGCCGATATCTTTTAAGGGTTTCTTATGTATTGTCCCTAGCGTGCCGTGGAAGTCTATGACTCCTTCGTCTATGCTCTTCATTTTTACATTAGGTGAGTAGTCTTTCATAATTGAACACAATTTTTTATATACAAAATGATATTTAGGCGGATCGCTCTCTAGCATAATCAGATTCGGCACTATAGCGCGGGCTTCTATCAGCCCCATGCCGACTTTGATTCCTAGTCGCTTGGCTTCGTAGCTGGCTGCGATAACACAGCAGTTTTTTGATATCCGGTTGGTTACGCCTAGGGGCTTTCCGCGCAGGGATGGTCTGGATTGTTGCTCTATAGTAGCGAAAGCGCTGTTGAGGTCTATATGCATTATCTGGGGCGCTTCCTGGCTGATAGGCAGATGTCCCCACTTGGCTTCAACAGCAGTTTTTGATTTGCTTCGGACTGTAAGTCGCTTGCCCATTATTCGGCTCCCTCGATAATTGCTACCAGTGTCCAGGTTAACATTTCGGCGTCGAATTCCAGGCGGTAGTCGTTTACGCCGTCGCTCATATCGAACACATGGACCATTCTGTGGCCTTTTGCCGTTGGGTGCCGCAAGCCCAGCTCGGTAAAGATTATCTCCTGCCTTCGCCAGCGCATTTTTGCCGGCATAACTAAACCTGCGGAATTACCGCGAGATTTGAACCTGGCTATAACTTCTACTCTTTGATTTATTTCAATAAAATTCATATCTAAACCCCTACTTATCAGGTCTGCGACAGTTTAAGTTGTAGGTTTCCCCGGATAGAGCTTCGGCCTAGTCGCTTAAAAGCGCTGCTCCCTAAGAGGAAATGGTTTAGATAAGGTCGACAGGGACGCTTTTCCGTCAGACGGACAGTGTGTTTATCACCTGCTCTTATTATAAACCAATAGAAAAAGACTAAACAGTATTGCTGAGAACACTATTGTTAATTTGTAAATATCATATTATAATAATACAAATTCATGAGTGTTTCTGAGGTATTATACCCTGTAGATTTAGAGAGGTCTCCGGAAGTTGAACCGTCTATTAAATATACCTTACCTTTTGAATGGGGCACCTTCAGAGTTAGCGAAGCTGCGGATGAAGCTTATGGTCTTACTCCGCTGGCTTCAGGTAAGATTGACGGCAGCAGTAACGAAGTAAGTGGCGACGAAGTTCCTACTCCACGTGCCGACATATGGATGCTGGCCCCCAGCGAACTGGATATGGCGGATGTTCTACAAGCGGAACCAAGCGCCCAAGGCGTGCCGGTGGGTGCTTTCGTTGGCGCTAGGAGACACGAAGGCGGGATTTCCGTAGTTTGTGGTCTGAATAAAGATAGAAAAACCATTGAGACGCAGTTTAAACAGATGTTCGAAGACCAGGCACGGGAAGCTCTTGGGGATACCCTAGAAGATGGTGAGGAAATATCGGCGGAAGATATGATCGGTCTGTCTGGCGAACAAAAAGGTCTGAGTCTTGCCGAGATAATCGAGCGTAATACGACTCAGACTATTATCCAAAGATTGTGCGCGAAACAATTGCCTACTCCTCTTAGTGCAAACATAGAATCCTGGATTAGAAGAGCTAGCGATTTGGAATCACTTCAGCATATCGGCAAACAAGGTAAAATTGCTCTGGGAGCAGGTGCAGCTGTTATATTGGGTGGTACACTTGCTACTCTTGAGACCCCTTCTCCCGTTGATGATATAACATTGGCACTAGCTGCAATTGCTTTTGTAGGCATGAATTTTAGAAAACTTAACGAATTACTAGCCGGACATATGAGGGCAAGGGACGAAGCTGAGGATTATATTCGGGAATTTGCTTTTAGGGGGTCTATGAATATAACAAGTGATATTTATAAGGCTTATTCTACCGAATACTTTGATCGGCAGTTTTCAGGCCTATTAGGCGATCCGCCTTCTGAAAATCAATAATATTTTCAATTAGTTAAACCTCAAGCGGTCTAAGAAAGCTACTAATTGTTTCGGCGTAACATCAGCTTTTATAATGTAGCCGTCGGCTTCTTTTTCTATGGCTGTCCGGGTCTGCTCGTCTTGTTCCAGATTGGTGGTTATTATGATCTTTGTCTTGAAGTTCGTCGTATCATGTTTTAATTGGCGTAATACATCAACTCCTAAAATATCAGGCACCATTATATCCAGAAGCATGATATCGTAGATATTTTTCTTGGCTTCTGCAAGTCCGTCGGCACCGCTTCTGACAACCGTTACATCATAACCTTCGCGGGTCAAAGCTCGTTTATAAAGCTCACTTATAAACTCTTCATCTTCAACGCACAGTACTTTTATTGGAGTGTCGGGTGTACCCATTATTTGATTATTCCCATATTATTGCCTGCTCAACGAATGATTTTTTATCCACCCGTGAGCATTCCTTGTTATAGTTTTATTATCACCCGATTTATCTCCATCCGCAAGTTTGGCATATGGTTGGATTGTAAAACCAAAGATAGTTCCCTCGCCTTCTTTAGATCTGACCCAAATATTGCCTCCATGGGCATTGACCAAAGCTTTTGAAAGGTAAAGCCCAAGTCCCGTCCCACTGATACTGGCTTGGTTTCGGTAATTGCGCGAGAATTTCTCGAAAAGATGAGGCATGACAGACTGCGGTACTCCTACTCCGTAGTCTTGCACGATAGTTTCTACCAGGCCGTCTTTTGTCAGATACGATTCTACTTTGATCATGTCCTTCCCGGCAGGGCTGTATTTGATTGCATTGTCTATAAGGTTCATGATAACTTCCGATATACTAACCCGGTCTATTCCCACTTTTGGCAAATCGCTGTCTATATTTAGCTGAATTACTTTTTTGTGAACTTTGGCTCGCAAGCTCATGGTGTCGATTATTCTGGTAAGGATTTCTTTCCAGTCCTCTTCAACTAACTTTAGGCTCAATTGGTTTTGCTCTACTTTTGCCACGTTTAATATATTACCGACAAAAGCAGTCAAGTCTTCGGCGGATACCTGCATCTTTTGCATAAAGTCTTGCATCTCCGGGCTCAAACTGCCGCTTAATTCATCTTCAAATACTTCTATATAACCTCGTAAAATAGTCAGTGGCGAACGTAGTTCATGCACGGCCAGTGCTATGAAGCTTAACGAATCATCTTGCTTTGAATAAATATCAGTCTGATCAAAAAGAGACAAGATTACTTCAGTTTTACTATTTTCGGCAGGTTGCGAGTAGTGCGCAGCTAAGTCGAAATATTTTGTCTCGCCTCCAAATGGAGTTACTTTAATTACATGCCAATATTTCTGGGCGGTCACGGCATTGTTTTTAGTTTTTTCTATCCAGGATTCCAGCGTGTCTTCAGTTCGAAATAATATATCAAAAAGCCCATAGAGGTTTTTGCCTACGATACTATCGCTGGTTCCGGCGTATTCCTGTGCTTTGGGGTTGGCCAGTGTAATATTTGCTTCATGGTCCAAGCCTATTATTGCAACAGGCAATTTTTGTATAGTAATGCTAAGCTTAGACTCTTCTTGGTTCTGCTGTCTTGAGCCGGACACATAGTCGTATACTTGTCGATTTAAGTTTGCAACTAACTCTTTGGCTATAGTAAGTTTTTCAACCTGGGGCGCTTGTACTGGTATGGGTGATGGCGCTACGTGTAATATTGCTTGCGCTACGGCTTTAAAGGGAGACGAAACTTTATTTGCTACAAGAGTACCTATGAATAGTAAAAAGAACAGCCACACGCCAGAAAGTATCGCAAGAGTTTGCACCATAGGAAAGTCCAAGAACTGTTCAACTATCCACCAAGTACCTATCAAAGAAACTCCGGCAACCAAGAACCATATCAAAAGATAGTTCCTGATTGCCCGCAAGGCTTTCTCCAAGTATCCGGATCCTAAATTTTCACCACCCATTATAAATTTTTTTCCTACTTCCTAAGGTGAAAATTTAACTTCACCGGAATTCTTTAATAAAGTCACCCATGTCTGGCCCGGATTTAACAAAATAGGTTCGCCCTCTTTATCTGTAAACTTGAATTGCGATTTAGATCCGGATTTATTCCACGTTCCTTTTGTAACTGTTCCATTCTGAAAGACAAACATATCACCGCTGCCAGTTGTCTTATAGACCGAGTAAATTCCGTTGTTATGGTATTTCATTATCAATGCTATAACTACCTTGGGTTTAATCTGTTTCTTGGCTTTTTCGTCCACATGCGGTCGCCCGGCCATTATACGCTTATAGCTATTTGAATTTTTATCATAGTCGTAGCGAACATCGTACAGCGGGCCGGAGATAGAAAAATTAATATTGCCGGCATTAACTTTCTCTGCTGGGGATTCCTTTTTATGTCTAGGCCAGCTTTCAAAGGTACTTTTCTTATAACCTCGCCTTTTACTTACTTTGTCTAATGCATCCATGGAGCTGTACAAATTATGGGGTGCGAACCTGGAGCTTATCCTTTGGAATGCGGCTGCGTTGGCGCCATGATCTATATCCTTTACTTTCAGCCTAGCGACTTTGGCTAACCCATCCCCGCTTCCGCCAGCATGGACGAATGCCGCATCAAACGGTAGCATTAAATCGACATAATAAGGCCTGACTGACCTTATGGGGCCTATGTACCCAGGCCTGTCTTCCAGATATAAAGCATTAAAACGCGTTATACCGCCTTCGGCGATTGCTTCAAATACTACGCCGGCATTATATAAGCCAGACTGCGGTCTAGCATCAGGGCTGTTTTCTATCATCACAGAAGTAACATGGCGTTTATTAAGTTTAATAGGAATTTCAACGCCTGTCAGTCGGGACGGCTCGCTTGTTTTGGGCTTAAAAACTACATAAGAAGCAGTTATCTCATACGGCCTATTCGCAATTTTATTAAGCGCGTAAGCGGTTATAGAGCCGAAAATCAGAAGGACGGCTATTATTGCTATGCCGAGCTTCTTTTGCTTTTCGCTGTGTGGCCAAACTTCTAGCCCTCGGCTAAAAAACTTCTCTTTCCAACTTTTTGGCGGAGTTTTCTTATTTTTTTTAGGGGGCTGGTATTTATGTCTGGGCGAAGCAGCTTGTACACTGCCGGAATCATTCTTAATCAAAGAAATACCAGTAAGACCCTCTTGCGGATCCGGCTTGATCCCCGGGAACTGCTCTTCTATGCCCTTTTTGTTTCCATCGTCCGCCGGCTTTTTAGGCTGCGGTCGAATATCATCAACCATAAACACTATTTTACACTAGTGGTACCGGATGTGACAAACGTGCGCTTCAGAGCGCTTTTAACTGCTTGGCTATTCTTTTTATCGCGGTTTCTTTGCCGATTACTTCAAGCGTTTCAGCTAAACCAGGACTAGCTGGAGCTTGGGTTGTAGAAATACGAATCAGGCTGAATAGAACTATTGGTTTTTGGCTGCTAGTTTCTAGTAATTGGTTTAGGCGTTCTTGCAGGTCTTCTCGGCTGAAGTCGCTTTGTTCCAGCGTTTCTTTTGCTTTTTCCAGTAATGACTCCAGTTCATCATTGGATAGTTTCTTTAATTGCTTATGACCGGTTACTAACTCCGGATTAACCGGCAAATCTTCAAAGAAGAATTGCGTCAGTTCCGGTAGCTCCGCAAAGAATTTCATTCGTTCCTGCACTAACTCCAGAACTTTTTTCTTATAATTGTCATCATAGTTTTTTGCCGCTTGCGGCCAAAAATCTTTTACTAATTCATATAGCTCATCCAATGGCTTTGTTCGGATATGGTGGCCACTTATCCATTCCAGTCTTTTTTCGTCAAAATGAGCGCTTCCCTTTTGTATTTGTTCCAGCTGGAATTTTTGCAAAAGTTCTTGGGGTGCGAAAATCTCTTGTTCTGTACCGTCATTCCAGCCTAGTGTCGCTAGGAAATTCATCATAGCTTCTGGTAAATAACCTTGCTCGCGGTATTCAAGTATGTCCTTGGCTCCATCGCGTTTGGACAGTTTCTTGTTTCCCTGTTCGTTTAGAATGTGCGGCACGGTTACGAACACAGGTTCTTTTTTACCTAGTGCTTCATAAAGATTACGGTAATTTGGGAGAGAAGCCAGGAATTCCTGGCCGCGAATAACATGCGTTATACCCATTTCCAGATCATCTACTATATGGGCGAAATTATAAGTCGGGAAGCCATCTGACTTTATGAGTATGAAATCATCTATTACTTCCGGGCTGGTCTTAATTTCACCCATCACTTCATCATGCGTAACATATTCTTTAGGTTCGGCCTTAAACCGGAGCGGTGTTTTACCATCCCACTTTGGTGGATTTTCCGGCCGGTTGTTGCGGTATAGGAAGGGCTTTTTATCAGTCTGGGCTTGCTCGCGGAATTTTTGAACTTCTTCAGGGGTGTATGGGTCGGCATAGGCTCTGCCATTTTCTATTAATTTCTCAGCCCATTTCTTATATATGCCGTCCTTGACTCTGTCGCTTTGTCTGATTAATGGCTCATCTGACTTAATGTTCAACCAGGCTAGGCTTTCAATAATATGTTCTTCAGCTCCTTCGACTTTTCTTTTCTGGTCGGTATCTTCTATGCGAAGTACGAATTCGCCGCTACTTTGTTTAGCCGTCAGCCAGGCGAATATGGCCGTGCGCACGCCGCCGACATGCAAAAAGCCCGTGGGGCTGGGCGCGAAGCGTGTTCTCACTTTGGAACTCATGGGTTTATTCTAACAGAAGTTAGCGAGACCTTTTCTTAAGGATAGCTTTATTTAAGCCTGTCCACCTCGGCCGAATCTCATTTCCAGCTCATGACGCTGAGTAGCCAAAGCAGACGTACCTAATCCAATAAGTTTATTATTTACAGCTTCAGTGTCCGCCTCCCTATTTGTCTGAAAAGCTTCACTAAAGATGTCGAAACAGTAACTCATACCACCTCTTCCCAGATAAGGCGCATCTTCAGATCCATCTCTTACCTCTTGAGCGATTTCCAATATATCATCTGCTCTTATACCGAGCGGAACAATATCTTTACTATCGTTGCCGGAGGCATGTCCTCTATGTACATGTTTTTCATCCAATTGCTGAATCAAAGTGTTGTAGGTTCTTGTAGCTACACTCTCCAGGTTTCTTTCACTGTCCCGAGCTTCTATATATCTGGCAAAATGTTGAAATGTGCTCAGTGTTATGACTTCTATAGGACCTTCATCTGCATCGAAAAATTCGGTAACAATAGGTTCTGCGGGGACTACGTCAATATCGGACTTATCCGCAAAACCCATACCTTGTATTTCGTCTACTAACTTCTGAACGTGTTCCTCGGGCAGTCTAACTCGAACTTCAGCCATAGCGCCTAAACTAGCCTCTGTCATGATATATATACAATAAAACAAAATTATAATAATGTCTAATTGAGAATCTGTAATCTTGCACTAAGACTTTGTCGACTGCAGGAGTTTTAAGAATTTTAAGCTTACGGAAAGAAAAGCAATTTTATTCCGGCGGCGGCTATTACGGTCACAAATAATATCTTTACCCAAGCATCGCCTTTTTCCAGTGCGGTCTTGGCTCCGATAGCTCCGCCTAGATACATGCCTATTGTCATGGGTATGCCAAGCTCAAAGTTAATCAGACCGTGCCAATAAAAAATTATAAATGCAGTAGCATTCAAGAAAATTCCCGGTACCGAAACAGTTGCTTTAGCTTGCAAATACGTCATGCCCAGAAAATAAACCAAGGTGTACATAGCGAATATCCCTGCCCCAGCACCTAAAAGAGCACCGTAAATCATTATTAAGAAATACAGAAAATATCCAGAAAAAACTTCTTCCCTGTCGGCTTTAAATGCTTTTAACCCTTTTTCGTGGTTCAGCAGAACCGCCGGCACAAGAAGAAGCAGTAATATTCCTACGACTACGGTAAGCGCTTCAGCATCAACCCTAACAAGGACATTGGCACCTATAATAGCGCCAATTATGGCTAGCGGAATCAGTTTTAAACCAGTGCGCATTTTCACGCGCTTTGCTTCGTAATACCTGGGCAGCGAAGATGCGAACATTCCTAATGTAGCCATGGAATTCGTTGCAATAGCGCTGTTCGTCGGTACACCTAAAAATATAAGCACAGGTATTGTTATTAACCCGGCCCCCGCGGTGATCGCAGCCATGAACCCGGCTGTTAAGCCAGTAACCAGGCTGATTATAATTTCTAAGATGTCCACGCTAATAACTATATACTAATCTCTGCATGATATAGTCTAGCCTATGACTTGGCAGCTCCTCCTTACGGCATACCTATTGCTTAATACTGCCGTTTACCTTTTTCAAAGAAAACTTGGCCAATCACTTGCCGAACACAGAAGATTGGTAACAGGGTTTTTCTTTTTAGTAATACACTATCCGATAGGCCTGCTGGTTGCCTATTTCCTGTCGCCTAATCTGTCCATAGGCTGGCTGAATCTATTCATATTGCTCGGGGTAAGTTGGGTGTTTCCTCTTACTATTATTTTAGCCCTTAGAGCCAGCAAGGATGTAGACGCCGGGCATTTTACGGTCCTAAGCAACCTTACGCCTATAGTGACCATAGTAGCCGCAACGCTTTTGCTCCATGAAAGTCTCGCCGGACGGCAGCTGCTTGGAGCAGCTATTATAATAGTTTCTGCATTTGTCATTACCCTGCCCAACTTGCGTCATCATGACAAGACCAAAGCTCCCGCCTTGATGATAGCTTTGACTGTCTTTGTATTGACAGGGTTATCGATAGTTTATGAACGCTGGATGCTGTCGCGCATAGACCTCGGAGCTTACTTGGTATTTGGCATGGGGGCGCAAACGTTCTGGATGGCACTAATGGCCTGGCCGGAGCGCAAGCATCTGAAAATCCTAAAAAGCAAAAAACACTTTCCGAAAATACTGGGCTTTGCTCTAGCCAGTTCTATAAAGGGTATTTGTTTCGTATCGGCGCTTAAATTAAGCGGAAACGCCTCGATAGTCAGCGCGTTTATCAGCTTTACCTCAATTTTGGTAGTGATATCTGCTTACTTCATACTCAAGGAAAAAGAGTGGCTTTGGCTGAAAATCAGTGCCGCGGTTATGGGTACGGCTGGGCTTATTATTCTAAACACAAACTTGTGATTTAAGCGAAAGAACTTCACGAACTTATTCGGGTTTATTTGTCGCCTTCAAGACGGAGTTGAGACAAGAAAAGCGAAGAACTATTTTCGCCTTCCGGCGTATTGAAGCTATAGAGCTCTGTGTAGTCTCTGTCAAAGAAGATAGGCAGAGACGGATCGGCGCTTATCAGCGTTTGTTTATTCGCTCCGTCAAACTCGAAAACTATTATCTTGCTTTTAGAGTATGCCTGTATTCTATGGCCGTCCATCCAGACTGGCGGCGTGTCTTCTGAAAATTTATCCTTTATCGTGTATCTGAATCGTTCATTCTTCTCCGTGTCGTAGACGGAAAATTGCTGTCCGGATCTGGATGATATGAAGCGAGCATTATTCGAAAAGGAAAGGTCATCTATCGGCGCATCATTAGTCAGCATTATAGTAAGTACATTTTCGGTGTTGGGGCTCTCTACGAAAAGTTGCTGAGGGTTCTTATATATAAATGTTCGCTTTGCTTTAACCTCGCTTATTGCCGCATACCAGTCTCCGTCCGATTGAGCTATATCAAGAGGAATGTTTTTTATAGCCGGAACATCTCGTATGATGTATTCTTTGTTTCCTTCTATCAAAACTACTTCTGCCATTTTTTGATTATCTTGGTTTATTCTGCTGAGCAAAACCTTGTCTGATCCGTGCGGCTTGAAGCTGAGAATCTCATTCGCAAACCTAGTCAATTCACGGTCGGCTACATTGTACTTATCTAAAGTTTTGTCGGCAGAATTATAAAGAAACAACTTATCAAATTTTTTATCTATCATGGTAACTTTATCTGGCTGTTTGCTGAGCAGGCGTGATAGGTTAAAGGACTCTTCTGGTTTGTCGCGATTTATCATGACGAATTCGCTCCCAGATTTCCATCGGTGTTTGAGCAAAAAGTGCTTATTGTCGGTCGACCACTCTACCAGTGTAAGCGTATGGCTGCCGTCTGCTTTGGTAAATAAGCTGTCGCCAAGAGCCAGTTCTTGTGATTGCGGTAGATCATTAACCTTCTCGTTCAAGTCGTACTCTATGAAGCTATTTAAATCATTCTGTCTGGCGAAGATAACCCAGCGCCTATCAGGACTTTGGGTGGCTAGGCTGATTTTATTATCAAAATCTTTTATTGACGTTGGATCTATAACGTTCGGAAACAGTGCTGGATATGTTATACGCTCTACCTCCCCGCCTTCCAGGCGTAAGCTGTGGTGCCATGGGCGGTAGCCCTCTTTAGATATATCTATCGTGTAGTCGCCTTCAGGTAAGGATACTCTGGTATTTGTATCGTCATAGTATTTTCCATTAATACTCAATTGGGCACCATCCGGTGCGCTATCTATGTATAACAGTCCGTCTTGTATGACTTCTCCAGTTTTTTCGTCAATTTTGAAGCCATAGGCAAAAGACACCAAAAGATAAGTCGCTACAGCCACCAGAAGAACCATCAATGCATGGCCGATGTGTAACCTGATTTGGCGCGAACGCTTCTTTTTTGGGTCTAAAAAATCCATGTTTGTTTTTGCTGATGCGTAATATTCATTACTAACGCTACATTATAACGATTTTTACCGAAGACAAAAAGACCTTTACTAATGTCTACCACTGTTTTATTATAGTAAGATAAACATAAGTATTAGAGATAACAAAAACTATTAAAATGTCTTCAACGATTGAATTCAACGGCAAAAAGTACGACAAATTGACTGGAAGGGTATTATCTTCCAGCCAGCAGCCCCTTAACGATATTGACGAAAAAAAAGTTCTTGAAACCGAACTTAATATAATCAGCAAACCGAAAGAAAATAAGATAGAGGTAAAAACCGAAACTGAGATTAATGATGATTTAAAAAAACCGGTGCAAAAGCATAAAGCTGCTGTAAGCCGGCAAACTGCTGACCGAAGACATCGTGTTGAAAAACCAAAAACTCTTATGAGGACGGCAGTTAAAAAAACAAAATATAAACCGGCGGCAGAACATAATCCGCCGCCAAGAGCCGGCTTGCATCATGAACAAGCCAGGGAACGGGTTAGACGAGTAAAACATATACAAAGAAGCAGCGCAGTCACCAAATTTTCAAAATCAGCCCCGAAAAGAAGATCGGATACTACCTTCGTTTCCAAGCCTCTGCCGGTTGTAGACCAGCCTCCCTCTGTTCAACCTGAAGAAAATAATCTCACTACCCAGGTAGAGCAATTCACCGGCACATTAGAAGCTGCGGTTCATTCTGCCCAGTCCCATATGGAGGAATACACTGGCAAGAAGTTTCGCTCGGGGAGATCTAGGACGTTCGCTTATGCCCTAGCAAGTTTCACATCGGTTTTTCTCATAGGGTTCGCTATTTATCAGGCGGTTCCATATGTACAAGTTAAATTAGCCAGTGATAAAGCAGGCTTTAGTGCTACTCTGCCAGGCTATGCGCCTAACGGTTATGGGCTTCAAAACAATTTGAAATCAGATAGAGGCGTGGTGACAATGACTTATGGTTCTGAATCAGAAAACAAAGACTACGAGATAATCCAAACGCCAAGTAAGTGGAATTCAGATTCATTGCTTAATAATTATGTTCTTCCGTACAGCAACGATTATGAGAGAATTGACCAGAATGGGCAAACGGTTTATCTTTACAACAGCAAAAACTCCGCGACCTGGCTGGATAACGGAATATGGTATCGCTTGGATGGCGCTAACAACTTCTCAAACGACCAGCTCGTCCGCATTGTCCAAGGACTATAAAGCCGAGAGGCCTAAAACCAATCTGTAAGACGGCTCCAAAGTGTTGGCGAATCGCTGGGCAGTTGGGCTGGCGCTGATCTTACGCTGGGGTCTGCGGAGCTTTCTTTGTTTTTGTCAGGGTCTGGGAAGATCTGTTCGGCCTGGATTATCAAACGATTTGTAGAAAACCCTGGAGGATCACAAGTAATCAGCGTTGTGATTGCCTTCCTATTTTTTGGAGGGTCAAGAACGGAGACATCATCTGGATCGGTAATGAATTTGTTATATACCTTATATACATAGCGCTTGCCATCCTTGTGAACATAGAATGTATCGTCTTTTTCCAAGCTTTTTAATAGCAAAAAGGCAAACTTATACTTACCGCTGTTAAGTATGTTGCTGGACGAATGGCCGACTATAACAGAATTGCCGTTCTCGCCAGGATTCGGCGTAATTCCGTAATGCACTACTCCCCTCTCCAGTGCTTTTTGGACAGCCTTTTCGTCAATACTGGGTTCGTTAAAGACTACCGGAGCTTCTATATTTATTTTAGGAATGATAATTTTTGGCTCTGGACCTACATTGTCTGTTCGGTTGGGGTCCACGATTATAGGAGTTGCTCCAACATTATGGTTCGGCCGTATGAAAGGGGTTATGAATCTTTCATTAAAAAAACTGAAAAGAAGAATTAACATGGTAATCAAGCCGGTGGTCAGGCCGAATACAAGCGAGTGCCAGTGTGATGATTTTTTATCGTTTTTTTTTGAGCGTGAAGATATGCGCTTCAATATGTCTTTTTTTATAGATTCAGATTTAGCTTTTATCGGCTTCCCTATTAAAGGTTCAGTTTTTGACTGCGGTTTGCCTAAATCCTGGATACTGGGTCCGGTCTGCCTGCTTGCCGTATTTTCGCTTTTAACTTCTGCTCTTCCAGCGGCATCTGATTGAGCTTTTTGCCTGCGTCTTTGGTGTTCCGCATAAAATTCGTTCCATACTTCATGTTTACCCTTATCTGAAAGCTGCTCGTAATACTTATGCCATGCGGCCTGAATTTCCTTGAGGCTCATCCCTGATTGGCTAAGTTTGTTCAAGAACTGTTGATGCTTAGACATCGGACGATGTTCCTGGGAGATTTTTTTAACTTCTTTTATTTCTTCTTTTGCGCTGGGTTCTTTGGACTGAGGCTCTTTTTTAGCAGTAACCTTATGTTCATCAAGTTTGAGGGATACAGGCTCCTGCCCGTAAAGTTTCCTTAATTTGGCACGCACTAAATTAGCGGCTTCTTCTTGCTGAAGCTTTACTTTGTCTACTTTTTTCTTGGGTTTGTCGTCCATAAAATAATCGCACCATAACTGGTATGGCTACCACGATTATAGTACAATTACTCTGTTATTACGACTCGCCGGAGTGGTGGAATTGGTAGACACGCACGACTCAAAATCGTGTGGAGCAATCCGTGAGAGTTCGAGTCTCTCCTCCGGCACCATTAAAAATAACCCGAGGCATTTGTCTTGAGTTATTTTTTAATTTGTACTGAAGCGGACTCTAGATTAAACGATGGATTGCTGAACGGCTGTAGATAAAGCTTCCAGAGGTTTTCCCGGGTTCTGCATTTGCCATACGGTGCAATAAGAACTAAGAGCATTGATATCCACCGGTTTTGATTTTGTCGAGATTAACTCGCCCTTAACTGCCGTCCAGATATGCTCTTCGTCCATTATGACAAAACTGGCATTTGAGCGGGCTGAAATATTTTGAATAATGTCCCCCATATTTTCGTAAGTAGTGAGTGAAGTTATAGGTACATGCGTGCCTACAGCTTTGCCTATTTTTTGAAAAACCATCCTATCGATTACCAGAGTCAAAGGCATTTTAATAAGCTGTTCAAATGTGATTCCTATTGATCCTAGAGCATTTTGGGAGATGGTCACAGGTTTTGAATTCTTTAATAAAAAACCATCTAATATAACGGTAGTTTCGCTGTTTTTGCCAAAATCGCCAGCGAGCAGAATATGGTCTGCCCACTCGCCGAGGTCAAAGAATTGCGCAAGAGCAGTCTTAGCGAACCCCCCGCTTTTGTTGCTGGGGGCAAACTCGGCGCCTTGGATATTTTCAGTGATCTTTCTAAGGCTTTCAGGCGTCAATATCTTTATTGAGCCTGCCCCGGCTTCATGTGCGAATGAATAGGCCGAAGAAATATTTTGGAACTCGCTGGCTTTTCCACCTATAATCAATAATCTTCCGGCATATTTTTTGTTTTCCGGACGGCTCCACAGAAGGTCCGGAAACAGCGGACTATCCTGAGTCTGCTTTTGCCAAGTCATGACAATTGCGACAGTAAGGCTCTAATAGTGTCGTAGTTCCCGCGGTCGGAAGCAGAATGGCCGGCGATAGTCCAGAAAACCTCGCTGTCAGGCAATCTTTTATCCAGCTCATATGCGGCTTTAGGCGGTGTAACGAAATCATAGCGCCCTTGTACGATATTAACCGGGACGTTAATTTTTGAAGCATTATTTAAAAGATAATCTTCTGGCAGGTATACGTCATTTTTAAAATATTCAAACTCAATCTTTAGCGGCGTATCGTCATATTTTTCTGGGTCAAGCGGATAGTATCTATCATCTAAACGGTAGAATTGAATAAAAGCGGAGCTATAGGCAAAAAAATCAATTTCATCTCTTTTTGGATTCAGCTTGTTGAACCTTTCCCAAGCATCCGGATAGAACATCTCATACTGGCCCTTTACCAGCCAGTCTATCTCTTCTTTACTACATAGCCATATTCCGCCCAGTACCATTGAGTTAATATTTGACTGGTGTTTGATCGCATAACATAGCGCAAGGGTAGAACCCCACGATGTGCCGTGGATGTGCCATTTTTGAATACCTAATTCTTTTCGGACGGCTTCTATATCTTCGACTAGCTTAGGAGTGGTATTTTCCTTTAAGCTGCCGTATGGCGTGCTGCTGCCGGCGCCCCGCTGGTCAAGGAATACGACTAAATGTTTTTTAGGGTTGAAATAACTTTTGAATTTATCGCGGCAGCCGACTCCGGGGCCACCGTGTAAATACAGTATAGGCACGCCCTTCGGGTTGCCCCATTGCTGAACATAAAGGGCGTGAAAACCATCAGCTGTCTTAATGTGCTGTTCTGATATGGTGTAGTCATCTTTTGTTAGTCCGGGTTTTTTAACTTCTGACATCGCCTTAAATAATCTAACCTCTTGCTCTAACTGCCCTTGCCAGCTCTTCAAGCATCATTTCGCTGTCTTCTAAGCCTACGCATGCGTCTGTGATGCTTTTACCGTACTCGAGGTCCTTTCCGTCGCCTATCGGCTGGTTTCCTTCGTTCAGATTGCTCTCTATCATCACGCCTATTATATTTCTATCACCTGTAGCAATCTGACTAGCTACATCTTTTGCTACCAGTGGCTGTTTACGATAATCTTTCCCGCTATTTGCGTGCGAGCAATCTATCATTACCGAGGTGTTCCTGTGAGAATCTTTGAGCAAATCAACCACGTTTTTTACTGAGTCTGCAGAATAGTTCGTGCCTTCTTTGCTGCCTCTCAATATAATGAAAGTATCTTTGTTTCCGCTGGTTTTTATGATGGCTGTTTGCCCGTTCATGTCTATGCCTATGAAACTATGCTTGTTCTCGGCGGCGTTCATAGCATCTATAGCGATTTGAATCCCGCCTCCAGTTCCATTTTTCATCCCAACCGGGAACGATATGCCCGAGACCAGTTCGCGGTGTAGCTGGCTTTCAATTGTTCGAGCTCCGATTGCACCCCATGAAATCAAATCAGCTACATATTGAGGAGTTCTTATATCCAGAAGCTCGGTCGCCACAGGCACCCCGAGCGATGTTATATCGCACAAAAGCTGGCGGGCAATCCGAACGCCTTCGTCCATATGCCCTGAACCGTCAAGATGAGGATCGTTGATAATGCCTTTCCAGCCTATGGTTGTGCGCGGTTTTTCAAGATACGAGCGCATCACTATTTCCAAATCTTCGCTGTGTTTTTCCCGCTGGATCTTTAGCCATTCGGCATATTCCATGGCAGCCTTTGGGTCATGGACTGAGCAAGGACCGACTACTACCATAATTTTTTTTGATTTACGGTTAATTATATCGACTATTTTTTTCCTAGCCTCTAACACGGTTTCCTTAGATTTATCGGACTGAGGGATGTCTGAGATTACTTTATTAGGGCTGCTTATAGATATAACATCTAAAACGCGCGTATTGATTAATTCATTCCGTGACATAGGTATGCTTCCGCTTAGTGATAAATTATCTTTGATTGTACTACAGTTTAGTATATCGTCTTTTTGCTTGATTAGCGTGTCCATTAATTTTTCCTTTGCTTCTTAAAATAAAAAACCGCTCTGTAAGTTTTACGAGCGGCCTGTGCTTTACGGTTTGGCTTATTTGTTAAAATTGTGACAAATAATAAGCAACAGTCGCCCGGCGACTAAAGTAAAAGCTAAACCATTGCTGCATATTTATCTGCATGAACTTGAATATAACACTTAAGTATTAATAATTCAATGAACAGCAGCTGCTTCAGAAACAGCAATAGACCCAGCGGCTTGAGTGGCTTCTTGAACCTGTTCTTCCGATTTGCGGTCAGCAGCGGTTGTATAGATTTCATCACTCATATTTTTATTCGGGTCGGGGTGGCCGGTTGCTAGAAATCCAGCCTCCAGCATCTCCGCATACTCGTCATACGGAACACTTTGGTTGCAAGCCTGGATAAAGACCATTAGAGTTTCTCCTCGCTCAGCTAACATTGCTGCGCGTTCATGAACATCCAGCTGTCTGCCGATAGGCTCAGGACGAGATGTACTTTCATAAAATCGTCTGCCTTGTCTGTCGTAGGTTTCTTGTTGCCAGCTTCCGGAATGAAGCTCATGCCTGGGTATTTCTCTATATAGGCCTAATTTCATAGCAGCTTTTATAGATGGCGGCAGACTTGTTTTTTTGTTTCTTCTATCTCTCATATTGTCTCCTTAAATTAAAAACTCCCGCTTTTTTAGCGGGAGCTTATTTTTTTTTAAATCAAATTATAAGCTACCCGCTAACCTCCGGGACCACTACTACTGTCATATTGAGTCTTTGTGATTTGCTCATGACAATACTCTATAGCGAAAGAGTCTTATCTGTCAACTTGCGTTTAAAGATATATTTTGGTGGCTATCGATTCTATCGGCGTGTAGTCCATGCCAGATTTTTTAAATACGTTTTCAAGTTTACCCGTTTCTTCTGTTTCGAAACCTACCAAGACTTTGCCTACGTCAGCACCGACGCCTCGATAATGAAACAGGCTTATGTTGCTTGTCCCGGCCAGGTTTTCCAAAAAGTCGCTAAGCGCGTTTGGCCGTTCAGGAAAAATCACTTCGTAAATTTTCTCGTTTTTCACGACGGTGCTTTTACCGCCTATCATATGACGTATATGATCCTTGGCTATGTCGTCATTACTCATATCTATGTGGTTATATTTTTTTCTTTTCATCAGGTTTATAAATTTCTTTTTATCTTCTACGCCGGACAAACTGACACCTACGAAAATATTTGCTCGTGCGCGCGTATCCAGTCGATAGTTGAACTCAGTAATATTATGATTTTGGATAATTTCCGAGCAGAACCTTCTTAGTGCTCCGGCCTTTTCAGGAAGCTCGACGGAGAACAGTGCTTCTTTGGATGACCCGACTAATGTTCTTTCTGATACAAATTGTAGTTTTTCAAAACTCATATTAGCTCCGGAATTAATAACTACTATGTTCTTACCTTTTATATCGTTTTTTTCCGTATGCTTGTATGCTCCGGCTATGCTTAGTGCTCCAGCTGGCTCTACTATGCTCCTTGTTTCTTCAAACACGGTTTTTATTGCCGCGCATATCTGATCGGTAGTAACGGTTATTATGTCGTCAACGTAATTCCGTACTATATCGAATGTTAAATCGCCGACCTTTTTTACAGCTACACCATCGGCGAAGATACCGATTTCATTAAGTTCTACTATCCGCCCTTTTCTTAGGGACATCTGCATAGCATTGCAGTCAGCAGGCTCAACGCCGATTATTTGCACATCAGGATTAAGGCTCTTTACGTACTGGGCTATGCCAGCTATAAGACCGCCTCCGCCGACCGGAACAAATATGTAGTCGGTGTCGGGCAGCTGTTCCATGATTTCGCGCCCTATCGTTCCCTGCCCGGCTATGACATACGGGTCGTTAAAAGGGTGTACAAGTATCCGGCCGGTTTTATCCATCAATTTCCTGCAGTGCTCATATGCTTCATCATAATTATCGCCGAAAAGTATAACTTCCGCGCCGAAGCTTTTGACAGCTTCTACCTTTATATCCGGAGTTGTTTTTGGCATAACGATAGTAGCTAATAAATTGAGTTTCTGGGCGCTTAAGGCCACGCCTTGGGCATGATTCCCTGCGCTGACGGCTATGACTCCGCGCTTTTTCTCTTCGGCAGTCAAGCTGGCGATTTTGTTGTATGCCCCACGGAGCTTGAAAGAATTTACCGGTTGCAAGTCTTCCCGCTTAAGATAAATATTATTTTCTAGAATCCTGCTGGATTTTTTAGCAAAATCCAACGGAGATTCTATTGCTATGTCGTAAACTTTGGCTAGTAATGTCTCTCTTACGCTAGTTTCCATACTATTCCTTATAAGCCACAGCTTCTATTTCTATTAGAAGCTCCTTATCAGCTACGTTTGGCAGACTGCTTACCTCCACGCATGCCCTGGAGGGTCTGGGTGAATTTTGGTCAAAAAAGCTTTCATAAATTTTATTCACAGCGTCAAAATCCGCTATGTTCTTCAGATAAATGGTTGTCTTAACCAGGTTAGATAATGATAAATTCCTTGATTCCAATACCGCCTCAAGGTTTTTCATCACCTGTTTTGTCTGATCGTCTATATTTGAAGATGCTTTTTTTGTGGCCGGGTCAACTCCTACCTGCCCGGAAATATAATAATGGTTCCCGGCTTGCACTATGGGGCTGTAGGGTCCGAAAGATTTATTTTTTATTCCTGTCATAATTTGCTCCTAAATTAAAAACTCCCGCTTGTTTAGCGGGAGCTTATTTTCTCAATAAATTATAAGCTTACCCGCGTCCTCCGGGAGTAATAATCATTCCATTCATTATTAGATGATTGCTCATACTTAATATATTTGCAGTGTAGCGAGGTTGTGTCAAGGAATATTAAGATATGGCGGTATTTCTTCGGGCACGGTTTCTACTTTTACTGACGGTATTCCCCCGGGCACCATTCCCCTTATTTCTAATTCGCCTTTAACCTTGCCGTTCGGCGCGTAGCTATCCGGATTCAATGGCCAGCCGTCTATCGTACCTGCCCGTTCAGCTTCTTCCATCTGCAAATCAGTTTGTGTTTTTTGTTCTTTTGGTTCTTCCTCGACAGGTATGATTTGTACTGCTTGAAATCCCCAAACTCTTTTTTTGCCTTTTTTTATACTTCCTATTACTTCTCGGGCTAGCTCAGGATCGTCAAAACCCATTTTGTCTAAAGCATAACTACTCGTGACATCTATGTGGAAACCGCGGTTCTCAGGCGTTCTAGGTTGTGTAATTGTTTTTCCCATTTTTTATCCTCATTAATAAATAATTAAAAAATCAGGCGGTTAAAGCCTGATTTGTTTTGGACTGCGCTAAACTCGATCTTTTAAATCGAGGCTAGGCTTCAACCATATTGAAGCACAGCCCTTTAAGGCCGAGGAGTAGTCCTAATTGCTTCGCTATAGTTAAAATCATCAATTGTAAATATTATGCTTCAATTTAACTTTTGTCAAGAAGTGAATATTCACCGTTTTTATATTTAAGCTCGTAAACTACGTTTTTGCGCTCTACTGCTATTTCCCAGTGGTTTTTGCAGGCATAGACAAACAGTTCCTTAGACGGGTTAAAGGCTATGGGTTTTTCCACCTTCTTCAACATTTTTATATCCGACTCGCTGTCACCGACCCCGTAGCTTTCCTTGTATGAAAGATTGTATTTATCTACGAAATAATCAACCGATTTATCTTTATTTATAAACCCAAACTTTTTAGTTCCGGTAATCTTGTTGTTCTCTACTTCGTATTCCGACGCTATCCAATCGTCAAAACCCCAATATTTAGCAACTTTTTCTACAACCTCCCGGGGCGAACCCGATATAGCAAAAAGCATATAACCTTTGTCTTTGAGCTCTTTGATTAGTCCTCGAGTGTAAGTGTAGACTTGGTCTCTATGCTCTTGGAATACTTCTTCCGTCATTTCTTCATATACGGAATAGTCTATCTTTGTTATAGCTTTGTCAAAAACTTCAATAAGCGCGTTCTCATAATTTTTATAAGAGTTTTCTGAGGTACGGGTTTTCCAAAGCAACCGCGCTTGTCTGACGTTTTCTAGACCCTGATTTTCAATGCGATTAATGTTTTTCAACTGGTCAAAAATGGAATGATAAAGCTGCCATCTTATCAGTGTCCCATCGAAGTCAAAAACAGCGAACTTTTTCATAGTTCTAACTCAATGCTGACCGGGCAGTGGTCGGACCCCATTACATCCGCATGGATTTTGGCCGACTTTACTTTGTTTTTTAATGACTCGGATACTAAGAAATAATCTATACGCCAGCCAACATTTCTGGCTCTTGCATTAGCCCAGTGCGTCCACCATGTGTAGTGCCCATTGCCTTGAGTGAACATGCGGAATGTATCCACAAATCCGCCGTCTACAAAGTTTTGGAAGCCCTCTCTTTCTTCGTCTGTAAAGCCTTTCTTCCCTATATTCGGTTGCGGTCTGGCAAGGTCGTCCTCGGTATGGGCAACATTTAAATCCCCACAAAAAATTACAGGTTTCTTTTTCTCCAATTCCTTACAATAAGCTAAGAAAGCCGGATCCCATTGCTTGTGTCTAAGCGGGACTCGGGATAAATCGTCTTTAGCATTTGGCGTATAAACAGTGACGACAAAAAACTTTTCAAATTCCGCCGTGATTACCCTGCCCTCCGTGTTAGGGTCTCCGTATCCATCGGCTACTAGTCCGTATTTTGTTGAGATCTCCTTAGTCAAACCGTTTATAACGGCTTTCGGTTTGTGCTTGGTAAATATAGCCGTGCCTGAATAACCTTTTTTCTCGGCCGAATTCCAGTATTCTTCATATTCAGGCAGGTCTACCTCGCTTTGGCCTTGCTGAGCTTTGGTTTCCTGCAGGCATAGGATATCCGGTTTATGTTTTTCAACAAAAGGTACGAACATTTTTTTATTATGTACTGCTCTTATGCCATTTACATTCCAAGAATAAATCCTCACGACTATGCACCGAGCCTTCCCAAAACGGACAAAGTCCGTTTTTGTAAGCCTCTCTTGGCGCAATATACAATTTTCGTTTGCGCTACTCCTTCATCGTATTCTTGATACGACTCAGTGCGTTGCTCATCGAGAAATTGCATCTTTCGCTCAAGTGCATTAGCCGTGATAAACATCAATATCATTGTAGCATTGCGAGCATTGACAAATGGTTACCGCATTGAAGCTTTTGGAGTTAATCCGGCAGTTTCCGGGTACCCTCTCATGAGGTTGAATACATGAACTCCTTGGCTGGAGCCGCCTTTTCTAAGATTATCCAAGGTGCTTATCAGCTGGACTGTCCGCCCCACCCCTACAGCTCCAATATGACATTCGTCGGTACGAGCGGTATCTTTCGCTGAAGGAACTCGCCCGTCTTCTAAGACATGGACAAAGGGCTCATCCGTGTATGTGCCTGCAAGTACTTCTTGTACATCTTCTACATCGGTGCCTTCTACAAGACTGACGTTTATGCGTATTACCATGCCTTGCTCTATCGGTATTATCATTGGCGAAAAGAAAACAGATCTTCCGTTTAAAAATTGTTCAATTTCCGGTACATGCCTATGAACATTACCCGTATTATATGGAGTGGCATTACCTGATACATTCATAAAGTGAGTTGTTTTTGACGGGTTATTGCCAGCTCCGCTTACAGCTGAGTCTGCATCTATTACTATCATTGGCTCGCGCTCTAAAAGCCCGGCTTCTACTAATGGTTGCAAAGGTAAAAGTGATCCTGTCGGATAACACCCCGGTACAGCTGCTATAGATCGTCCTTTTAACTGGTCCCGATGATGCTCGGGCAAACCATACGGTACGGATAAGACGCTAGGAGCCGGGTGCTCATCAACTTGGTATGCTCTTTTGTACTCCTCTGCTGTTTGGAATCTTAGGTCCCCGGAGAAATCAACAACCATACTGCCTAAACCCGAAAACTTTTCAACATACTGAGCCGATATTCCGTGAGGCAGAGCTGAAAATACCACATCTGCTCCTTCGAATTGATCGAGCTCCTCACTTGGCGGCGTGAGCACTCTATCTACATATGGGTGCCCCCTTAAGGTTTCAGCTGCTTCTATTCCAATAAATCCGTTGTTAGCTCCTAGGACTGCAACATCAACACCTCTACTCATGAAGGTATTTTGACATATTTCTATGAATGTTTCCAAATGTGTATAAAAATTATCTGCTATATTGTGTGTCCGGTGCTTTCTGATAAAATACTTGCTAGTGGCAAATTCTTATAAACGAGTACTTCTAAAGATTTCCGGCGAACAACTGGCTGGCGGTCAAGATAGTGGTTTTGATGCTGAGCATGCTGTTTGGCTGGCTCGGGAAGTAAAAAAAGTATCAGACAGCGGTCACCAAGTTGTCATTATGGTCGGCGGCGGCAATATAGTGCGAGGGGCGCAAATTGCCGGACATGGCATTCATAGGGTTACGGCTGATCATATGGGTATGCTGGCGACTATGATTAATGCTTTGGCACTTACAGACGTTTTTGAAGATCAAGGTGTTAGGACCCGGTGTCTTTCCAATATTTTTGCCGATCAAGTTGCTGAGAAATTCGTCCACCGTCTTGCCAACAAACATCTGCAAAAAGGACGGGCCTGCATACTTGCCGGCGGAACAGGCAGGCCTTATGTTACTACTGATACGGCCGCAGTGAATCTGGCCTTAGAGCTTGATTGCGACATAGTATTAAAGGCTACCAAGGTTGATGGCGTTTACGATAAAGACCCCGTTAAGAACCCAGGAGCAAAAAAATACGAGTCTCTAACCTTCCAGCAGGCGGTTGAAAACCCTGACGTTAAGATTATGGACAAAGCTGCTTTGGGGCTGGCCATGGAGCACAATATCCCCATCCTTATATTTGACGCGCTAAAACAGGGTAATATCGAAGCTGCAGTCAGCAGCAAAAATGTCGGTACAAAAATAAGCTAGATTTAATCTTCACTAGGCTCAGGCTTTTCTTCATGCCCGGCCCTTTTTAAAATCGTCTTAACTATATTGGAAGCCAGCAATCTTTTTTCCTTTTGGCTCAACTTTGACATATCGCGGGGTATTTTTATTCCGGATAATCTTTCCAGTAAAAGAGTTTTTTCCATGTCTTCACTATCTTGAACTATGTGTCGTTGCTCTTCATGCAGTGATATTCTGACTAGTTCTTTTAATATTCCTATTAATCGGTTTCCATATACTTCGTAGCCTATGTTTTTAGCATATCTTCTTACTTCCGGGTCCGAACTTATTACGATAGGTGTTGACTCTCTGACTTGCTGTTCAATTCCCTCTTCTGTTATATCTCGTTCTAGTAATTGGCCAAGGGCTTTTAAAGCTCTGGCTTCCATTTGATGCGCATTTTGTCGGGTGACTCCCATTATTTGCGCTGTAGATGCTTGCGTTTCTGCCTCTTCCTCAAAGCCGAACCGCAAATTAATAAGCTGTCTGTTTTTGTCGTTGAGCAGGCCTAAAGCACGATTTAAAAACTCTTCTTTTTCTGTTTGTTCTAATTCTGCTTGAGGGTTCATAAAGTCAGTGGCAATAGATTCTCTTAAAGAGACCAGTCTTAGCCCGGGTTCGGAATGGTGCGGGATATTTTCTGAACCTGGTTCTACCTCGAAGCTGGGAGGTTGGCCTTGTTTTTGATTCATACGAAATTACTATTTTAACACTTTTAGCCGTATACGTCAAAGAGTACTAAAATATAGTTATAGTAAGTTTGTGTTAGGAAGGCGGCTGGAATGATAAATAAAAATCCTGATTTTAAAGGGCTTAGGGCGCTGTTTATAAACTGTACTTTGAAGAAATCCCCGGAAAAAAGCCACACCCAGATATTGGTTGACGCCAGCCGGAATATAATGGAAAAGAATGGCATCAAGACAGATGTTATTAGGGCTATTGACCATGACATTGCAACAGGCGTCTACCCTGATATGCGCAAACAAGGCTGGAAGACGGATGAGTGGCCTCATATATATGAAAAGTATGTTAAACCGGCAGACATACTAGTACTTGCCGGCCCTATCTGGTTGGGCGATAACAGTTCGGTTATGAAGCAGGTTATTGAAAGGCTTTATTCCAGCTCCGGCGAGCAAAACAAAAAAGGCCAATATATTTATTATGGTAAAGCCGGAGGCTGCTTAATAACCGGCAATGAAGACGGTATCAAACATTGTGCTATGGACGTTCTATATTCTCTGCAGCATATTGGCTACAGTATTCCGCCGGCTGCAGATGCCGGGTGGATTGGTGAAGCAGGCCCCGGTGCAAGCTATGGCGACGAGCAAGAAGACGGAACAAAGGCCGGGCTAGATAATGACTTCACGAACCGCAACACCACATTTATGACCTGGAACCTTATGCATATGGCTAAAATGCTGAAAGATAACGACGGCTTCCCTGCTCATGGCAACCAGCGTAGTAAATGGGACGCCGGTTCTCGTTTCGACTTTGAAAACCCCGAGTATAGATAAGTCAGGCTACACTGTAGCGAGTTGGCTGGACCATGGCTAAAATCTCATCGCGATTCTTGGTGGTCGTTAACAGTTCGGTTCGAAAACCTACATCCGAAAGTAGTTTTGTTAGAGAAGACTCGGAATATTTATGAGAGCGCATAACTAGTAGTTCTTCATTTGCCTCTAAATTTATTTTTTGGTCAGCCAAAACTATTGATTTTGCGGAATTTAATTTAATTCTGGCTTCTACCCGACATTTAGGAGCATTCCATATCCAGTTGAACTCATCTTTCGATCCGAAAATTTTTAAAAGTTTTGCTGTGTGTACGACCCCCTCTCTCAACTCATCATCATATGATGCAAGTATTTTTTGA
>DASUOI010000011.1:0-2079 GCA_036276695.1 Saccharimonadales bacterium (SeqCode) | reverse complement strand
TGGCATGAGATAGCCCATTACTACGGCCTGAATCATGACCAAATACACAAACGCGAAAAATAACTAGTTAAATACTAATTTCAAGGCTAGGATTCCGCTCAATACCGCCAGTATATTGATTACAAATTTATTGCCCTTCTTTATGGCAATACCGGCTCCTATGTAGCTCCCGACAATTGAAGTAACCAACGCAACAAGCCCAAGTTTGTAGTCTATAAAGCCAGCATATGCAAAGATTACCAAGCTTACTGTTTGGGCAATAAGCTGGATTGATCTTTTGGCAATCGCCGCGTTAATAGCCGTCATGCCGAAAAATATCATAAAGATAAACAGATAGGCTACGGTTACTCCAGACATAGCTGCGCCCACGATGGAAACAACAAATGCGGCCAGAAATCCCAAGTTTTTGAAACGATCAGACCTTTCTTTTGTTTCAACACCAAGATTCCTTGAAAATAGCAAGGGCAAGCCTATCAGCAAAATTACATATCCTAATAATTTTTGTATTAGCTCTTCGTTTGAGCTGAATTTAACAAGCAGCGAACTTCCTATAATAGCTCCGATACCCCCTATTGCCATGAAAATAATTTGGGTCTTCAAGTTAAGGATTTTTTTGCGATGGTATTCATAGCCAGCCCCTATGGCCGCACTGAACCCTGTGATTTTGGATGTGGCTATCGCCGTCAATGGATTCACACCTAAGAATATAAGGAACGGTGCCGTAAACAAACCGGCACCGCCGCCGGCAATACCGCTCAATGTCATCACAATCGTATTGACGATTGCGAATATTATCAACTCTTCCATAAGCTAGTCTTTATCGCAGAGTTCGCATAGTTCTTCCGGCTTGCTTTCAGCCAGCCAGTGCCTTGTGGCTTTAAACCAAGGCTCGTAGTCGTGGAAGGCTATCAGGTCGGCAGACTTTCTTAAAATCCAGCCGAAAAGCCCATAGAACTTCAAACTTCCCCAAACCACGGCAGCCCATGAAGGTCCCGCTGGCAATACATAGATGGGAAGCTTCGCCTTATACGGCAAAGGTTTCTCTCCGTCCGCGAGACGCTTTATATTATTCGCCACGTATTGTCCGTCGTATAGCGCGGTTTGAGCCAGCCCGCTGTATGGCGTATCTGCGTTATCGCCTATGACATAAAGGCCCGGCTTGGCTTGCAGGAACTGATCAACCCTTACTTTATGGTTCGTCGCCAGCTGAAAATTTTGGTCGGAATAAAAGGGGTTATTCGCGGTACCGGCAGTCCATATTACTGTATGGCTTCTTATCGGCTTATCGTTGACTATAAGTTCGTCCGCCGATTGGCTGCTGACCGCCTTGTTCAAATATAATTTGACGCCTCTTTTCTTAAGCTGTCTGGCAATCTTTCTAGATACTGCTTTGGGCATGGCAGGCAGTAGCCTAGGCGCGGCTTCCACTAGGTCTACATGGACCGTCCGCTTGCTGACTTTGTGGGCTTTGCATATCAGCTCTATATATTCGCCCAGCACGCCAGCGAGCTCGACTCCGGTAGGCCCCCCGCCTACGATGATGTAGTTAAGATCAGGGTGTTTCTTTTTTACTATGTGCTTATGCAGATGCTTCTTAAGCTTCTCAGCCTCTTCTACGGTTTTAATTCCGTATGAAAGCTCGTTTAAGCCGGGAATACCGAAATAATTGGTCACCATGCCGAGCGCCAGAATTATCACGTCATATTCAATTTCTTTGCCTGAAGCTGTCTTGAGTTTTCGGTTTTCATGATCTATTGATTTAGCACTATCAATGAGAATCTCCACGTTGGTTTCGGCAAAAATCTCACTAAGCGGAATACTTGAAGCATTCCTGCTAGCCCCGGTTGCCGTGCGATAAAGAGTAGGATAATACCTGAAATCATCATGGTCGCTTAACAGGGTTACTTTGAATCTGGGGTCGCTTTCTAAATCAAGCGCGGCCTTGACTCCGCCGAAGCCCCCGCCGACTATCAATGCCTTATGTTTACTTGCCATACGCACAATCTGCTTGCTTTTTATATCGGACCATTCATTAAAGTTTAGTCAAATAAAGCTAATCTGTAAACGTTATCACTTATG
>DASUOI010000010.1:0-6367 GCA_036276695.1 Saccharimonadales bacterium (SeqCode) | reverse complement strand
ATCCATGATATCCTGCAGTTTATGCAGCCCCGGCGGGAGGTTCCCCTCCGCCAGTCGACGGGCCGTCCAAACAGCACCTTGCGCAAAAATCTTCCGGTCTTTTGATTGGTGTTCAATCGAGATATCTTCGTATGGGGTTTTTAGCGTGAGTTTATGGAATCCGGGGTTGTCGCCTTCCCTTTTGGCCGATATTTGCACGTCTTGCCCTAGCCATTCTTTCCAGGTCAAAGCCGTACCGCTTGGCGAGTCCTTCTTATGGATGTGATGTATCTCCTCCATGTTGAATTCAAATTGGTCAAACAGCTTAGGCGCTTTGGACATGGCGCGTATCATTGCCCGCATTATGTTCATGCCCAAAGCAAAGTTTGACGCCTCAATCCAAGCCAACCCATTTTTCTTAAGGCGCTTATCAATGTCATCCGGCCAATCAAAGCCAGTGCTGCCTATAGCAACCGGCAAGCCGCTTTCAATCAGCAAGTCTATGTATTGTATGAAGGCCGGCCCGGGCAAGAACGATATAGCCGTATCGCAGGACTTTAATTTTTCTAAAGTCGGAATATTGTTTTCGTCAAATCCTATGACATCGTTTTTACCGGCGATTTCCGTTACTTTCGAACCGGTTCTACCGGTGCCTAATAATGCTATTTTCAAAGCTAACCTTCCTCTATGAAATGTTTATGAAGTTTGCGTGTGGATTCTTCCCCGTACTTGCCTTCGACTACGAAGCAAAAATTGTGCTTGCTCGCACCTTGGCAGATCATCCTGATAGCAATTTTACTATCTTTGGTCTCCAAACAGGAAAAGATTTTACCTGCCAGCCCCGGCGTGTTGTTTATGTCGTTGCCGATGAGCGAAACCAGGCTCATGCCGTTTTCAATAGTGACTTCCCCCAGTTCCTTCAGCTCCTGCAGCATTTTCTCGTGCGTGGAAATGTAACCTTCAAGAGTAAAGGCTACGGCAATTTCACTGGTACTTATTTGATTGATGCTAAGTTTATGTTTAGAAAATATCTCGAATATCCTTGCCATATAACCAAATTCTTGCGCCATTCGTTCGCTGGTAACGGTAACCAGGCTTTGCTTGGTCTTAAGCGCCACAGCTGTTATAAGCGGTTTCTTGCTGGTGGATTTTTCTATCCTTGTGCCTGCCTCGTCCGGCTTGAAGGTATTGCCGACAAGTACCGGGATGTTAGACCTTCTGGAAGGAGTTATAGTCCTCGGGTAAAGTATTTTAGCTCCTGCCGTTGCAAGCTCAGCTGCCTCCTGAAATGTCAGGTGGCTGATTTTCTTAGTATTATTAACTATCTTAGGATCGGCCGTTGCGACGCCGGCGACATCGCTCCAAATTTGGAGCTCATCCGCACCTACTGCTTCGGCCAAAAGCGCCGCGCTGTAGTCGCTGCCGCCTCGGCCAAGAGTAGTTGTGCTTCCGTCCGGCGCTTTGCCGATAAAGCCTTGGGTGATTATAGTTTTTCCCTGCTTTAGTTTTGGCTGGATATTTTTTCTAGCGTAGTAACTTATCTCGTCAATAAGAGGGGTTGCGTAACGGTGGTTGTCATCGGTCTTGATAATTTTTCTGGCATCGACTATTTCGGTATCTGCCCCTGCTTTAGCCAACGCATCATTTATGAGTATTGAAGAAATGAATTCTCCGTAGGAAAGGATGTGGTCGCTTATGCGTTTGGAGTACCGTTTTATTGATTTTGCCGCCTGCATACTTATATCCAAGCTTCTTGGAAAATCTTTTATTCTTTGTCTGTAGACATGGCGCCTATTGGGGTAAAGTTCCTTTAAGACCGAAGAGTAATCTCCTTCAACTATGCTAAGGACGATATTGCTAAGATGCTCAAATAACCCATCAAGCTCTTTTTTTGACGCACTCGACAACTTTAGCTCACGGGCAATTTTACGATGCTTAGATCTTAGGTCTTCAACTTGCTTCACTGCTTTTTCGGAGGGTATCTTAGTCAGTTTTTCTACCAGGTCAGATAATTCATTCGTCGTTCCGGCGGTAGCAGAAACTACTATCAGGCCGGCTTGATTTTTTATAGCTACAGCGGCAGATTGTTTGATTGCTTCAGCGCTGGCTAATGACGTTCCGCCGAATTTAACGACCCTCAGGTCTTTATGCCGGTCCGGCTGTGGCTTCCTGTCCATATTATTTTATTGTAACAGATGTACAGCGGTTATATATATTGTTATTATTTAACGATGAGTTCCAAACCAAAAGTCGGCATAATAGGCCAGCGCGGAATGGTCGGGTCTGTTCTGTTCGAACGCATGACAACCGAGGGCGATTTTGACGATATTGATTTTACCGTCCTTTCTACCTCGCAAGCTGGCAGCAAAGGTCCTAAAATAAATGGAACCGAGGTGTTGCTTGGCGACGCAAACGATTTAGATACTCTTGCCCGCCAAGATGTAATCATAACTACCCAAGGCAGCGAATACACCGGTAAAGTTCATCCCAGCCTTCGAAAAAATGGCTGGAAGGGCTTCTGGATTGATTCAGCCAGCAATCTGCGATACGAAGACGACTCCGTGCTAATCCTTGACCCGATCAACCGGCAAGTTATAGATTCGGCTATCAAGGCGGGCAAAAAAGATTTAATCGGCGCGAATTGCACGGTCTCTACTATGCTAATGGGACTTGGCGGCTTATTCCGCGAAGATCTGGTAGAGTGGGCTAACCCCGCTACTTACCAAGCTGTTTCCGGAGCTGGAGCTAAAGCCGTTGAAGAGCTATTAAGCCAGATGAAGGGGTTGACTGCTCAAACTGCAGATGCCGGCGGCAAAGCTTCGGCAAACTTGTTGGAACTGGATAAAAAGTTTTCAGATTATCTGCGTTCGGATAGCTTGCCCAAAGAGATTTTTTCTACCGCGATAGCTGGCAGTGTCTTGCCTTGGATAGATAGCCCGGTAGAAGACGGCAGGACTCGTGAAGAATGGAAAGCTCAGATAGAGACCAATAAGATTCTCGGAACAAAAAACACCGTAGTAGACGGAACTTGCGTGCGCGTAGGCTCAATGCGCTCCCATGCGCAGGCAGTAACCATCAAGCTTAAGAAAGACTTGCCGCTTGAAGAAATCGAACAAATTATTAAAAACGATAACAAATGGGTTGATCTTGTTTTAAACAACAAAGAAGATACTTTGAAGAGACTAACTCCCGTAGCCGTAAGCGGGACGCTGAAAATTGCCGTCGGTCGGCTTCGCAAACTCAATAACGGCCCGGAGTATCTGAATGCATTTGTTGTTGGCGACCAGCTTCTTTGGGGCGCTGCCGAGCCGTTAAGGCGGGCGCTTTTAATAGTGACGAATAGGATGTGATATCATTTAATCAGTTATGGAAATTTTGAAATTTATAACCATTACGACAACTCACCCGACGCCGAGCGGTTAGTTTGTCATAATTTTATAAACTTGAACTTCCGCTCAAAAGAGCGGATTTTTTAATTTAACGAGGAACAAAAAAATGAATAAATTCTTATCAATTGGTTTTGGCAATGTAGGCCGGGCTATACCCGAACGCGCCGAAGCAGAATTAGGGCTAAAGCAAAAAAAGTTAGTAATAAGAAGTGGTGGCGTCTACCGTCTTAAAGCCGACGGTGCTGCTAGCTTGGTTGATGCCAGGCCTGATTTTTGGCAAATCCCGGATGTCATGAAAGACGTCAAGATTGCATTCAATACCCTGCCCTCTGATCAGGGCGGTCGGTCTCTTGAAATCTTAAAGCAGTTAGCTTCCAGGGGCATACCCGTGATTACTGCCGAAAAAGGCGCCCTTTCGCAGTTTTATCGACAGATTAAAAACACAGGGCTGTTGGATTTCCTTGGGTCAGACGCTACGGTTGGCGGCAGGACCGGGATGCTCGGCTGGTCTGCGGGGCAGATTAACAGCAGGACAACCCAGATACATGTAGTTATAAACGGGACGCTGAATTATATCCTTGACGGAATCAGCAATCAGCGGACTCCGGGGCAAGTCATAGACGAAGCCGTATTGCTCGGCTACGCGGAACCGGGAGCCACAGAACATCTGGAAGTATTGAATGGAGAACTCGTCGGCGACATTCCAAAAAAAGCGGCTATACTGGCTAACCAATCACTCAGGAACACAGTTTTTTTAAACGGTTCTTACCTATTACCCCGGCAGCTGGAGCAGGCACCGCTGGACAGTGGTTCTTGGCATAGACTTATAAGAGAAGCTAAGGATAGAAGATACATACTTTCATTCATCCGCAAAAGCCAGGAGATTCCGGAGGATGACATTATCGCTCCGCTAAGAAAAGAGATTAAAACAAATTCAGGCGTAACAGTAGTTCTAGGAGGGTTCAGGCGGGTTCATGATAATCCGCTGTTAAGCTATCTCAACCTTTCCGGTACCCGGAACGGCGCCGTCATAACCGGCGGCAATAATGAGTCAGACGGCATACTTGTACTAAGCGGCGAAGGCGCCGGACCTGGCCCTACCGCTACAGCTATGGTTAATAACGCGCGGCAATTTCTTAAATAACTAATACTTTTTGTTAAGGTCTTCTATGTATTTTTTGATTTCATCGTAACTGTTAACGCCGCCGTTAGGCACTAGCGCTGACTGTCCGGTAGGCGTAGTGTAGCTTGGGAGCAGATTGACCTTATCGCTGCGGAAGCCTGCGGAGTGCAGCTTGTCCACGGATATGTCATTGAAAAGCCTATAGAGCGGAACTACTTCGCTCAACTTGATATCCGTTTTTATATTCTCTGCGAACGCATTAAAGATTGTCGGGTTTTTCCGAGGGTCCAGCAGCAGTCCCCAGGTCAGCTCTTCCTTGATTCCTTTGATTACCGCCTGCTGGTTCTTAGTCCTGTCGAAGTCCGACTGGGCAAAACCGTAAGAACCGAAAGTGCTTCCTCTCGCCCGCGTTAAGCGCAGCGCCTCGGAAGCGTTGATTTTCTGTACGCCGTTTTTAAGTTTGAGAGGTCCGCCTTCGCGGGGACGAAAGTTAGGGTCGTATATTCCCCTTGGATCTTTGCTGTCAATCTTAACGCTTATACCGTCCAATGCGCTTACTATGTCTTTAACGGTTCCGTAATTTATAAGGGCATAATAATGAAATTCTATTGCAAATTTTTCGCTGATGGTTTTTTCCAGCAAGCCTACCCCGCCGTTCGGATAACCGTTTTCTTTGAAGTCAGAGCGTTCTCCGGCTTGGTATGCTTCGTTGATTTTCGCTGCCCCATAGCCGGGTATCTCAATATATAGATCCCTTGGAACACTTAGCATATATCCTGTTTTCTTTTCTGTATCCAAGCTCATTATCAAGATGGAGTCGGTCAGTTCTGCTCCTGCGTGTCCGGGGTCGTCTTTTGAGTAACCCACAAGCAATATATTGACTCTTCCGTCCTGGCTGGACAGCTTTGTCGGTATCAACAGCCTGGTAAGGTTGCCAGTACCGAATATCTTTTCGCTGGCTTGGGCGACATTATGAGCATTCCACCCGACGAATATAGCGGACGGAATGAACAAAACAAAAAAGACTGCCAGTATGGTCCGCTTAATCCATCTTCGCTTTTTTGGCTTTTTGTCGTCTATTTGATCTGCCAGCTTAGAGGCTTCAAGCGCACGTTTCCTGGATTCGGGTATATACGACTGAGGCAGATTCTTGTGCACATCGTATTTCTTCGGGGGTTCTTTGCTTCGTTTAAATTGCGGCATTTTGCTAGATAATATTATAGGGCAATATATGTTTTTTATGCTAAATCGCGCTTTTTAAAGACAATCCAGGATAATATTCCAAGGATTATCACCAAAGCTACAAAAAATATTGCATTCGCCCAATTATAGGTGTCTCTTAAAATAGCCTCTGATTGATAATACTCAAATGGGAATAACTTTGCCGGGGCCTTAAGCCAATCGACCGTACCGGCAAGAGAGCTTACTATATACCCGCCGAATGCTACAGTGGTGGCTATCCCTATACTGGCCCCTCTGGCTCTGCCGGTAGCCGTAAGGATGAAAGCTACCGCCGCAAAAGAAAGCACCATCAAGAAGCACACCAGAGTCACTAGCGACATTCTTGCCACAGACACCTCTAAATCCACAAATTTCGCAGACAAAACAGTAGTTATAAGACCGACTAATGTCACGAAAGATAAAATCAATACCCCGGATAAGGCTTTAGCCAGCAGAAACTTAGTCCGCGATATAGGCCTCGATAAAAGCGTTTCTATCGTTTTATCCTGCTCTTCTTTGGCAATCAGGTTACTACCTAAGCTTATAGCTAATATCCCGAGTAGAATCGGCAAAGTTAGAAAAAACACCTGGCTATTTAAGTATCCTATAGGAGAGAAAAAGTCGCTGCTGCCTCCGAGAAGCTGCAAGGCGGAAT
>DASUOI010000009.1:0-19729 GCA_036276695.1 Saccharimonadales bacterium (SeqCode) | reverse complement strand
CATCAGTAACCACGCCTGCGCCCAAAAACATTGAATACATAGTCCCGCCGCCTATAATCGCCACTTCATCATAGCCTTCGTTCTCAAGTTGCCTGACAAGTTCTTTTGGAGGCAGGGTTGTTTTTTCAAAGGCTTTGTCAGCCACAGAACCCTTTGTATATACAATATGCCTCCGGCCTGGCAAAGGCTCCTCAAACGTCCTGTATGTGTTTCCACCCATCACCATAACGCCGGATTTTTTAGTCATATCTTTGAAAAATTTCTTGTCTTCTTTGCTGGTCCAGTCTATTTTCTGGTGTGAGTTTCTAGCGATGAAACCATCAGCGCTAATGGCTGCTATTAAATATACTTTTATCATAAGACTATCTTCAATCCTTTTATCGGCTCTTCGGGCCTGTACTGGCTTTTTATGTTGTCTGATATTTCCTCAACAAGCTTTAGATCGGTTTTTTCTGCCTTTTCGAATGTATCTTTTGGAAGTTCTATACTTATCTTTCTGCTGTTAGATTTTTTGCCGATCATTTTTTTCGCTGAATCGTAGTGTATGTCGTAAATGTGCGCGTTGGCGATTACATGAGTGTAGATTCCGGGTTTTACCCCAAGTTTTTGCGCTAGTATGCACTGAAGCAGCGCGAATCCGGCAACATCATGCGGGAAGCCTAATATCATGTCATTTGACCTAACAACATTCAACAGATTCAGGCGGCCGCCTATGATATTCACGGTGAATGTATAGGGGCAGGGTACATTGCTTTTACTGACTCCTCCTAAGCCGTCACTCGACGGATCCCACGTAACAACGACGCCTTGTCTGCTAGAAGAGTCATTAGTCAGAAGGTCAATAAGCAGCTTTAACTGGTCCCTGCCGAAGTGCTTTCTCCACCGGTAGCCGTATGCTACGGTCACAACATCTCCGGGGTTAGTGAAGTCATCCCAGATTTTTGTAAATTTTCGCAAAAATATTTCTGGTTTTCTTGCGCCGCTGATAAACCATATTTGTTCTGCTACGAATAGCTTTATTGGTATTTTACGCAGGTTTAGCAAAGGAAAGCCGTCATTTTCAATATCAATAGAAAACGTCATTCCAGGCAGAGCCGAGGTCTCATGCTTAGTGCGTGAATTAACCTCTTTGCGGCCATTATTCATTATGTCTTTTAACAAAGACCTGTATACATCGTCAAACTTTGTCATTCACCCCAGATTATAACGTAAAATATGCTAAGATAACTAGTAGAGAATGAGCAAAAAGACATTAGATTATCCCTTTATCCCAAAAGGTAGAGAAATAAATTACGTTGATGCATCAAACGAGTTTATCCAGGCGGCAAAACAGTTCGCACAAGAAAATTCGCTGGATGAAAACATGCCTACAGGGTCTGCCATCGTATTTGAGGGTAGAATTATAGGCCGGGGAGCGAATGGTAGCGACTACCACCAAAAACATGGTTGCGAGAGAGTCAGGAGAGGCATACCTACGGGTCAGAGTTATGAGCTTTGCGAAGGCTGTCATCCAAAAAACCACAGCGAACCAAAAGCTATAAAGGACGCAAAAAAAAATAATCCTGACGCGGACTTTAGTAAAGCAGACCTGTATCTATGGGGGCATTGGTGGGCATGCGAGCCTTGTTGGAAGGCTATAGAAAAAGCTGGTTTACGAAATGTTTATTTGGCTTCAGGCAGCCATAAACATTTTAATAAACAGCATCCGGAGAATATCGTAGGCAGACAATTTGACCATAACTAGCGTATAATCGTAACAACTGGTGGGCAAAATATTGACTATGAAAGATCAACCAGGAAGTTTAATTGTATTAGAAGGAACGGACGGCTCGGGCAAGTCTACCCAATTTGAATTGCTGAAGCAAAGGCTTAATGACCTTGGCCATCATGTTGAATACATCTCATTTCCTCAGTACGACGAAGAGTCCAGCGTATTCGTAAGAAAATATCTAAACGGCGAATTTGGCTCAAGCAAAGACGTAGGACCTTATACCGCCTCTATGTTTTATGCCCTTGATAGATATTTTGCCGTAGACAAAATACGCAAATGGCTTGCTGAGGACAAGGTGATATTAGTTGACAGATATACAGGCTCAAATATGGCGCACCAAGGGACATTCTTTGATAATGCGGAGGAAAGAAGAGGGTTCTTTCTATGGCTGGATCAGATTGAGTTTGAAATGCTTAAAATACCCCGACCGGATATCTCAATAGTATTGAGAGTTCCGGCTAATGTAGCTTCGGAAAATATTTCAAAAAGAGGCGAAGAAAGAGACATCCTAGAAAGCAGTAACGGTCACTTAAACCGGTCGATTGAAGTTTATGATAACCTGTGCGATCTATTCCCTAAAGATTTTAAAAGAATCGACTGCGTCCGAAACGGTCAAATGCTGGAGAGAGAGAAGGTCAATGATTTGGTTTGGCAATCCATAGAGCCCCTGCTGCCCAATGCACCGGGTAAAAAAAAAGATACAAACCAAGATGAAGCAGAACTTGAATCATATGTAACAAATCTTGATAGAAATATTTATGCGGTTAAAAGTAAGCTTGCTTCCCAAACTATTGCAGCGGCTATGGCTAGATTAAGCCGAAAATACGATGATTTAAGGAATATACTGAAGGATGAATTCGTTGGGAAAGACGGTAATGATCAAAAATTATTAAAAAAGATAATAAGCGAATACGGAGATGATTCAGTTCAGCAACTAGCAGGGCAACATATAGTAGTCGAGAACGCCAGCAATCTACTGACCAAAAAACTTGAAAAAGGCCGCCTTGGAGCGTATCTGGAACAATCTACAAGATACATATATTACGACAAGAAAGACAGAGAAGGACGTTACAAATATTACACTCCTAGCAACTTTGATACTGAAGTTGCTGATAGATATCAAAAGTCTATGGATTATATCTTTGACCAGTACTCACATGTCGTGCACAGGCTGACTGATTATATTAGATCAAACACTCACAAGAATCCTGCTGACGATGAGAACTCTTGGCGGGCAGCGACAAAAGCTTTAGCCTGCGATATGGCAAGGCCAATGCTTCCGGTTAGCTCAAAGTCTACTGTCGGCATGTATCTTTCCGGGCAGTCTTTGGAACATCTAGTAATAAAGCTTCTGGCTGATGAAACGTCAGAGGCTAGACAGGCCGGCAAAGACATTTTGGAAGAATCCAGAAAAGTAATACCGGTATTTTTAGAAAGAGCCGACAAGCCGGGCAGAGGTGCGGATACGACTGAATATTTAAGCCGGACAAAGGCCCAAACCGAGAGCGTCGTTAAAGAACAGGTCAAAAGTCAATTCAGCGTAGACATGAAGCTGGTGAATCTAGCGGATTACTGGCCGAAGAATGAGCTGGATATAATCGCTGACATCTGTTTCGAATTTAGTTCTTTGTCTTTGAGCGAGATAAAATCTGACATAGAAAAGATGCCGGTGGAAAAGAAGCGGGAAATCATATTGAAATATATAGGCCAAAGAACAAATCGTCGGCAAAAGCCTGGACGGGCTCTGGAAAAGATTCATTATAGTTGGGATATATTGTGCGACTATGGAATTTTCAGAGACCTTGCCAGGCACAGGATAGTTGACAATATGGACTGGCAAGAACTTTCGCCAAGATTCGGGTACAGTATACCTGATGTGATAGAAGAAGCCGGGCTGGCGGATCATTTTATCAGCTGTTTTGATGAAAGTCTTAGCCTGTACAATTTCTTAGAGAAAAGAAATTTCAAGCAAGAATCACAATACGCTACGCTTTTAGGTCACAGAATGCGCTGGAAGGTCACATTCAATGCTCGGGAAGCTTTCCATATATTAGAACTGAGAACAAGCCCTCAGGGCCACCCGGGCTATAGAAAGCTAGCACAAGAGATACACAAAAAAATAGCCGAGATTCACCCTGTAATAGCCAGCTCAATGAAGTTCGTAAACCATGACAACGAGCAGGTTCTTGGAAGGATTGAGGCAGAAAAACGAGCGAGAACAAGCTCAAAATAGCTTGAACTGTTGAATGTTTTGTGTTAAATTAGGCTGACAAACCGAAGACAGCGACCGCATGGATGCTTAATCCGCCAGCCGGCGGAGTCGCCGAGGAATCAACAAATTTCTTGTTAAGTCTTTGGTTTCGCCAAAGACATTTTTAATTAAGAAGGTAAATGCAAATATGGCATTAAAGCGAGACAAAAAAGAAGAATTAGTCGCAGAGGTTAGCGAGCTGTTTAAGAAGTCTAAGCTAACTGTTTTAGCTAATTATTCCGGTCTTAGTGTTAAGCAGATACAGGAATTGCGGCGTAACGCAAACAGTAACCAGACTAAGCTGAAGGTGGTCAAGAACCGCTTGGTTTTAAAAGCTATGGACAGCATAGAAACCTTCAAAGATACAGACAGAAGCGTATTTAAAGAACAGCTTTTATACGCATTCAACCCTGAGGATGAAGTAGCTCCAGCACAAGTTTTAGCTAATTTCGCTAAAAAAAATAAAGCCCTTGAATTTGTTGGTGCTGTTACCGCAGAAGGAGAAGTTCTTTCAGTTGAAGATGTTAAAAGCCTAGCAGCCTTGCCTAGCAAGGATCAGCTAAGAGGCCAGCTGGTAGGAACTATAGCTGCTCCATTAAGCGGTTTCGCCAACGTTTTAGCAGGAAATGTGCGCGGAGTTTTAAATGTTTTGAGTGCCCGAGCGGAAAGCTTGTAAATATTAGTTAAATATAAGAAGGAGAAATAATATGGCAGAAGCAGAAGTAAAAAAAGAAGAGAACAAATCAGAAGATAAAAAGTCTGACAAAGTGGAAGTTCCTAAAGAATTCCAATCTTTGGTAAAAGAACTGGATAAAATGAGCGCGCTTGAAATAAGCAAGTTTGTTAAATTCCTAGAAGAGTATTGGAACGTTTCCGCAGCGGCCCCTGCTGCAGCGGTAGTCGCGGCTCCTGCCGGCGGCGGAGAAGAGGCGTCAGCTGAAGAAGCTAAGAGTGAATTTGATGTAACGCTTAAGGATGCTGGAGCTCAAAAAGTTGCAGTTATCAAAGCAGTAAAAGATATCACAGGCTCAGGACTAGGCGAAGCCAAAGCAATAGTTGACGGAGCGCCTAAGGTAGTAAAAGAAAAATTACCTAAGGAAGAAGCAGAAACGGCTAAAAAGGCTCTTGAAGACGCAGGCGCAACAGTAGAACTAGCTTAATTTTTTCCACAGTTTATTTTGACTAAATCCATTATTTAGTGGTAATGTACTCACAGCTTCTATGTGAAGGAGTAATATTGGTTTAGTTGGGAAACAAATAAGCACATAACTGGAAAAGAAAAATGACAGATATACCAGACAAACAAATAAAAAGATTAAGATCACTCATAACTGAGGCTGAAACTTCATTGGCTGCGGCCAAGGAGCTGATTTTAAGTTTGCTTGGCGACGACGAAGTGGCTACTAAAATACAGAACGAAGATAACATCGGCAAGGTCATAGAAGGCGTTTTTGACGGCCAGAACATGGTCGGAAGCGACGGAAAAACTTATCCGGTTCCGGCAAATTACGCTTCTAAGTCCAAGCTGGTGCAAGGTGATATATTGAAACTTTCCATTGCTGACGACGGTTCGTTTCTGTACAAGCAGATAGGCCCTATTCCGCGCAAACAAGTCGTAGGTTCATTAGAGCTTAAGGACGGACATTATTTCGTAAAGGTCGGCAAAAAGATGTACAGGGTACTTCTCGCCAGTGTTACTTATTTCAAAGCCAAGCCAGGCGACCAGGTTAGCGCAAACATACCTCAAGATAACGAAGATACTGAGTGGGCTGCCTTGGAAGCAGCTCTGTAAGCGCATAATCGACGCTTCGCTCGCGACTACATAACAGTCCATCAGGACTGTTATGGGCTGCCTTAGAAGCCGCCCTCTAAAGTCTGTTTTACACCAATCTAAAACCCTCAACCAACTGCTCGCTGTCTTTGTAATATCATCGTCAAAGAGCACAATGCTCGGGAAACTCAGCCAGTTTTTATTAACTAAAGCTCAACTGGCCTCAAACATTCCCTCGCTCCTAAATTGTGCTTTTGACATTCGATTACCAGGACAGCTCACAATGCCGGATAGAGGATTTTAGGTTGGTGTTACCACAGACCCTCGGGTGGCCTGGTATAAAATGTATTTCTTTTTGTGTAGGGGTTGCAGGTGGCTTAATGGCGAAAATCGTCAAGGCGATTTTCCCTAAATAGCCACGCCTGGAGCAAACAAGAACTATACGTTTTATGCCAGGACGGGGCCCGAGAAGACTGGTATAATATAAGTAATGAGTTTGGCCCTTTATAGAAAGTACCGTTCGAAGTCTTTTGAAGACGTCGTTGGTCAGGAACATATTACCAAAACACTCCAAAAATCGGTCGACAATAACACGTTTTCGCACGCCTATCTATTGACCGGTCTTCGAGGCGTAGGCAAAACCTCCGTTGCCAGAATATTTGCAAGCTACGTAAACCAAATACAGTACGAGCAAACGGTAAACAACCCCGATATAATAGAGATTGACGCCGCATCAAATCGTAAAATCGATGAAATACGCGACCTAAGAGAAAAAGTAAATATTGCCCCAACAAGCCTTAAATACAAAGTCTACATTATAGACGAAGTGCACATGTTAACGCGTGAGGCTTTCAATGCTCTTTTAAAAACCCTGGAAGAGCCGCCTAAACACTGTATTTTCATACTGGCAACGACCGACTATCATAAGCTTCCGGAAACCATTATTAGTCGGTGTATACGCTTTTCATTTAGATCCATTAGTAATGAAGATGTCATCGGGCACTTAAAAGAAATTGCTTCAAAAGAAAAGATTAAAATTGATGAAGAAGCCCTGCAGACCATAGCTGAAAATAGTTCAGGAAGTCTTAGGGACGCCATTGCTATACTTGACCAGGCGAGAAACTTATCGGACCAGATAAGTTCTTCTGACATTGAACTTCTCCTAGGCCTTGCAGATAAAAAGAATATCACTTCCTTGCATGATTTATTGGCTTCAGATGATGCTAAGGGATTAATTAGCAAACTTGAAGCTATGCGCAACTCGGGTGTTAATCCCGAAAAAGCTATCATGCAATTTTCTAAACTTATAAGGTTTAAGATATCCAATGATTCAGCGTCTGCAAAACATTTAAGTCTGCTTGAAGGGCTGATGAGTATTGAAAATTATTCAGACAAGTGGCTTGCCTTTGAAGTTTGCCTTTTAAAACATACGTCATTGACCGTAGACTCATCTCAATCCGAGCAACCAGACGTACAAGTTTTTGAAGCAAAGCAGACTGAGACCGATAAAAAGAGCACGGATAATCAAGTCAAAACCGAGCCTAAGACTTTAAAGCCCGCTACAAAAAACGACTTAGGGCTATGGCAGAAGGTGTTAGACGAGTTAAAAGTGTCGAACAGTACTCTCTACGGTGTAGCTAGAATGGCTGAAGCAAACATCAACCAAGATAGTCTTGAGCTTAGGCTTAAGTTTAACTTTCATAAAAAGCAACTGGATATGAAACGTAATCGTTTGAAAATAATCGAGATTATAAATAAACATAATTCAGATATAACATCTTTAGACACGATTATCATTAAAGAAGAAACTTTTGAAGAACCTGATAAAAAATACGATAGCAAAAAAGACATATCAAACATAAGCAATGTATTTGGCTCGGCGGAGATGCTAGAATAAAGCATCAAAGTTCACATGAAGTTTTGCAAGTATGAATAACCCAATCGACCCGCCCAACAGTACAGAGGCCGAAGCAAGTTTGCTAGGCTCTCTTCTTATTGACAGCGATGCCATCGTGAAAGTCTCCGACATCCTCTCGTCAGATGATTTTTATGACGAAAAACATAAAAAAATATACGCAGCCGCCATAGATCTTTACGACAAAAAAACAACTATCGATGTGCTGACCTTATCCAACAAGCTAAAAGAAAAAGGCCTGCTGGATGCAATAGGGGGCTCATCATATCTTACTGAGCTTACAAATTTCGTACCGACAGCATCACATGCGCTGGAATACGCTAAAATCATCGAGTCTAAGGCTTTGAGGCGAAGAATTATAAAAGCCAGTCAGGAAATATCGGAATTAGGCCACAGGGAAACGGAAAACGTCCAGGAATTGATAGAGATAGCAGAAAGCAAATTATTTGAGGTGTCTAACAATCAAATCAAGCAAGATATAGTAAGTTTAGAGAATATTCTGGATGAAAGCTTTGAAAGACTGGATGAACTGCATAAAGACAAAGGTACTATACGAGGGGTTCCTACGGGCTTTAAAGACTTGGATAATATATTAGCCGGCCTACAAAAAAGCGACCTGATAGTATTAGCTGCCCGACCTAGCATGGGTAAAACGGCTCTGGCTTTGAACATAGCCCATAATGTCGCTTTAAAATCTGACCAGTCGGTCTTACTGTTCAGCTTGGAGATGAGCAAAGAACAGCTGGTAGACAGGCTTTTGGCAGCCGAATCCGGCGTGAATGCCTGGAATTTGAGAACAGGCAATATGAGCGATTCAGATTTTGAAAAAATTGGCCAAGCCATGGGATCGTTAAGCGAGGCAGAAATATATATAGATGATAGCCCTGGTATCACGGTAAGCGACTTAAGAACCAAGGCCCGCAGGGAGGCTCACAAGCGGCCACTAGGATTGATTATTGTTGATTATCTTCAGCTTATGAGCGGAGGAAGCCGATTTACCTCGGACTCGGGCAACAGGGTGCAGGAAATCTCAGAAATTTCCAGAGGTTTGAAGGGGATAGCAAGAGAGTTAAATGTACCTTTGATTGCCTTAAGCCAGCTGAGCCGCTCCGTTGAAAGCCGCAGCCCGCAAATACCCCAACTGGCAGACTTGCGCGAATCAGGTTCTATCGAGCAAGACTCTGACGTGGTAGCTTTTATCTATAGAGAAGAATATTATAATCCTGAGACGGACAGAAAAAATATAACGGACATACTGGTTAAAAAACACAGGAATGGACCGGTAGGCTCTATAGAGCTGTTTTTCGATCGTGACAAGCAGAGATTCAGAAGTTTGGCTAAGAAACAGGCCACGCCGTTCGATAACTAATGTGTTAAAGTTGAGTGATAGTTTAAATAAATATGGATATAAAACCTGTAAAAAAGAGAAGAAGACAACCTGTCGGCAACTTGCAGAATCTGCCTAATGCTAATCAGCCAAAAAAACAAGATAACATAACAGTCAACTCAAAACACAAGCCCCTTAACCGTTCAAGCAAAACAATGGGGAAAAAGCGCCTCAGGCTTAAAAAGCTCCTTCAGAAAAATATATTTGTAGTCATAATACTAATCCTCCTAAGCATTTTGTACTTGCCGGCTTCAAAATTTATAGGCACCTCCGGGCAATATCAAGATTTGGTAGGGCAATCTTCTTCAACCGACGTTATTTTAAGTGAGTCTTCTTATATGCCCCAAAAGTTCTTTTTGTATTTTACCCATTCCAGCGGATTAAGCAGCGAGTTTATGCTGAAAATTTATTCATTCCTGTTTATATTACTTGTCGTATATTTATTTTATATCGTTTGCTTAAGATGGTTGGGCAGAAATACAGCGCTTTTGACTACTCTCCTTTTCTCAAGTTCAAGCTGGATGATATTGTCCTCGCAAAGCCTCGATTTCAATAATATTTACTTGGTTTTCATACCACTTGCGATTTGCCTGAATTACCTTCTCGCGCAGAATAAAAATACATGGAAGCTTCTTTTTGCTGGGCTGCTTTTTGCAGCTACTCTTTATAGCCCTGGGATAATTTGGTCCATACTTGGTTTTATAATCTTGCTGCCGTTCTTTATGCAAAAGATATTAGAGAAGTACGACCTGCGAAAAATTTGGATGTTGCTGGCCATAATATTCGTAACTATCATTCCTTTATTTGTCAGCTTCGTACTTTATCCTGATAATTTTGCGCATATACTGGCAGGGGATAGTCAAACTACAGTCAGTTCTTTCACTCAAAACTTGCAGGCTTCTCTTGAAGCCTTGTTCTTGAACGGTATCCCTGATTCGAATTTATGGCTGGTGGGAACTCCAATATTTAATTATCTGAGCTGTTTGTTGCTGGTATTCGGACTAGTTGCACTGTTTGTCGATAAACGCTTAAAACACAGGTTTGATTTTCTAGCCGTTAGTTTAATATTTGCCGTGCTGGCTCTGACATTTGTCGGTTTGCCAGCCTTATCACTTATCATTCCGATAGTGTATCTAACGGCCGGCTATGGAATAAAGTTCTTACTGGACAATTGGTATAGTATATTCCCGAGCAATCCGGTAGCTCGCAACCTAGGCCTGTCATTGGTTGTTTTTACGGTAGTACTGTCTTCCGGCTACAATATCGTCAGATATTACGTAGCATGGCCGAAAACCAATGACATTATTTCCGTTGCAGGCTCAGAAAAAACAATATAGTCTGCTAAACTAGTTAAAGAGAAAAAGGAGTATATATGAATAGATTCGATCAAGCAAAGATGCTTTTAAAAGTGAAGAAAATGCAGAAGGAACTCAAGAAGGAAATTATTAAAGTTTCTGCGGGTGATGAAGCCGTGACAGTAGAAATAACCGGCGAGCAAAAGATTAAAAAGATCCACATTGACCCCGAAAAGGTCGATCTGGATGATATAGCCGAATTGGAAAAATGGGTTGAAGAAGCAGTTAAAAGCGCTATTGATAAAAGTCAAAAATACGCAGCCGAAAAAATGCAGCCAATGATGGGCATGCTTGGTAATCTCGGGCTATAAAGTAATATAATATGCTGCCAAAAGCACTTCTAGAGCTAATTAGTGCGATATCAAGTTTGCCGGGAGTAGGCGCCAGGACTTCTGAAAGGTACGCATATTTTCTGTACCAAAACGATACCGGAGCAGGCGAAAAACTTGCAGACGCCATAAAAAAAGTAAAGACCGATGTGAAAGTCTGTCCCAAAACTTTTGCTTTTATAGATAAAGACGAAAAAGTTTCAAAATTGTACAGCAGTGAAGCAAGAGATAAAAAGATCATTGCAATCGTAGCCGATCCATTTGATGTGATAGCAATCGAAAAAACTTCTTCTTATAGAGGCACTTACCATGTCCTAGGAGGATTAATTTCCCCGATAGACGGTATTAGTCCGGAGGCCTTAAACCTAACCAGCCTAAAAAAGAGAGTCAAAGAAGATAAAGTCAGAGAGGTAATAATAGCCACGAACGCCAGCGTAGAAGGCGAGACTACGGCTCATTATATTTCCAAAATGTTTTTTGGCGAGAAAGTTAAAATAACTCGCATTGCCCAAGGTTTACCCATAGGGCTTGATATCGGATATGCAGACCAGATAACTTTATCCAAAGCTTTAGAAGGGCGACGCAAGATATGAAAGACATACAAACCTATATAGACAATGCTGAAAAAATTGTTATAGTCCAGGCCGATAATCCTGACGCAGACAGTCTTTCTTCGGCAATAGCTTTAGAGCAGCTTCTTTTTAAGCAGGGTAAAGACCCGGCCTTATACTGTGGCGTAGACATGCCAGGATACTTAAAATATATCAAGGGTTGGGACAGGGTGTCTAAAGACTTGCCGAAGAAATTTGACCTGACTATCATCGTAGATAACAGTTCACTCGTTCTACTTGAGACTCTGGAGAAGACTAACCAGCTAGGATGGATAAAAGCTAAACCGGTTATTGTTATTGACCACCACTCAACAGAAACAACTTTGGACTTTATTAAAGCAAGTTTTATAGAAAAAGCCGTTTCAACGACCGAGTTAATATACAAATTGGCAAAAAATAACAATTGGGAAATCAACAAAGAAATCGGCGAGCTTATAACAATAGGCATCTTAAGCGACAGCTTAGGGCTTACCACTGACCAAGTAAGCCAACAAAGCGTTCAGATAATAGCCGAAATGCTAGGTGTTGGTGTGCGCCTTAACGAAATAGACGCAAAAAGAAAGGAATTGTCCAAGAAAACCCCGGAGTTAGTTGAGTATAAATCAAAGTTATTAGGACGCATAAAGTACTCTCTGGAGGGCAGGGTAGCTTATATTTCAATACCATGGGAAGAAATTGAAAAATACAGCCAGGAATACAACCCGCCTATGCTGGTTATTGACGAAATGCGCCAGATTATAGACGTTCAGCTTGCTGTAGCGTTCAAAAGCTACCCAAATGGGCGGATAACAGCAAAATTGCGCTCCAACCCAGGGTTTCCTATCTGTGCCAAATTGGCCGAACACTTCGGAGGTGGTGGACATCAGTATGCTAGCGGATTCAGGGTCACAGACGGACGTAAATTAAGCGAGCTAAAGACAGAAGTTTTTGATATCGCATCTAAGCTTTTGGAACAATTAAAATAAATCAGATGAAACTTTATAACACCTTGACCAGACAAGTAGAAGAGATAGAATCTGTAGAGGATAAAAAAATAAAAATGTTCGTTTGTGGGCCCACAGTATATGACTTATCGCACATCGGGCATGCGAAAACCTACATACAAATGGATGTTTTGTCCAGAACCCTTCGGGCACAAAACTTTGATGTTTTTTATCTGCAAAATATCACTGATATAGACGACAAAATTATACTCAGAGCTAAAGACAAAAATGTCAGCTGGAAAGATATCAACTCGAAGTTCGAAGATGAATATTATAAAGATATGAAAGCACTGAATAATACCTCGGTAGACCGTTACGAGAAAGCGACAGAGAATATAGATAACATCAAAAGACAGGTCCAAGTGCTTTTGGATAAGAATTTTGCTTACAAAATAGAAAACGACGGCATATATTTTGAAATAGCAAAGTTTAAAGACTACGGAAAATTATCCAAAAGAACCGAGCTAGTAGAAAATGATGCACAAAGCCGCATAGACCAAAGCGATAAAAAACGCGGCTGGAACGATTTTTGCCTTTGGAAATTCTCAAAACCCGGGGAACCTGTTTGGGAGGCTGACTTTGGCAAAGGCAGGCCTGGCTGGCACATTGAAGACACCGCTATATCAGAAAAGGTTTTTGGTCCGCAATACGATATACATGGAGGAGCGGTAGACCTTATATTTCCGCATCACGAGGCAGAAATTACCCAGATGGAGGCAGCTTCGGGCAAGTCTCCTTTTGTAAGATACTGGGTTCATTCCGGTTTTTTAAATATCGATGGACAGAGAATGGGTAAAAGTAAGGGTAATTTTGTAACTATTCGCGAAGTATTGAAGAAGGGTTATGAGCCGATGTCAGTAAGGCTTCTGATGCTTCAATCGCATTATCGCTCTTCTTTGGATTTTTCCTGGGACATCCTAGATGCAGCCCAAAATTCTTATAGGAAAATTGTATCTTGGGCTGACCTTCGACATCAAGGCTTCAGCTCCAAAGATTTATCGAATGATTACCAGACTTATATAGAGGCTTTTGAGAAAAGTATGTCTAGCGACCTTAAAACACCTGAAGCTTTGGCGATATTAAACAAAATGATTAAAAAAATCGACGAAGAAAACGCCCAGCCTGATTCCTCAGCAATAGGAAAAGCTGTTGAATTACTGGATAGCTATCTTGGGCTCCGCCTGCTAGATAGCTCCGATATATCTAGCGAACAAAAAACAATAATTAAAAAACGGGAAGAAGCCCGAAAAGCAAAAAACTGGGCAGAATCAGATAGATTAAGGGAAGAACTTACGCGTGAAGGCATTGCCGTCAGAGACACTGACTACGGTTCTGCGTGGTCTAGAATCTAACGAGTCTGTTTCGTCTTTGCGCCGGAAGAAGGGGCGGCGGTATTTTTTAAGTAATACTCTTCTAGTAATATCCTGATAATTCCTGCTAGAGGGATAGCTACGAAAGCCCCAATCAACCCGCCCAAGCTAACACCTATGAGTGCCGAAATGAACACTATCAATGGCGTAAGATTACTACTTCTTGATTGTATAAGGGGCTGTATTGTTACGTTCTCAATCTGTTGATAAATAATGAAGAACACTATCATAGTCAATGCTAGAGGGAACGATACAAGCAGACAAGCAAATATAACTATGATTGCTCCCAGCGTCGCACCTATAAGCGGCAACAGAGCGAACAATGCAACAATGGCAGCTAAAGCGACTTCGTTAATATCTGCACTAAATATACTGGAAGCAATGACCAAACCTACGAAAGCAAAGATTCCGGCTATTGATGCGACGAGCACTTGGCCGTTAACGTATCCCGTAACCTGACCGTACATCCTCTGCGCTACCTTCTTGCGTTTTTCGCGCTTACCAACGGGCATTGCATCAAAAAATCTTTTCAGCCAGGCAGGGCCTTCTACCAGCATCATAAAAGTTAAGACAAAAACAGTTATGGTGGATATAACGACTGATCCTACACGACCAGCAGTTGAAAGTACCGGCTCGCCAACATTTCGAAATTGATTCTTAAAATCATCTGCGAATTGATCTATTTGCTGATCTAAGTCAGAGTCTTCTATAAGCTGGCTTACAGTAGTGTTACTCTCTTGAAAAGATCTTATAGTAGCGGGTACTTCTTTAATGTAATCGACGGTCTGGTTGAATAGCGGCGGTATCACAAGGGCAAAGAACCCGGATAGAAAAATTGTTACCAGTAAGTAGGCTATACCTGTTGCAGCAACCCGACTTTGGCTTTTAAGCCTCCTGGCTATGAAACTAACCGCCGGATTAAGAGCTACCGCTAAAAACAAAGCTATGAATATAAGAGTCAGCACATGTGAGATTATCTTTACGAATGAAAGTAAGAGCAGGGCGCCAATTACAATAGCTATGGCTTTTAGTAATGACCCTGTATCCAGCTCAATTTTTGTCCGCTCAGGCAGTTTGTTTGAACTCATTTGCTCTTATTTTGAACTATCGAGCGAAAGTTGACAAGTAATCTCTCGCCGATTTTATCAATATCATAATTTTTAACAAGTTTTTGCTGGAAGTTAAATGCTGCGTTCATCTCTGAAGGGTGATCCATAAAATAAATGATTTTTTCTGCAAGTTTTTTAAAATCGCTAGGGTCAAAAAGTAGCTTTTCGTTTTCTAGCACGCTTCTATATCCCGGGTTGTCGCCAGCTAACACTATAGGCCCGAAAGAGGCCATTGCTTCGGTTAGCACTATTCCGAAGCTTTCTCCGCCTTTCGAGGGAAAAACAGCTATATCTGATTCATTTAAGAACTTATTTTTGGCGGCTTCTTCTACGAAACCATAGAATTTTACTGTATTTTCCAGGTTTTTGGAGCGAACATAGCTCTCTAAAGCCTTACGGTCGGGCCCGGTCCCGCCGATACTTACTTGGACTTTCTTCTTATGCTCTTCATCCAGGTCGTTTATAGCCTCAAGTAAAGTCAGGCAACCCTTCCTCGGTACTAATCTGCCTAAAAAAGCAATCTTGAACTTGGAAATTTTATTAAAATCTTTACTTTTTTTTAAGGTTTTTTGAAGTTTTATCGGATTAGGCAAGACTTCGCTGTCAATCTTATACATTTCTTTAGAAAACTTCTGGGCAGGTTTGGAAACTGAAAATTGCTTGTCGATTCTCCTTAGCCCGGACCTTATGCTGGCAGCCGTAGCTTTGTTGCCTAAGCTATAGAAAGAAGTGTTTTTCAGGGGCAGAATGTGAAATGTTCCCACCACCGCGGTCTCATTGGGGAGACTATTAATTACCCGGTTTCCCATCAAGGGCGAAAAGGGTACTTGCACATGGATAACATCAAACTTTTCTTTCTTTAGGGTTGATTTTATTTTTTTTATTTTGGGCCAAAGGGGGATAGAAAGCTTATTGCCGTTAAATGTGACTTTTAAATTTTTGGATAATTCTATGAGCTCAGGTATATCTTTTCTTTTTGATTCTCCTACGAGGTACCTGACCTCATGGCCGTTATGCTTGAACCACTTGCCTAAAGTCAAAATATATTGCTGCACACCATCCGGCTTATCTAAACCATCGTCTAGTAAAAAACCTATTTTTAGCTTAGTTATTGTGTCTTTTGTCATATGCAAGCTTATAAAGCATCAAGTACTTGTTTACGATATTGTCATAGCTGTAATGTTTTACTTCAGCTTCAGCCCAATCCAGCCAAACTTTTCGGATAGCTTGGTTCGTAGCCATTATCATAAGTTTCCGAGCGAACTCCTTATTATCTTTCGGGTTTGCTAAAGATAACTGTCCCGTTCCGCTTAAAACCGATTCGTATCCGGCATTCGCGCCGGCTACTATAACGCACCCTGCAGCCATTGCTTCCAGCAGAACTATGCCGAAGCTTTCGCCGTACAATGCAGGGGAGCAGAATACATCTGAAGTCTGCAGAAGCCTTATTTTTTCCGGTTCGTCGATTTGACCTAGGAATTCTACGTTTTTCAGCTTCAAATCCTTGCTTAATTCCGCCAGTTCAGTTCTTTGTGGACCGTCTCCGGCAATCTTCAGATGATACCTATCATCATATTTCTGAATTATAGAAAAAGCTTTCAAAAGCTGGTCAACAGCTTTTCTTTTTTCCAGCCTGCCTATGTAAAAAATCGTTTTGGAAGATTCTTCAGGGCTATGAGGAGTTTCCGGTTGGTATTTTTTGAGGTCTATGCCGTTCGGTATGATGTAAATCTTCCGGGCAGTAAGGGATTTGACGTAATTCGTGGCCACAGGGGACACAGCCGTCAATATATCCAAATGCTTCAACAGCGGCCTTGTGTAGGGCGTTATGACTCTCTCGATCGTCCTGCTAGCCCTTCTTTCGCTCATCGCAGCGTGGAATGTACCTATGTTGATCGCCTCGGATTTGCCTAGTATCTGCCTAGATAGCATGGGTACCCAGGGTTCATGAAAATGAAGTATGTCGAATTTGTATGTCCTTAACGCTTCCTCAAGCTTGTCTATATCCACACTAGCAGATACTTGGGCATAGGTATGGAAAGCCCTGATTGGGGCAGAACCGCCGAGCATTATTATGCCTGGTATCTTAGGGCCCTTATAGCCTCTTGGCTGGGGAGTTATCACCCAAGCTTGATGGCCGGCAGCAGTCAAGCCGTCGCGGATACCAAGCACATACTCTTGCACTCCGCCGCCTCGGAAAATATTGTAAGGGCAAATTAGTCCTACTTTCATAACGCTTGTCGTTATTTTAACAGTTTCTTAAGTTCTTTAGGGATAAACACCTCGGCGTCTTCTTTTGTAGCAACAATTGAAGGCATGTGTCCTATAATATCGGTTTTTATCCCTATGAAATCTTTATAAATTATCCTCATGTGCTGTTCGACTATCTGATTATTAAAGAACCTGTCATCTTCAACATATACATGATGAACCGGAAGGTCGACCTGTCTGCCTAGAAGGTCTGCACTAAAACAGTCATACATTGTTTTCATACGGGTACGTACATCATTTATCTGCCACAATACTACTTCGCTATTTATCCTTTTATCCCGTACTTTTTTATTGCCAGCGTCTTGCATTTTAGAGTGTTTGACACCGATATATTTGTAAAATGCTCTTACTGCCGGGGGACTGAAAATAGTATGTTTAGCTAAATAAGCGAAGGGGTTGCGTTGTAGGATTGAGCTTAAAATTCTCAGCCCTGAGATCTGGTATCTAGGCAGGCGAAAATCGTCGTAATGAACAAAGCCGACAGAACTTACTACTAAGTCAACCTGTTTGGCTATATCCGGATATTTCTGAAGCATCTTGGTAACTATCAGAAAAGAATACGACATAGAGACAAGCGTGAACCTTTTGTTTTTAAATTTTAATTTTATCAATGTCGCTAAATAGTCGGCATAGTTATCTACAGTAGGCTTCAGTCCTATATTATAAAAGCTGTCCATGCCGCCAAAACCCGGTAAGTCAGGGATGGTGACCCTTCCGTAATCATTCAGATTTTCTGCAATGCCGCTCATGCGCTCAATACTGGAGTGATGGCCGTATAACAGTAATATTTCTTTACTTTTTTTACCAGAAGGGGCCAGGTTAAGCATACGCCCTTTCAGGCCATTAATCTCAATACTGGTAATCTGGCTGGAGTAACTTTTTTTTACCATATATTATTTATACTTATTTTAAACTGTTCAAGCATATTTTTCAAATATTTATTCTTTTAATGCATCTGTGCCGACCCAGACATATTCCCAAGATTCAGGCTCTGGTCCTTGTTTTTTTATGCCCTCAGGATAGCTTGGTATCCAGCCGAACTTTTTGATGTTTATATAATTGTCTTTTTTAATCCATTCAAAACACGTAGAATTTTCAAACAATACGCTCGCGTCGCTATCACAAGCTAGGTCTACCGTATAACCGCTATGGTGGCGCGAATAGCCGGGCGGGGCGGTGGTCTTAAGTAATTCTCTTATAGCGTCATCTGACGAGCCATCTATGATTTTATCCGAGCTGATATTTCCCAGTCTACTTGCGAATATCCGGTTTTGGTCTTCCGCTGATCTGAACGCTTCAGTGACTCTTAGCTCAACGTCATCAGTATTTGCTTCTTTTACTAAATTTTTCCAGGATTCAGCTGCCAGCCGCTGTAAGTCACGGTTACTACCAATATCTACAAAGTTATCAGCTACCGGTGCGCTGCGTATGCGATAACCTGCGTCCTCAGCCAGACGATATATAACTTTGTCGGCTTCTTCATCTCCGGTTATGGAAAAATCATTTATTATTTGCCGGGTGTTAGGGTAGGCGAAGCCATTGTATAGATCGCTAAATTCTTGGGCTGTAAGTGTTTTAAACTGGCCCCCTTGTTTGTTTTCGATTACGTGCAAAGGTCCATCTGAGCTAACATCGCTAATTTGATTTCCATTTGTATTTTCCTTCAAGGCAAGCCAATAAACTCCCGCAACAATAAGTCCGACTATGCACAAAAATAATATTAACTTTTTAAGCATATCTATTTAAATCATACCAAAATAAGATGATAAGCTGGCGGGGTACTACTGTAGTTGCTACAATATCCTTTGTCGATAATCCCAAGCTATTATTTAGTTATTTCCGGGTCGTCTAATGGTAGGACACTGGGTTTTGGTCCCAGCAATCTAGGTTCGAGCCCTAGCCCGGAAGCCAAGCTGACCCTTATCGTCGTTTTTTTCTTCTTGCTGCTTTTTTCTTGCTCACACTATGAGGTTTTCTTTTCGTCGGTAAAGAAATGTTTACAGACGAAACGGCATCTTTTTTCGCTCTAGTTTTTTTGACTCTACGTCTACCTGGAAATTTTTCAGTAAATAGTTCTTCTAAGTGCTCGTGCTCTTCCCACCAGTCTTGTTTGCGAGCCAAAGAAACAGTCTCGGCATCTACCCTGTGCGGCATGGTTGCTTTATATGCAAATAAACCTCCAGCAAGACCATAAGCAAAATCAACTGCATCGGGCGTGCTTATTGACCCGTAACCTACCAGTTCGCCTAATGTATTGGCTACAAGCGTACCTGCACCGACGGCTACAGTAAAAAATTTTCTCTTTTTTTCAAATTCTTTGTCTGTCTCCAGGTATTGTTTGCTTCTTCCCCAGTAAGCATTTGCAAAATGCATAGTCAGAGCAAAAGTAAGCGCGGTATTGCCTATATGATCTCCGATATCTAATGGTTCCGGCAATAGGTCGCGTGTATTAAGCTTAGTATCAGGGTCAATAAATGCCGGTAGCCTGCTAACAGCTGCTAGAGTAATAGCCCAGGTCGCCGGTTCATAGTTGTTACGAACTAAGCTAACAGTACTAGTTATACCTAACTCATCCGGATTAACTTCCGGGCTAGGCGGAATATCAT
>DASUOI010000008.1:0-3964 GCA_036276695.1 Saccharimonadales bacterium (SeqCode) | reverse complement strand
TAGCCAATATCAGTCCTGATAAATTCAGGCAAAAACTAGGAAAATACCTAGAGTCGACTGGCTTGGTAGGACATAACTTAAAAGCTACCTTGCAGATACTTCGCGAGCTTCAGATATATCCGGAGAAAATTACGCATGACACACTGATAGGGGCGTTTTTGATAAACCCGCTTAATAGAAGCTTAAGCCTGGAAGATTTAGCAGCCGATGAGCTGGATATTCGCTTATCTGCTGAACAAGAACAGACTGCCATAGGAGACGAAGCCAGCGAAATAGCAGTTATAAACAGACTTTATAAAAACCAACGTAAAGAGCTTAAGGATCTGCCCAAACTTCTAAGTCTAGCTAAAAAGTTTGACTTGCCGATAATACCCATTCTAGCCAAAATAGAACATCGCGGGGTAGAGCTTGACGTAGAGTATTTAAAAAAATTCAACGAAGAGCTCAAAGATGATCTATCAGACATAGAGCAACAAATTTATGGCTATGCGGATGAGGAATTCAATATAGCCTCTCCCGGTCAGCTAGCGGATGTTTTGTTTAATAAGCTCAATTTATCAACAATTGGAATAAAAAAAGGCAAAACCGGCTACTCAACTGCAGCTAAAGAGTTAGATAAGCTACGAGGCGTTCATCCAATAATCGATCTGATAACTCAGTTCCGAGAGGTTAGCAAACTGATGAATACTTATGTAGAACCTTTACCGAATCTTGTAGACGAAAATAACCGCCTGCATACGACTTATAATATGACAGTTGCTCAAACAGGACGGCTAAGTTCTGAAAAACCTAATTTGCAAAATATACCAGTTCGTTCGGATTTAGGTCGGAAAATACGCTCGGCATTTGTTGCAAGCAAAGGCAATGTATTAATAAGCGCTGATTATTCTCAGATTGAGCTTCGAATAGCCGCTTTAATATCTGACGATAAAGACATGATAGACATGTTTAATAGAGACGTGGATATACATACGGCAACCGCCGCCCAGATATATGGCCGAGAACCAGAGGACGTGACCAAAAATATGCGCAGGCAGGCCAAGGTAGTGAATTTCGGTATCATGTACGGTCTAAGTCCGCACGGTCTTTCCGTTGCTGCTGGTATGACAAGAGAGGCGGCAAAACATTTTATTGATAAATATTTTGAGCTTCGCCCCAAGCTCGTAGAATATATCGAAAGTATTAAAAAAAAGGCGGCGAGCGACGGATATGTAGAGTCGTTATTTGGCCGCAGGCGTCCTACGCCGGATATTCACTCATCTAACTTTGCGGTAAGGGAAGCGGCTTATCGAGCCGCGGTTAATATGCCGTTCCAAGGTACGGCTGCCGATATAATGAAGCTGGCTATGATAAAACTGGACGAAAGTTTAAAAGAATATCCGGATGTTCACGTAATGCTTCAAATCCACGACTCTGTATTAGTGGAATGCCCCAAAGACCAAGCTGATGATATGGCAAAAAAGATACAGCAAGTCATGGAAAACGTAGATGACCTAGGCGTAAAACTTACTGTAGACACAACTATAGGCCGGGATTGGGGAAAACTCTAAAAATCTATATCTCAGATATTTCTTTTGGAAGAAAACCTTCAGGGTGTTTGAAGCCGGCTTTCCATTCAGTACCTTTTTGATAGCCTAGATCTTTCATAAGCTTGGTCGGCGCGTTTCTTAGGTGTAGAGGGACGGGCAGGTCAGGATGATCTTTTGCTAATTTCTGAGCCTTGGCCATTTTATCTGCTACCTCTCTGGATTTTTCGCACTTTGCTAACACTAAGGCGCAATGATGAAGATTGTACTGGCATTCAGGCATACCGATCCGTTCAACGGCCTGGAATGTGCTGACCGCTAAATTTAATGCGGCCGGCGCGGCCATCCCCACGTCTTCACTGGCGAAAATAACCATGCGCCGAGCGATAAATTTTGGATCTTCTCCTGCTTGTAGCATGCGGGACAAATAATAAAGCGTTGCCGCGGGGTCGCTGCCTCTCATAGATTTTATAAAGGCGCTTATTACGTTATAGTGCGTTTCACCAGCTTTGTCATAGCCCGGTACGCGTTTTTGAGCGGCGGTAGCAATAACTTCGGAAGTAATAACCCCTTTGCCGAGCTTTAAAGCCAGTTCTAAATTGCTTAAAGCGACGCGGGCGTCGCCTCCGGATAGTTCAGCCAGCAGGCCTATGCTCTTAGCGGGCAGGCGCTTTGCCGATATCTTTTCCGCTTTAGCTGTTTTTTTGATAATTTTTATGACCTCATCTTTGCTAAGCGGATTTAGTACTAATACTCGACTTCGGCTGAGCAAGGGGTTGATAATCTCAAAACTTGGATTTTCGGTGGTTGCACCAATAAGTACGATAGTGCCATCTTCAACATGAGGCAGGAATGCATCTTGCTGGGCTTTATTAAACCTATGTATTTCATCAACGAACAGTATAGTTTGTTGGCCCAGCCGTCGGTTTGCTTTGGCCTGGTCCACAACCTTATTGACCTCTGCTTTGCCGGAAGTCACTGCGCTTAATTCCATAAATTCCGCTCCGGTTTCCTTGGCTATGATGCGCGCCAGGGTCGTCTTTCCACTACCCGGCGGCCCCCAAAGAATTAAACTGGTGGGTTTTTTGCTGGAAATTATTTCGCTGATAATTTGACCGCCGTCTATCAGATGCGATTGTCCGACCACATCTTTTATAGATTCAGGCCGCATTTTCTCCGCTAGCGGTATATAAGCCATACTTTTATTATAGTCTTAAATAATTCTTAGCTAACTTATTACGATTCTTAAGGACTTTTTAAGCTTTAAGTCGCGTTCAATCTTATACAGATGAACACGTAAAGCACCGGCTAAAGATGCATTTGAGACGTTAATTATTACAGATTGTTTTGTGATGCGCACTTTTGGCTCTTCCCCGAATTTATCTTGCACAAAATTTTTAATATATGTAATTTCATCCGGCTGTTCGTATTTACGCTTGTTTAATATATCTTTCAGCGAGTCAGTCATTTGACCTATAATAACACCTATGCCAGAGTTGCCTGAGGTAGAAACGATTAAGGTAGGCCTAAGTAAGATGTTGCCCGGACATCAGGTAAAATCCGTTAAGAGCAACTGGAAGAAGTCTTTCCCGAATTCCAAAAATGATGTCAGCAAATTTTTAATAGGCAGTAAAATTGTTCAAGTTCGCCGGCGGGCAAAAGTTTTGATAATAGACCTAGATAGTAAATACAGCTTAGTTATCCACCTGAAGATGACCGGCCAACTAGTTTTTGTACAAAAACAAGAGTCACCAGTCGTTAGCCGCCAGTCACCAGCGACGAAAGACAAAAGACTAAGGACAAAAGACGAAGTCCGTTTTGGCGCAGGACACCCCACTGATTCTTTAATAGGCAAATTGCCAGATAAATCCACCCGCATTATCTTTGACATGGGTGAAGCGGAGTTATTCTTTAACGACCAAAGAAAATTCGGGTGGGCTAGGCTAATTCCGACGATTGAAATAGAGAACATCGACTTCTTTAAAAAACTTGGACCCGAGCCACTGGAAGATGATTTTACAGCAAAAGATTTTAAAGAACGGATTAAAAAAAGATTGAAAAGCTATATTAAACCCGTGCTTCTGGATCAAACTGTCATCGCCGGCGTGGGTAATATTTATGCCGATGAATCGCTTTGGTGTGCCAAAATACACCCTTTGACCAGAGTAAAAGACTTACAGGACTTACAGTTAGATAAATTATATAAGTGCTTGCGTGATGTTTTAGAGCTATCCATAAAAAAGGGCGGGTCAACAGACAAAAATTATATAGACGCAGAAGGAAAAAGGGGCAGTTATTTAAAGTTTGCAAAAGTTTTCAGAAGAGAGAATCTGCCTTGTCCAAGATGCGCCTCAAACATCATAAAAACCCGCGTTGCCGGACGTGGTACGCACATCTGTCCTGCTTGCCAAATCATAGCTTAAGGAGCTATTTCGCAG
>DASUOI010000007.1:0-21259 GCA_036276695.1 Saccharimonadales bacterium (SeqCode) | reverse complement strand
GCAAAATATGCGACTACCGTTACTGGTACGGTAATCCATATAATAATTCTTAAAATTTTTAGGAAATCTTTTCTGAAGAGGTCACTGCGTCCCTGGGCCAGCCTGTCGTTCAGCCGGGGAAAAGCCGCAGTAGAAATGGTCGTACCTATCAATAATGTCGGGGCTGTGTGCAGAATATATGCATTTTCATAAAAAGTCAGTTTGCCTTCGCCGAGCCGTCGGGCCAGGTTAGTCTCTACTATACTATTGAGGGAATCTACCCCTTGGTCTAGCGATCTTGGTGGAAGTTGTTTAAGCATCTGCCGGAAATCATTATTCCTCCAATTTATTTTTACCTGGTACTTATACTTCATGCCTATGAAGCCTATTATTGAGATTAAAAGCTGCAAAAGCGCGCCGGCTAAAGCACCCACTCCGAGGCCGACAAGTCCCAAGTCCCAAGGCCCTCCTTGATTGCTTCCGGAAACACTGAAAACCAATGCCGAGATAATTATCGCCAAATTATAAATAGGCGTAGTCAGAGCATAAAAGAAAAACCGGCCTAAGCTCTGTTGGACGCTTATAAAGATCGCTGATATCGTGAACAAGAGCGGGTTAAAAGCTATCAGGCGCATTATCGTGGTCGCGTTATCAAGCTGTTCTGGCGTCATGGTAGGAGCAACGACGAACTTAATCAACGGCTCCGCAAAAACCAAAATTATCACACCTACAAACGCCATGATGATTGCAAGAAGATTAAGCAGGCTGTTGCTTATTTCAAATGCTCCCCGTCTATCTCCTTTTGCCAGCTTATCGGCCAAGAACGGCATGAATGCCACGCCGAGGGCGCCGGCAGCCAAAGTAAAATAGAAAAAGTCCGGGATTTTAAATGCGGCGAAAAATGCATCGGTGCTTTCAGGTCCTAAATGCGGAAAGTTAGCGTTAATAAGCTTGACCCGCAAAAAACCAAGTATCTGCCCCAGCATCGCACTGGCAACTAACAATGTCGCCGCGCTACCGAGAGAGATGCGCTTATTAGCCCGCGCAAGAAAACGTCTACGATTCATTTAGGAGTATTATATCTGATTTAAACTTATTAGGCTTATTTATGAAGAACGGTTTTTGGCAAACGCGAGCCTTTTAGGATTTCGATTACTTCCTCGGCTTCGACAGTTTCTTTCTTCAAAAGCGCATCTTTCAGCTTATCAAGCTTATCTTTATTGGCTTTTATAACTTCCCTGGCTCTTGTAGCAGCCTCGGTAATTAAAGCTTCTACTTCGTCATCAATGACCTTCGCTGTCTCGTCAGAATACTGTCTATCCTGAACCATCCGCTCTATCATCATCCCCTGTTCGACATGAAATACCTGGTCGCGCAGCTTCTTGCCCATGCCTTGGTTTATTATCATGTCGCGGGCCAGCTCGGCAGCTTTTTGCAGATCATTTCCAGCGCCGGTAGTAACTCTGTTTGAGCCGTAAATAACTTCCTCAGCTATACGTCCCCCCAGCATCCGGGCCAAGACGTCCTTATACTCCAAAATGCTATGGTAGCTTTTATCTTCAGGAGGGATGAACCACGTGACTCCGCCTGTATTCCCGCGGGAGATTATGGTAACTTTATGCACCATGTCGCTTTCCGGCAGGACGTGACCGACAACCGCATGGCCGGCTTCGTGATAAGCGGTAATCTCTTTTTCCTTTTCGCTCATTATCTTGCCCTTGCGCTCCGGACCTATAGCAACTTTTTCAAAAGCCTGGGTAACAATATCGTTAGTTATAGTCTTGCTGTTTTTTCTAGCTGCTAATATTGCTGCTTCGTTGGCAATGTTCGCTAAGTCCGCCCCGCTGGTTCCAGCTGTTTTTGCTGCTAGCGCGTCTATGTCGGCACTTTTTTCAAGCGGCTTTTTGTCAAAATGTTTCTTAAGGATAGCTTCACGATCTTTGCGATCAGGTAGTCCTATATTGACTCGGCGATCAAACCGGCCGGGTCTAAGCAAAGCCGGGTCAAGCACATCCGCTCGGTTGGTTGCTGCCAATACTATTACATTCTGGCCCTGCTCAAAACCGTCCATTTCCACCAAGATTTGGTTCAATGTCTGTTCGCGCTCGTCATGTCCGCCACCCATTCCGCTGCCACGTCTTCGTCCTACAGCATCAATCTCGTCGACAAATATTATGCACGGAGCGTTTTTCTTGGCTTTTGCAAACAAGTCCCTTACCCTGCTGGCTCCGACGCCGACAAACATTTCTACGAATTCCGAACCGGAAATACTGAAGAATGGCGCGTTAGCCTCCCCAGCTACTGCGCGGGCAAGCATGGTTTTACCGGTACCAGGAGGCCCGACTAGCAGAACACCCTTTGGAATCCGGGCGCCTACCCCGGCAAACTTCTTAGGATATTTTAGAAACTCAACGACTTCTTCCAAGTCTTCTTTAGCCTCAATACTGCCGGCAATGTCAGCAAAACTTACTTTGGACTTTTCATTGCCATATAGCTTAGCCCGACTTTTACCGAAGCTTAGTGCTTGGTTACCTTGGCCTTGGGCGCTCCTAAGCATATAAAAAAGCAGAGCGCCAATTAGCAAAATTGGCAGAAGCGCCAGCCCTACTTGTTGCCAAAAAGCTCCTGTGTTTGATGGTTCTTTGACTGTAACTTCTACTGGAGCGTCTTTGTTTAAGCCCTGTTCGTATATGCTTGAACCAGTTTCTTTGCGTGATTTCTGACTTGCTTCTTCTTCGCCTTTTTTAGTTATGTTCAACTCAGCGCCGGATACTTCAATTTTTTTAATCTCGCCTGAATTAGCCCGGTTGATTACATCCGAAAAAGCTACTTCTTCTAGACTGCTAGGTTGGTTGAAAGACGAAAATATTAGCAGGCCGAAAAGAACTAAAAGCGCTACAAAGCCTGCGTTTTTCATGTGCTGTTTCTGTTTATTCGGACCCTTTTTACCTGGTTTAAAGGGATTCTTGCTCATTCATTCTCCAACTTATCTCTAATAGAAATTAATTATAACAGATAAGCTTCAGTTCATTGTTTTGAATCTCGAAATAGTTATTTTTCGAGACTGCAAATTGCTTGCCTGTACGGGCAGTCTTTGCAAAAACTACTAATCTTTCCAGCAACTTGGAATCAAAAGGAATTTTATTAGAACGCAGAAGCTCGGCGATTATTTCTTTTGCAAGATTATGCGGCAAACCAACGAATGCTTTTCTGTCTAAATGCGGGTTTTCTTGTAGCATTTTTGTAATGATATTTTCAAGAGCGCTGTTGGTTTTTCTTTGGCTTTTTATTATGTTTAGAAATTTATTTTTCTGCTGCTTGTCTAGTTTTGTCAATATATTGCGCCGGACATAGTTGCGCAAATATGAAGTGTCGAGATTCGTCGGGTCGTCTCGCCAATCGATATTATGTTTTGTAGCGTAATCCTGTATCTGTTTCTTGCTGTAAGCCAGCAAAGGCCGTTTTACGTCGGTGGTCGACTTTAATGATGACAAGCCTTTGCGTCCGCTTCCGCGGAGCATGTTTATGATAGCCGTTTCAAGTACATCATCTTGATGGTGTGCGGTTAATATAGAGTCCGCGTCATGTTCATCTTTGACCTTGTTTAAAAATTTATATCGGGCGTCGCGAGCTGATGCCTCGCTGGTATCAGGCCCCAGACGGCCTCGTTCATAAACAAACTTCAGCTTCGAGCTTGCTGCTGCTTGCGCGACAAATTCGCAGTATTCTTCAGACTTAGCGTGTATACCATGGTCAAAATGCGCCACCACAAACTCATAGTTTGAGTCTCTGGTCGCTCGTCTCTGGTCGCTCGTCTCTGGTCTCATGTCGTCTGGAGACTGACGTCTGGAGACTGACGACTGGTCTTGCTGGAGAAGCAGGTCAAGCAGGACCATAGAATCAACACCTCCGCTGACTGCCGCGACGTATTTCCCTGGCTTGAGTTTAATCTCCATAATCATATTCTAACTCTTTAAAACTCTTATGTGATATAAAATCGGTATATTTCGTATATACGGTTTTCTGATTGTCTGACAAATGTTTATTATCTATAATTTGTTCTATAGACTTAGGTTCTTATGGGTAAAGCAGAAGATATTAAAAGAATTCAAAAATACGTACGGGCGGCTAACTACCTTTCTGTTACGCAGATTTATCTGCAGGATAATTTTTTAGTCGAGAGACCGCTTCAGTCTGGTGATATAAAACCAAAACTGTTCGGACACTGGGGAACCTGCCCTGGAATTAACTTTGTATACGGCCATGCTAACAGCTTGGTTAAACGCCACAAACAGTCATCCGTTTTTGTTTTGGGTCCCGGCCACGGTATGCAAGGCCTTCAAGCAAACTTGTTCATCGAAGGTACGCTTGGAAAATATTATGACAAAGCCACCCGGGATGAATCCGGTATCGGTTACGTATCCAAAATGTTCGCTTGGCCGTATGGATTTTCCAGCCATTGTTCGCCAGAAACTCCAGGTTTGATACTAGAAGGTGGCGAGCTGGGCTATTCTCTGGCATCAGCTTACGGAGCTATTTTGGACAACCCTGATCTTATGGCAATTTGCCTGATAGGCGATGGCGAGGCCGAGACTGGCGCTATAGCGACAGCCTGGCACGCCAACAAGCTGGTTGACCCAGCCACCTCAGGAGTAGTTTTGCCGATATTACACCTAAACGGGCTTAAGATTTCCGGCCCGACCATTTTCGGCCGAATGAGCGATGAAGAACTAACGAAATTATTTGAAGGCTATGGATACGAGCCAATTATCGTCGGAGGGGCAGATATTGACGAGAAGATGTACGACGCTCTAGAAAAAGCCCAGAACAAATTCAAAGACATTAAAGACCGAGCTAAAAAAGGCGAGGTTTTCAACCCTATCTACCCTATGATTATCCTTAAGACCCCCAAGGGCTGGACAACGATAAAGGAGCTGCGAGGCAAACAGATAGAAGGTACTATCAATTCGCACCAAGTTGTCATGCCGACGGTCAAGACCGACGATCATGAGCTTGAGCACTTGGAGACATGGCTGAAATCGTATAAATTTGACGAGCTTTTTGATAAAAAATCCGGTTTTGCGGAAGAAGTTTTGAGTGTAGTGCCTGGCGATGAATTGCTGATGGGCGACAACGAAAGTATGTTTGGGCACCACTATAAACCCCTTGAACTTCCCGACCCTAAAAAGCTGGAAAAGCCGGCAAGATCCCCGGGTGAAATCCAATCTAATGCAATGAGGATGGGCGGCGAATACCTGAAAGAGGTATTCAAGCTGAATCAAGACACAAAAAATATTCGGCTTATGAGTCCGGATGAGACATATTCAAACCGACTGGACAATGTTTTTGAAGTAACACAGCGCGGTTTCGTGTGGCCGCACGAACCAGGTGACAAAGATATTTCCAGAAGCGGGCGGGTCATGGAAATGCTCAGCGAGCACACCATGCACGGACTGGCCCAAGGCTATACGCTAACTGGCCGGCATAGCGTCTTCACCACCTATGAAGCCTTCGCCCAGATATTTTCATCAATGGCACACATGTATCAAAAATTCCTAAAGTGGACCCGCAAGATGCCATGGCGCCAAGACATACCGTCTATCAACTATCTGCTGACTTCTACCGCTTGGAGGCAGGAGCATAATGGCTACTCCCACCAAAATCCCAGTTTTGTATCGGGAATGCTGGAAAAACATAACGATTTTATCAAGGCCTACTACCCCGTTGACGATAATTCTATGCTGGCAATCATGGAGGAGACGCTCTCAAGCAAGAACCAGATGAACATCGTTACCGCCGGTAAGACGCCCGAACCGCGCTGGACTACTTACGAGTCATCGAAGCAAGCCTTGGAAGATGGGTTGAGTGTCTGGGATTTTGCCAGCGATAAAAACCCTCAAGTAGTCGTGGCGGGTATCGGCGATTACGTTACAAAAGAAGCTTTGGCGGCTATCGAACTAGTAAAAAAAGAGGTTCCCGACGCACGAATACGGTTTGTAAATATGCTCCGGCTTCAAGCCGCCTGTTCCTGCGAAGATGCTTATCATCCGCAAATTCCTAACGCTGAAAAATATTTCACAATCGACAAGCCTGTAATCGTTAACTTCCATGGCTATCCGGAAGCCATGAAAAATATGCTGTTTGACGTCAAAAATCCGCAAAGATTCACCGTTCACGGATATGTCGAGGAAGGCGGTACTACGACACCGTTTGACATGCAGGTCAGGAATAAAACAGACAGATTCAACTTAGCGATTGAGATTCTGGAAAAAGCCTATTCCCAAGGAGTAATCAGCGAAGATACCTGCACGCGCTTGCAAACCAAACATAAAAAGGCCTTGGTAGACCATAGGGAATTTATCGTTAAAAATGGGCGCGACCCGTCAGAGATAGAAAATTGGCAATGGTCGGCAAAAGAACCGATAGTTACATACTCGACAGACAACTTGCAGATTGAGGCGTTAAAAGAAGCCCGAACAATCGCCTTTATCGGCTTGAGCGATAAGCCGGAACGCCATAGCCATAGAGTAGCGAAATACTTTCAGGATATGGGCTATAAAATCATACCTATAAACCCAAAAATCAGCGAGACGCTGGGAGAAAAAGCCTATCCAAGCCTGCTAGATATTCCAGAATCTACCAAGATAGATATAGTAGACATTTTCCGCAATCCAAGCGAAGTTATACCGCATCTTGAAGAAGTCGTGGAAAGGGGCAATATCCGGACTATTTGGCTGGCGGAGGGCGCGAACAGTCATGAATCTGAGGAGTTCGCTGAAGACTACGGGCTTTATATGGTCACCAACCAGTGCATAATGGATGTAGATAAAGAATTCAGGGAAAAACTAAAGAAAGAAGGTTAGTAGTGAGCAGCAAGCCGAAAATAATCCCAACAAATGAGCACGCTAAAAAAATTGCCAATTTGAAGAATTACGACAAAGCTTATAAAGATTTTACGTGGGAGAAAGCGGAAGACGAATACGTCGACTACTTTGAAAACGGCAAATTAAACATAGCCTACAACTGTATTGACCGGAATGCTTTGGGCGATAAAAAAGATAAAACCGCCCTGATCTACCAATCTGCGGACGGTTTGAGAGAAACTTATTCATTCGGACAGATGAAGACTGACACCGACAAATTCGCTAATGTCTTAAAGAGTCAAGATGTTGAAAAAGGCGACCGAGTTTTTATTTTCCTGCCCCCTATTCCGGAACGTTATGTCGCATTCCTAGGAATTCTTAAAACCGGAGCTATCGCCGGAACTATGTTCGCAGCCTTCCAGGAAATCGCGCTTAAGGACCGTTTGGCAGATTCTGAAGCCAGCGTAGTTATTACCAATGCTGATCTTTACCCCAGAATCAAAAATATCATGGGCGATCTGCCTAACCTAAAGAAAGTTATATTAATAGAGCGCGGTTCAGGCGAACTCCCCGAAGGTAACCACATCGTTAGTTACGACAAAGAGATGAAGTCCGCCAGCCCCGATTTCGAGATAGAGAAAATGGGCAAAGACGAATACTCCTATATGCTCTATACCTCCGGCACGACCGGCAAGCCTAAAGGCGTGGTTCATGCGCATAACGACATAGTTCAAGCAATCACTTCTACCAAGTATTCTCTTGACGTCCAGGACGATGATATTTACTGGTGTACTGCTGACTTGGGCTGGGTCACCGGAGTAGTTTACGGCGTGCTCGGTATATGGGGGCTCGGAGGAACTTCAGTTATTTTCGACGGCCGGTTCAGCCCAGAAGCTTGGTACAAGGTTCTCCAAGATAACAAAGTAACCATCTGGTATTCAGCTCCTACGGCAATTCGAATGTTAATGGGCGCTGATAAACAACCTAAAGACTTTGATTTGTCTTCCCTAAGGCATCTTTGCAGTGTGGGCGAACCGCTTAATCCGGAAGCAATATGGTGGGGCTTGGACGCTTTCGGTCTTGGTTTTCACGATACGTGGTGGCAAACAGAGTTGGGGAGCATCAGCATAACCAACTATCCATCTATGGATATCAAACCTGGCTCAATGGGTAAGCCTCTTCCCGGGGTTGAGGCAGCCATAATAGATGGCGAAGGCAAGGAGCTCCCAGACGGTCAAGAGGGTAACTTAGCCCTGAAGTCCTCTACTGTATCATCCATAATGAAAACAATCTGGGGCAATGAAGAAAAGTTCAATTCCTACTTTAATGGAAAGTGGTATATCTCAGGCGACAAAGGCATAAAAGATAAAGATGGATACTTCTGGTTTGTCGGCCGTAGCGACGATGTCATCAACACTGCCGGCGAACGCGTTGGTCCGTTTGAGGTTGAAAGCGCATTGGTTGAGCATCCTGACGTAATTGAAGCCGGCGTTATCGGCAAGCCGGATGAAGTACGAGGGCAGATCATTAAAGCATTCGTAGTAATTCAACCCGGTGTTGAAAAGAACGACAAGCTTAAAGAGCAGATTAAACAGCACGTTAAAAAACACTTGGCCGGACATGCTTACCCCCGCGAAATCGATTTCATAGACAAGCTTCCAAAAACCCGCTCGGGGAAGATTATGCGGCGGATTTTAAAATCTCAAGAACTCGGCGAAGACGTCGGCGATACATCAACCCTAGAAGATTATTAGATGAGTAAGGATTTAGAAAAGCGGATTACCGCAATAGAAGCTCGCAATAAAAAAGTAGAGCTGGATAAAGCTTGGGAAACCAGCTTGTTAAGACGTTGTTTAGTTGCAACCTTAACTTACATTGTCGTGGTTTTATTTATGCTATCAGCCGATATTGAGAAACCGTTTGTCAGCGCCCTAATACCAACCATCGGATTCTTGTTGTCAACTATGACCGTCTCATTTATTAAAAATTGGTGGTTAAAAACCAGAGATAATCACTAGTACATGTCATTAAAACATGCTATATTTACCCCTGTCATATGTCCGTGCTGTACAGTTTTTGCGCTTGAGTTAGTTTTGGTGCGCAGCTGAGGAGTGGAATGAGCCGTACTTGCTGTACGGTGAATGAATACCGCAAGTTGCAAACCGAAAATAACCAAGAATGCTGGCAGTGTTTCTGGCTTTGCCAGAAAGCAGGATAGCATGGCGCAAAATCTATACGGCAGGGTAGCTCAGATGGTTAGAGCGCAGGACTCATAAGCCTGAGGTCGGCGGTTCAATCCCGCCCCCTGCTACCAAGAACTTTTTACTGTTTATCACAACGACGCTTCGCTCGTGTCTACATAAAGCCAAGACATTGGCTTTATGCCCTGCTACCAACTAGATAGTATCTAAACATTAAAAGACCCCCACTCAGGGGGTCTTTTATATACAGACTGACTGTATATTATTTGGACTCGTCGGTAGGCTTTTCTACCGGAGCATCTTCTTTTGGCTTGGACTCATCTGAGTTTAACAGAGAGGTTTCTTTAGCCACTTTATATTTAAGATTTGTTAGTAAAGACATAATGTCTTCCTTTCGTTTAAGGTTTATAACTGAGCGGTTGCAGCTTTGCCTTAAACCTCCTAAGCTTGGACAATTGTTGAGAATGCTTAACTCGTTACTTCTTAGTGTACTCTCTCTTGGGGAGTTCTCCTAATGTAAAGCTTTTTTGATTTTCAGGATAAATTTCTTACAGACTGAATAGTTAACAAATGTCACTATTATTAGTAGAAAATATGGAGGTAGAATTTATGAACGAGGCCTTAAGCCTGTATTGCAATTTAAGTAATTTTATAGTATAATATACATATTATGGCAGATCTGGGGTTTGAAAGATACGAGCCGGCAAATATTGAAGCTTTTGGTTTTACAGAACCAGAGCAACAAGCAAGTATCTTACGTGAGGTAACGGAACAAAAACTAGGTACGGCAGATAATGGTCAAAACTTCTCCGCAATTCATGCAAACAGAGATTTCGGCGGCAACTCCCTCATCGTTAGACCGAATAGCCTTTTTGGTAGTACAGGCAATGCGGACCAACAGTATATAGCAAGCCAGTATGCGCTTGCATTCCCAGAACAAGGATATCTTTCTATAGACCTCCCTGCTCATGGCGCATCGGACAGATTAACAAAAGACCAGCGAAAAGATATTACAAAAGGGGTCGGTTCGGTCGCTTCAATCGCGAACGCACAACTAGAGGCTACTTTGGATTTAGTTCCAGATATGCGAGATATAACCCTGACTGGTGAAACAGTTGGCGAATTGTTCGCAGTCGAATTTGCAGCACAAGCCGCTGAGAAAGGCGTGCGCGTGCGCAGACTTTTTGGTTTCGACCCTATGGGTATGGAGCAGCGTTCTCCAATAGCTCTTGCTGGCCGATATATTGCAGACGCAGCAAAAAGCCGCAAAGAAAGAAGAAGTGAATCCGATGTCGAAGGCGAGCAAAAATTAGAAGATGCTTTCAGCAAAGAGTTTGTTCCATTAGTTGAAGATTTTGGGCCGATACGCACAGCGGAGCCAAGCGGCCATGTGGGGCTAATGGCACGAGAAAGAACAATTGCCAGATTAATGCTCAGGAAATCTCCGGCAACAAGAGATATGGGTATGGAGGCTTTGGAAGCCGCCCTAGAAACACAGCCGGAATTAAGGGCTGACTTTATCTTCGCAGGCAAGAGTTCAATAGGAAGATTAACAAGGCCCGTGAGAGACGAACTACAAAGACTGCAGGTTGAGACAGGCGGGCGCGTCCAGTTTGATGAATGGCCTAATGACGGACAGGATATAGGGCTTGCTAGGCACCAGCCCAGACTAATATCTTACGTAAAAGATAATCAGTAAGTTACTTTATTGCTTTTATGATTCCGTCGATTTTGATAATGGCCCGGTCGTCGGTTTTGCTAAACTCGTAGTCAAGCATCAATCCCCTCTTTCGCTTTTTATTCACAAGTTTGCAGGTTAGAGCATAGTGCGATTTATCTTTGAGAAGCACAGCAAAATGTACGAACTGTACATTGCGCTGGGCTCAGCAGAAGAAAATCGTGCTTGGCCCTAGCCAAGTCAACGGTATTTCAAGCTCTGCTTGAAAGCAGGTTGACTGGTGCAAATTTGTGAGGTTTTTTGTTTTTGTAACGTCCAAGTAAAGATTATGCGTCAAAGAGCATTTGCTTGTCAAATCAGTTTATGTTTTAATGCGTTAGTAAGATCTCAGGTTCTTGATCAGGTTCGATTAGTTCTCTTAGTAGCGTTCGACACAGCAGATCCAGGAAACTTAAGCAGATTTTAGGTCGATAATATTAAGAGAAAGTAAGAAAGAACAACTCAATGTATAAATTGTTTGTAGGAGGCCTGCCCTTCTCAACTAATGACGATGAACTTCAGCAGCTTTTTGCTGAGTTCGGAACAGTTGCCAGCGCTAAAGTTATCACTGATCGTGATAGCGGACGCAGCAAAGGCTTTGGTTTCGTCGAGTTCGAAAACGACGACGAAGGCAAAAAAGCCGAGTCGGAGATGAACGGCAAAGACGTTGGCGGACGGAATATAACCGTCAACCAAGCCCGACCAAAACAACCTCGCGATAACAATCGCGGCGGCGGTTTTGGCGGACAAAAAAACAGCTGGTAAATCCACTGTTTTAAGTTAAAAGACTTCCGGGTTTCGGCTCGGAAGTCTTTATTTTTTAAGATATATATGGTATAATATAACAATGTTAACCGAAGCTAGTTTAGGCGCTAAAATTGAAGCCGGATTACCTCCCGAAGTTGAGCAAGATTACGCTTATAGGCAAGAGGCTGAGCGCGCAGGTGCTTTAGATGAACTTGCGACTTTAGAAAAACTTGAAGATCTAGGCTACCGAGTATCTAGAGCAGTCGATGGACCTCCTCAAAGTGCTGAGCCAGAAGAAGAGGGCTTAAGCCCTGATGATGAAAAACTATTTGATGGTGGTCAATTTACTCCCGCAATGCTTAGATCATCCCGCCATTAGACATATAACTATTTAAGCCAGTAGTGTACACTATATTTAAGTAACCACTTAAATAAGGAGAAGACAAAAATGCCCGGAAAGATTCATAAGGGCCAGGTACTGTTGCTTATGGCGTTAGCCCAGTTCATGGTGGTCTTAGATATATCAATTGTTAATGTGGCTCTGCCATCTATTCAAAGCACGTTAAATTTCAATCCTGCGAACCTACAATGGGTCGTCACTGCATATACCTTAGCTTTCGGCGGGTTCCTATTATTCGGCGGGCGTGCCGCTGATCTTTTCGGACGTAAGAGGCTATTCCTAGGCGGTGTTACGGCCTTTACAGCAGCTTCTTTGGTAGCTGGTTTCAGCCAGTCCGACACTATGCTGATAGTACTGCGAGCCATTCAAGGTCTAAGCGCGGCTTTCATGTCCCCTGCCGCATTATCTATAATCATCAACACGTTTAAAGAGGGCAAAGAACGCAATAAAGCACTTGGTGTCTGGGGCGGAGTTGCCGCCGGTGGTGCTGCGGCCGGGCTACTTTTAGGCGGAGTACTGACAGAATATCTGGGCTGGGAATGGAACTTTTTTGTCAATATTCCGATAGGCCTGGCTATTATATTTTTCGCCAGCAAGGTCATCCCAGAAAGCAAAGGAGAGCTAAAGCACGCTCATCTGGACCTCCCCGGAGCAGTACTCGTAACCACCGGGCTTATGACGCTTGTTTATGGCTTGGTCAAAGCACCGGAATATGGCTGGACCTCCAACAAAAGTCTGCTTTTCTTCGGTGTTTCCGCTACTCTTTTAATCTCGTTCGTCTTCAATGAGCTTCGCTCAAAACAGCCGCTAGTACCCTTTTCTATATTTAAAATCCGGAACTTAAGAGGCGCTAATATGATGCAGTTCCCGATTACAGCCAGCATGTTCGCTATGTTCTTTTTCCTTACTCTATATTTGCAGACAGTCCTTGGCTACTCTCCTGTTAAGACCGGTCTTGCCTTTTTCCCGGTAACGATAGTCATAGGTGCAGGTTCGGCGATAGTTTCCCAGTTGGTCAGTAAGACAGGATACAAACCGCCGATGGTAATAGGTCCTCTCTTCCTCGCCGCCGGGCTTTTGGTTTTTAGCAACTTACAGGTAGCTGGCGATTACTGGACTGACGTCTTCCCCGGCCTTATGCTAATGGCGATAGGTTTGGGCAGCATGTTTGTTAGCATTACCATTGCTGCTACTTCCGGCGTACCTAAAGATAAGTCGGGTTTGGCATCAGGTATATTAAACACTTCTCAGCAAGTCGGCGGAGCCTTAGGCCTTGCAATCCTAAGCGGCGTTTATTCCTCGCAGTTCACAAAGTCTCTTACGAACGGCGGAACACAGGCGGAGGCTCAAGTCGCCGGAGCACATGAGGCATTTTTGATAGGAGCGTTCTTTGCCTTAGCCGCATCAATAATAGCTCTAGTAGCCATCAAACACGTAAAAGGCGAGCCAACTACTTCCGAAGCCGTCCACCTAGGCTAAATATTAGACCACCCCGGCTGCTTGCAATTCACGATTTGCCGCCTCGGCTGGCGATATGATTTCCGGTTCATCGGGTAGTTCTAGCATTTGATCAACAATAACGCCTGAAACTCTTTGGTCATCTGCATCAAACACCACATCGGAAGCTACTTCTCCAAACTTCCCATGAAGATTAACTGATTGTCTTGTTCCTTCTACCGGTTCATCCTCATCAAAGACCATCGAACCTAAATCCTTAATAAAACCCAATTCTCTATAAAGAGGAACTAATGCTTTAATATCGGGTGCAAAACTTCGTGTTCTATGCCGTGCTTGAACTCGATGCGATAGTGTAATCAACTCTTCGCCGTTTACGACAACACCTTCTACGGAAACTGTTTTTAGCATATAAACCCCTCGACCCCATCTTGACTTTTCTCCCAGCCAATAAGGGGCTCTGGTTACTTCTGTAGGTGCCTCATCACCTATATAAGCTAATGCAAGTCGCCGTACAGCCTCGCCAGTAGGACGACCATCTGACTCAGCCGCACTCATTCTTAATGCTTCTTTCGCTTCTATAATAGAGTTAGCTTCTAATCTTGTAATCGGCATTTCTTCTCCTATAGCTAATTCTTACAATAATTTCATATCATGCAATATTTTACAAGCATGAGCAAAAAACCTATGGATTCAGGCTGGCAGATTTTGGAGTCTTTGCGCGAACTCCTCACCTACTCTTTACGGTACGGAAGTAGTAGTGTTGCGTGAATAGTCAGAGGACCAGCCATATTGTCTTGACTGGAAAGACACAATTATACTTTCTATCTCTGTAGTCTTCTTGAAACTTGCAAAGCTTCAGATACCAGCTCGTATCTGCTTCTTTCTTCTGGAGTCATGTCTGGGAATTCCCCGTATCTTCTACCGGGATCTTGGTGCGAAGTGTACTCTCGGCCTGTTTGGCTTTCAAAGTATTCTAGATAAGCCTGTACAGCTTTATTAGTGCCTAGCATTCCTTCCAAAGAATATTCTCTCGGAATAGAAGCTTCTAGAATTGCACGCTCCAATTCATTTTGCATACTTGAATTTGCAACAGCCAGATCAACTAAATACCTTGCGCTCCTATTAATTTCATTTTTCCAACCTATAAGTTTAAGCTCTGGTGTAATGACGCCTTGGAGACTATAACTTACGTCTCGAGCCGTATCATCACCTTCTTGCTCCCCGTTGGAATAAGGAAGTTTTTTGCCTGCAGGCCACAGAAGAACCTCATTTTCATCTATGCTATCCCTCAGCTTCGCATCTCGGGACATATGGTCTCCTCTGTCTACGACCAATACAAGAAGATCGTCTTCCTGCAGTTCATAGCTATCAATCGGAGCATCAAGCCATTTTTGGTCGTCGGTTCCATCGCTACCATCCGGATGCAGCCAAGACTTCCCGGGGAAAGTAGTTTCATCGCCATCTACGCCTACTGTGATAATTTTTTTAACCTGGGAGCCCGGCCAAAGATTAGCCCTGTAATTAGTCTGTCCGGCGACTTCCTCCCCTTCAGGATTATCAATTATTGCGTATCCAATTTCACCATCCAGCATGTCTACTTGTGGTAAACCTGAAAGTTCAAAGCTTTTGTGGCTCTCAGCTTCTATTCCACTAGGGAAAAAGAAGCGTTGTTCTGGAGTAGTAAATGCGTTATTCGGTCTCATACAAAATCATTTAAATTTGTTTGACATTTTATCATTTTAATTATAAAACACCAATCATAAGCGAGATGGTTTTAAGCGGCGTTTGCGACTGGCCTGCCCATCACAGTAAAAGCATCTATTGCTGGGGTTCCAGACCGAATTATTTCAACCATTTCCATGCCGGTTAATATGCCTTGGGTAACAATCTCTAGGCGTTTAGTACTTTCTATACCTTCACGAGCAAGCAACACTGCCACTGGCATTTCTGGAGGTCTGGCTGTATGTCCTGTTGGCTCAGTAGTATGGCCTTCTACTCCTTTACCTTGCAAGGCAATCGTAATTGCACCAGAATCACTTTGGTCTGCAGTCTGTCGTCTTAACAAATAATCGCTTCCTGCTTCATCACCTCTGTTGGCGTTGACTGCCGCAGGTTCGGAATCCAGGCCGGGACTCGGACAAAACGACATAGTCGACATCAGCTGATGATTAGTACCTTCTATGTTAGCCAAGACATGCTTGGCAAAATAGACTCCTGAATCGTTAGTTTCAGCATGCGTCCATCTTAAAGACAAGTCAGTATCCGGCACCACGACTTCCGGTCCGCCCGCTTCACCGTGCGTGCCTAGACTCTCAGCTTCCAGCTCAATGATTAGATCTTCAGCTCTGTCGTATAAATCGTCAAATATAAATCCGAGACTAGCTCCTTCTGGCAAATTCTTTAAATATTCCGACATATTTGGAAATTTATCTACCTGCGCCTAATTGTCCGATGCTTTCTGCAGCAGACGCTCGAACTTGTGCTATTTGCCTGTCGGTGTTTTCTCCGGCCCTTTCGACTTGAGCTTCGCAAGCTTCTTCACTCCGCGGACAACTGAATATAGCTTCGGAAGGAAGCGCATCGTCACTGGTAGGTGTAACTACGGTAAGCTGGCAAACATCTCCCAAAGGACAGCCCGCCCTAGTCGCTTCAAGCTCTCTATCAATGACTCTCTTTTGTACTCCGCCCAACGCATCACTCACACTTATTCGCCCGCCTGTCAGACCATTGACAGAAACGGCATGTCCTTCTTTATGAGTAGTCTTTCTAGGGATTAGTTCCCCGCTTCGCATCTCTTCACCGATTTCGATTTTTCTTACTGCCACATAAACTCCTATGGTCGTTTGATGTAGAATTACATATCATGCAATATTTTACAAGCATGAGCAATAACTATTACTGTGGTTCTGATTTACCTTCGGGTAAAAGAGCTACTTTGCCAACTTCTATAGATTGCCCTTTGAAATCATGAAGTTTTGGTGTACCTTTTGACAGCAAACTCAACACTTCATCAAAATTTGCAACTGTCGCTTTACAGCCTCTTATTATCTGCTCTAATACTTCTCTATAGACTCTATAGCTATGCCACGAGGGGTACTCTCGCAATAATTCATATTCAGAGCCCGTAGCCGCTTGCAAACGCTGGCGAATCCTATCGGTGTAGGGGTTTATACCTTCTATATGGTCCCAATCTCTAGCGCCGGGTAAAGCCAGCCAAGATGCTGGTTCAAGTAAGCCAGTTTGCATAGTTTGCTCATCCAGGTCCGAAGGCACAGTCTCTTCTAAACAACACTTATCAATGACTGCCGGACCAAGGAATTTATCTTCATGTAGTGCAGTAGTTACTTCTGTCGGTGCAATTATAGTCCGAACTATAGCGAATCCTCTGTCAGTATTATAAAAATGCGCTCTTTTTACGGGATCTCCGCTAATAGAAGGACTTGGATGGTCTTCTCCATCACCGTGATATGGGCCTGCTGTACCCTCCCCTTCATAAACCACCGGACGTTGTGAGGGATGAGGAATACCCAAAGCAAAACTAGCAACACCAAAACTATTTTGGTATACATCACTAGCTAAATAGGGATCCTCAGATCTTACTACTTCTCCACTTTGAACTTGATCCAGCTCAGCGCCCGGTACTGCAATGATTTGCCGTTCATTATACAGTGCGAGTTGCCCTTCAGTTGCAGACAATTAATACTCCTTTATTTCCAGAAATGTTAAAAGTTAGAATTACATAGTATGTAATATTTTACAAGCATGAGCAAAAAACATTTCTGTACTAACATAACATTTACTGATAACTTATTATCAGTAAGGAAAATATGAGTTTAACAGCAAAAGAAGAAGCTATTTTAAAATCAATAGTTGTCGCTTCAGAAAATGACCCTTTAAAGCCTGAATTTCCAGCCGATGACCCTAAGTTTCCAGCCACGCCGACTTATAAAATAATTGTCCCAGGTTTTAATAATGTTTGGCTTAAGGATGAAAGTTTCAATCCGACCGGAACACACAAAGACAGGATGGCTTGGGAAATTATAGTCACCTACAGAGATTTCTTAGTTGCTAAGAAAAACGGTCAAACAGACGGCGAACTGCCAGCCATGTCGATAATTTCTTCAGGATCCGCTGCTGTGGCGATTCAAACTCAGCTAAAGAGATATAATTTGCCAAACCTAAAAGTGTTAGTTGACCACAATATATCCGAAGAAAACAGAAAAAGCATTACGGCTATTGATTGCGAAATCTATGAAACAAACTTAGGTAAAAAATCCCTAAGCTGGAAAGAAATATTAAAATTAACAGATAACGAGTCGGGGTTCGATATTACTTCCAGCGAGGCTTTAGATCCGACAACTCGTTTTTATGATTGGCTAAGCTATGAAATAATTAATTCTTCGCCGGATTATTGCTTCATACCGTTTGGCACAGGCAATTTATTCGAAAATGTCCTGAACATAAATAAAAAGGAATTAGGTACTGAAAACCACGACCCTCGCTTTGATGGGGATATGAGCAAGCTAAGACACTGTAACTTTATGGGAGCAACCACCGACAACCCTAAATCGAAAGCCGATAAATTATATTCACCGCATCTACCTTTTGTTCATTACGACGAACAATGGATAAGGCTTTATCGCTTAGCTGGATTTTGTGGATCTGAATCAGATGTATGCATCGTAAATGAAGAATTCATCGACAAGGCGCTCGACATCGCCACACAACAAAAAATAAACTGCGAAGCTTCTGGAATTGCCGGATTAGCACTTTTGTTGCAATTTAAAGATAGGATGCCCACAGATAAAAAAATCTTAATAGTTAATACAGGTATTGCAAAGCTTCAAGCATGAGCTAAGACATCCGGGGCGTGTTCCGCAAGACGCTCGGCGGGGTTGCGAATACCATATTCAACCAACCATTCGTTTATATCCCCTAGGTGGCTAGGCCATACGTTAGCTATAACTTTAGCCATACCCTCTATTGCAAACTCTCCCCGGACTGCTAAGACCGAAGTTTCATCTTCTCCTTCGTCTACTCTGTATTCCATGTGGCCTCTGGCAACCTGGCCCGGCTCAATCACATCAAGCCTGGTCTTTGCTTTTTCTGAGACGGAATCGACGACTCCAATGCCTTCATCCGGAGCGAACCGCAAAAGCTGTTTTTCAAAAATACCTATTGCTGAAAACCTAGGAGTGTAAATAAATCGCGTGCCCTCTACTATCCGTTCTCCCTCGCCCAACCCTTCATATTCTAAATTAACCCTGGGGGAATTAATCCTATGATTTAATTCGGGTGAAAGCGGCGTTCTCAAAGACTCCCACAATGCTTCCGGCGAGTGTCGGCTGCGAAAAGAATGCATGAAAGGGTTAGTTTTGCCCATTATTGAATAATACACTCCTATCGCCTTAATAGTATGGGCAAGAGGCACTGAAGCGCAAAGTGTTTGTTGACATTTCTACCCCTGTTTGTTACTATGGAATTCCGTTTAACGCGGAAAATTATCGCGGGGTGGAGCAGCGGCAGCTCGTGTGGCTCATAACCACAAGGTCGCAGGTTCGAGTCCTGCCCCCGCTACCAAGAAAAGTGCCCGTCCTTGTGACGGGTATTTTTCTTGGTTCTGGAAGTTCCCGAACTTGCGACGCTAAAGGTCGTAGGTGAAGATTGCCTTGAATGGCAATCTGCAAGGAAATCTTCCGATGAAAGCTATGCTTTCAATCGAGAAGTTTCGGGGCCTTTTTATATTGCCGCATCTCCAGTTTCATTCCTACTCGCTAGAGTAAATAAATTGGACGTCTTTAATAATTAAGGCAAACAGCTATTTATAATACAGAAATCGGGGAGCAACCTAGCTTATAGGACTACCGGGACCTTGTGGAGGTATAGGACCAGAGTCAGTAGGTATAATTGGACGTTGCCCCTCTTCAGGACCAGGTATACTGGGATGAGTAGCGGGAGATCTTGGGGTCTGAGCGTCTATCTCTGCTCCAATACTTTCTTGTCCGGCGGAGTCAATGTCCGCTTTTGCGTAAGCTTCCGGTTCTGCATAAGCTTTTACTTTTATTTTACTAATGCCTTTAATTTTTCTTACTGGTATGTTTACAACCTTTTTAGGCGTGAAGTGTCTTTCACCTGATTCTGCTCCCCATGTGGGATGATCTTCCAGGTCTCTATCGCCTAATTCATCATAATCTCGCCTTAGCTTAGTTACAGTTATTGGTCTTCTGCCTAATTTGCCAGGTGCAACGTGTCCGTCTGTGCCACTATGGAAAGGTAATCTTTGGCTTCCTGCTCTTATAGTCCTCTGGCTACCATCACCCTTAATTTCAGTTATGTCGCCCGTGGCCTCATCCTTGTTTATCCGGACAACTTTTTTGCCTTCTTCTTCATCAAGAAGAGCTTGTATTTCTTGTTCGCTCGGTCCTCTTAGGCTGGCTAAAAGCAAGCGCGCGTTTATCCTAGCGCGAGTTAAGCGTGAAGGTGGTTTAGTGCCTTCTCCTGTGCTGCTTGCCACGTTAGGGCCTCTTTCTATTCGGCTGCCAATATTTTTCTGTCTTTGTTTTTTCATAATAATAGTATACATAATAGCATTAATAGTTAAATTTGTCAAGAGATGTAGTCTTACGACAGGTAATGCAATATTCTATGGTGTCTCGATTAAAAGAAATGGTTCCGATCCGCTTGCACGTACTCTACCAAGATAAGAAAAGCTATGTTTTTGATACAATTAGTTCATGATATTGAAAAGCGAAAAAGGATTTGGTTTAGCCTGGCTGGTTGTACTTGTAGCTGTAATAGGAATCGCAGGTGTTGGTTATTTCTTATACCAATCAAACTCTGACGATAACGACTCTACAAGCAATCAAGAAACTAGTGTTGAGCAGCGAAATAATAGCCCCGAGGATGAAGAGAAAGAAACTACGGGAACAGTCATAACGACGGGTGACAGCGAGTTTGGCACAATGCTTTTCAACGATGAAGGTCAGGCCATCTACATCTGGGAACTTGAGGAGTCAACGAAAGCTGAATGTTATGGTGACTGTGCTCAGGAGTGGCCGCCAGTGCTTACCGATGGAGCGCCACAAGCAGCTGGTAGTGCCGATAATGAACTGCTCGGTACAACCGAACGCACCGATGGCAGTACCCAGGTCACCTACAACGGCCACCCGTTATACTACTATGCGCACGAGGAAGCCGGAGAGGTAAAATGTCACAACGTCAGCACACACGGAGGCCTGTGGTGGGTAATAAAGCCGAGTGGTATTCGAGCAGATTAATGTGCGTTTGTCCTGCCCCGCTACCAAGCTTGAATAACAGATAGGGGTTCACAAGTAAGTGACTCTCTATTCTTTTACTGCCTCTGTTGTGTAGGTTTGAGTCTTGTTTGGTTTAATCGTTAAGTAAGAAAACTAACAGCAATAATGACCAGGATATAGTTAGATAAAGGAATTAGGATAATTATATTGGAAGGCGTTCAATGGAAAGCCCATTTAAGAAATTTACGTCTCTTGCCGTTGAGATCCTAGGCTGGAGCTTGTTAGTGGCAGGAATTGCGGCATTAGTTTTGCCAGGCCCAGGGTTGCTAGCTTTATTCGGAGGCCTTACCTTGCTGGCTACCCGTCATAAATGGGCCAAACGCCGTTTAGATCCAGTAAGGCAAGCAGCGCTCAAAACTGCCCATAACGGTGTGGCTAGTTTGCCAAAGCTTATTGTTTCATCCTTGGCCGCCTTAGCGTTAATTTGTCTTGGTATTTTTTGGGGACTGGGGCCCAACGCTCCGCCCTGGTGGCCGCTGGACGACAAATATTGGCTGATTGGTGGCTGGGGTACCGGAGGCACTCTCATTGGGTCAGGTATTATAGCCGGGACAATGCTCGTTTATAGTTATATTAAG
>DASUOI010000006.1:0-31861 GCA_036276695.1 Saccharimonadales bacterium (SeqCode) | reverse complement strand
TTAGCTGCAGATTTTTTTGCATTTGCTCTTCGTTGACTTCGACCTTAGCCATGATTTTTGCGGCTCTTTTGGCCATATTAGCTAAAATTGCCGGTACCAGTACGTAAAAGCGGGAGTTTGCTGAGTCCGTAAGATCTCGCTGATGCTCGCTGGAAATGTTTAGGTTAGCGTTTAGCTGCTGTGCTAATAACTGCTTATGCATACTTATTAAATTCTCAAAATTCCAAGGATTCATTTTATGAGCCATAGTGGAACTTCCGGTTTGGCCGGCTTCAAATTTCTCCCGTACTTCGGCTATTTCTGTGCGAGCAAGATGTCGCATATCATGGCCGATATTCGCTAAGATTCCCGAGGCTATGGCCATTTCGTCTATCAGCCTGATAATGTATTCCGGCGGGGCTATCTGCGTGGAAGCTTCGGAAGGCTTAAGGCCGACTTTATCCAGCACCGACTGTTCAAATTTCAACGGATCCTCAATGAAAACGCTTAACGCGTTATAAGAACCGGTTGCCCCCGAGAATTTACCGCGCAAATCAGCAGACAAGTCATCTATAGCTTTTATTGAATTTCCTAACCTTGAAACATACTGGGCAATAGCGAAGCCGAAGGTTATCGGTACGCCATGTTGGCCGTGGGTTCGGCCTATTTGCGGCGTATCGGCATACTCATCCGCTAGCCCGGCAAGTACGCCTAGCAACTCTTTAAGGCGGGGAAGGATTACCTCATCAGTAACGGTCCGCATTTGTAGAGCTTGGGCATTAGCGATAATGTCATAACTCGTCGCTCCAAAATGGACATAAGGCTTAGCTTCATCTGAGATATGTTTTTTTATTACGTTAACCAAGGCTTTTATGTCATGTCGGGTGGTTTTTTCCTCTTCATAAACATCCTCAGCAGTTACTTTCTTAGTCGCGCCATGTATTTCATTAGCAACTTCTTTGCTGCAGACTCCAAATTCAGCCAATGTCAAGGCTAATGCCGCTTCGACTTCCGCCTGGTATATGAGTCTCTCTCTTTCAGATAAAACCGAGTTTACTTCCGCGTCAAAATATCTGCCGTCAAATGGGTCAATTGAGTCAAAATTAGCCTTCATTAGTTTACTCCTTGCTGCTCTAAAACCGAGCTTATATTGCGTTTAATCCGTTCAGCTATGTCTTCCTTCAGCACCGGTCTAACAAATATATTTCCGGTGATTTTTTCGTACAGTTCTATATAACGATCTGAAACTTCTTTTATGATATCGTCAGGCATAACCGGCCAATCGGGCGTTTCGCCTTTGTAACCTTGGCTCGCAAGCCATTCCCGAATAAACTCCTTGCTAAGCTGATGCTGCGGCTCGCCTACAGCGAATTTTTCATCGTAACTGTCAGCGTAGAAGAACCTGGAGCTATCGGGAGTATGTAGTTCATCAAGCAGGATAATTTGCTCGTCAGGCAACTTGCCGAATTCATATTTCGTATCAACCAGAATAAGATTCTGTTTAGCGGCAATCTCTGAGCCTCGCGCAAATAGCTTTAGGGCGTATTCGCTTATTTGAGCCCATTCTTCTTTAGTTATCAAGCCTTGCGCAACTATTTCATCCGGAGTTATGTCTTGATCGTGCCCCTGCTCAGCTTTAGTAGTAGGCGTGATAAGGGGGCTTTCAAATTTTTGATTTTCCGTCATCCCCTCAGGTAATTTATTTCCGCACAGATTGCGTGAACCAGCCTTATACGAACGCCAGGCACTACCCGCAAGATAACCGCGTACAATAACCTCGATAGGGAAAACTTTAGCTTTCTTGCCTAGAGTAACGTTTGGGTCAGGTACTCCGTCCGCCCAGTTCGGAACAATGTCTTTTGTCTGTTCCAACTGCCAGCTGGCGATTTGATTTAAAACCTGGCCTTTGTAGGGTATGCCTTGTTTGCTAACTACATCAAATGCGCTGATTCGATCCGTCGTTACGACCACTATCTTCTCGCCTATACTGTAAACGTCCCGGACTTTGCCGTGATATACGCCTGTCTGGCCGGAAAACTCGAAATCCGTCCCAGTAAGAGTTTGCTCCATATACTTATATTGTAATACAAAAACCGAATAATTTCTGAGATCTTTAAATTAATTATACAATGAGTAACAGATGACAGAGAAAAAAACAGTTGGCATAGTTTCCGGCGGACAGCTTGGACGCATGCTTACGGAAGAAGCCATAAAACTTGGTTTTAAAGTAATTGTGCTTGACCCTGCACCAAACTGCCCGGCAGCTCAGGTAGGAGCCGAGCAGATAGTAGGCAGCTGGAAAGACGGCGGTCTTATAAGCGAGGTTATAGAGAAGTCAGATTTTTTTACCATTGAGATAGAGCACATAGATACGGATGTACTTAAAAAATACAAAGATAAAAATATAAATCCGCTGCCGGAAACTATCGAATTAATACAAAATAAATACGAGCAGAAAAAGTTCTTAGCCCGCAACAAAATTCCTACCGCAGAGTTTAAAGAAGTCAGCAGTTTCGGCCAAGCAGAAGAAATTTTTGAAAAATTTGGAAAAAAAGCAATTTTAAAATCAAAAAAAGATGCTTATGACGGCCGGGGTAATAGATATATTGATTCTGCCGAGGCTCTTAAACAATCTTTTGAAGAGTTTGCAGGCAGAGAGATTTATATCGAAAAAATTATAAATTTCAAAAAAGAACTTGCTGTAATGGCAGCCAGAGACATACATGGAAAGATCGTTAGCTATCCGGTCGTTGAAACTGTGCATGAGCGGAATATATGCACCTACGTTTATGCGCCGGCAAAAATAGATGAAAGCATCAATGAAAATGCAAAAAACCTAGCGGAAAAAGTTGTCGCCAGCCTGGACGGAGCAGGTGTTTACGGAGTGGAAATGTTCTTAGATGAAGAAAATAACATACTTATAAACGAGATTGCCCCGAGAGTACACAACTCCGGCCACTACACTATGGACGGGTGTGAAACCTCTCAATTTGAACAGCATATAAGAGCCATCACCGGAATGGGACTGTCTCCGGCTAAAATGTCACAGCCATCCGTTGCAATGGTCAATATCTTAGGCGAGCGGGACGGGCCTGTAGAACTAAAGGGAGTAGAAGAAGCTGAGAGCATAAAAGGAGTCAAGGTTTACATTTACGGTAAATCACCGACTAAAGTTGATAGAAAGATGGGACATATTAATGCGGTAGCAGGTACAATAGAAGAAGCAATAGATAAAGCTAGAAAAGCAAGGAGCCTAATAAGCATATGAGTGCAAAGATAGGAATAATAATGGGGTCAAAGTCCGACCTGGAAGTTATGCAGACCGCATCTGATGTTTTAAAGGAGTTTGATATAGAGCACGAAGTAAGGATAGTTTCTGCCCATAGAACCCCTGATGAAATGAACGAGTATGCGGAAAAAGCTAGAGAGCGCGGGATAAAGGTAATAATTGCCGGAGCCGGAGGCTCGGCGCACTTGCCGGGAATGACTGCTTCGCACACAACCTTGCCTGTCCTGGCCGTACCTATTAAAAAAAATCCGCATGACCATGAAGCATTGTGGTCAAATATAAAAATGCCGCCCGGCGTACCTTTAGCTACGATGCCGGAAAACGGAGCTAAAAATGCGGCATTAATGGCTATTGAAATCCTAGCCGTCCAAGACGACGGACTGCTGAAAAAATACGAACAATTCAGAAAAAGCCAACATGACCAAGTGCTGGAAGACGACAGAGCTATCCAGTAACTAGAGCGTAAGTGGTACAATTTGGTTATGAGAGATGAAAGTATTGCTGGCTTTCTTGATGATTTGGGAGCAAAACGGCCGACTCCAGGTGGCGGCGCGGTAGCAGCATTAAACGGAGCTGTAGCATCCGCCCAATTGAAAATGGTTTGCGAGTATACGAAAGATAAGAACATTATTAGCAATATTGATACTTTGTCTCAAAGAGTAAAAACTTTTCTTGATTTGGCTGAAGCAGACGCCAAAGCTTATGCAGAAGTAAGCAGTGCTTATAAAACAAAGGATGAGACAAAAATCGAGGAATCCCTGATAAAAGCATTAAACCCGAGCATAGATATTATTGGGGTTTGCGAAGAGCTGATTTCTTTTTGTGAAGTGAATTACTCCAAATTTAACCCGCTTTTAAAAGCGGATTTAATCGTATCGCTGGCTAATTTAAAAGCTTCCGTCAGATCCTCTCAAGCCATGATTACCACCAACCTGGACGCATTGGCAATCAACCCGAAAAATGCGGAGGAAAGCAGGGACTATTGCTATGAGCTTCTTGAGCGAGTCGATAAACTTTATAAGAAACTAGGCGCCTAAAAGCATGGTTAAGATACTTTACGGTAAACCGGTAGCAGAAAAAATCGACGAGGGAACAGCTAAGAATTCCAACAGGGGGAAAATAGCTATCTTATTACCGGACGAGCCAAGTTCCGCATCATATAGGCAGGCAATTGAAAAAAAGGCCTCTAAGCTAAATATCGAAGTGGTTTCGAGTGCTGATGAAGCCAACGGCGTGATTGGCGAGACTATAGATCCTGCTAAAGACATTGACTGCCAGACACCGGAGAATCTGGGCAAATTATTTGCGGGTGTGCCTTTATATAAGCCGGCGACAGCCGAAGCGGTAATTCAGCTTTTAAAATATTATGATGTTGAGCTGCCAGAAAAAAATATAGTGGTGATAGGCAGAAGTACGGTAGTAGGAAAACCCTTGGCTCATTTGCTTCTGGAAGAAAACGCAACAGTTACGATATGTCATTCAAAAACTAAGAACATCAGCCGGTTTACAAAAATCGCCGACATAATTATCAGTGCGGCTGGCAAGCCAGGCCTGGTTACCGCAGACATGGTTAATGAAAACTCTATCGTAATAGATGTGGGTACGAATTTCGTAGAAGGCAAAATGGTCGGAGATGTAGATTTTGAAAATGTCAGCAAAGTTGCATCAGCAATATCTCCGGTGCCGGGCGGCGTAGGGCCGGTAACTACTTCAGTTTTACTCAGCCAAGCTGCAAAGTCTGCAATGTTAAAACTTTAGTTTAGACAAACGTATCTAAATAACTTATAATTTAACTACGTATTTTATCTATGCATAACGACGACAAGCTACGAGAGAAATGTGCGGTATTTGGTACTTTTGGTGCCAGTTCTGAAGCTGCCCGTCTAGCTTACTACTCATTATGGTCAATGCAGCACAGAGGGCAGGAAAGTTCAGGAATCGCCACATCTGACGGAAAAAAGCTTTACCGGCATGCTGATTTCGGACTTGTAGCAAACGTATACAGGGAAGAACACCTTCAGGTACTCCCGGGACATATCGCAATAGGTCATAACCGCTATTCTACGTCGGGGGGTAGAGACGCTATTTATAACCAGCCGTTGATGGGAAACCACAACGGTTTTTCTTTTGCCCATAACGGCAATCTACCGACAACTAAAAAGCTCGAAAAATTTTTAGCGGCCCACAACATACCTACCGACGAGCTTAACGATTCGGGAATGATGGCAGCAGCAATCGAAGTGCACATACGCAGCGGGCTCAGTCTTTATGAAGCAGTTATCAAAGCATACCCCTTATTTGAAGGGGTATTTTCTTCTGTCGCTATGGATAAGGATGGTTTGGTAGTTTTCCGGGACGAATACGGCATACGCCCGCTTTCGCTCGGCAAATTAGACTCAGGTTATGTCGTAGCGTCCGAGACATGCGCTTTTGAAACAATCGGAGCTGAATTTGAGCGAGACGTAAAGCCTGGAGAAGTCGCATTGATAGACGAACGAGGCATAACTTCCAAGCAGATTAGAAAACCGCAGCAAAAGCTTGATATTTTTGAATTTGTTTACTTTGCCCGTCCGGACAGCATACTTCTAGGCAAAAGTGTGAATACTGTTCGGGAAAATTTCGGACGACAACTAGCTAAGGAAAATAAAATAGACGCCGATGTGATAATACCCGTACCGGATTCATCAGTACCGGCATGCATAGGTTTTTCAAAAGAAAGCGGTATCCCGATAGAGATCGGCTTGGTTAAGAACCGTTACATAAATAGAACATTCATCCGCCCGACCGCTGAACTCCGCAAAAGAGATCTGAAAATGAAATTAAACCCAGTGATAGACAGCCTAAAAGGCAAAAAAGTCGCACTGGTAGATGATTCAATCGTAAGAGGCACTACCATGCAGCAAGTAGTCAGTATGCTACGTCATTCCGGAGCAACAGAAGTACATCTTATGGTTACATCTCCTCCTGTTAAGTTTCCTGATTTTTACGGTATAAACACACCTAAACAAGGTGATCTTATAGCTGCAAAAATGAGCGTGAAAGAGATAACAAAGCACGTCGGAGCTGATTCGCTGCACTTTCTCTCGTATGACGGAATGATAGCTGCAACAGGGCTGGATAAAGAGCAGTTTTGCACTTCTTGTTTTGACGGAGTTTATCCTGTACCTATCGGCGACAGAGCAGATGCAATATCCTACGAGGGCGGTCGTCCTCTCAACAGGGCAAAAAAGCACGACAGTGCAATACACAGGTCAGAGGCTTCAATATAAACAATGGCGAAGCCTCGCATAGCCATACTGGCATCCGGCGGCGGTACAACCGCAGAAAGTTTTATTAATTCTACTATTACAGGAAAAATTTCTGCAGAAGTAGTTTTAGTCATATCCAATGTATCTAAAGCTGGTGTAATAGATAAAGTAAGAAACATTAACAAAGCAAACAATCAGAATATCAAAGCACTTCACATAGGCAAGTCAAACTACCCGCCAAAAGCCATGGAGACCGTAACACCTGGAACACAAACAAAAGCAGAAGAGGAAGCCATATTACAAGCTTTATCCGATAACAAAGTTGATATTGTCTTTCTACTGGGCTATATGAAAAAGGTAGGCAGTAAGATTGTTTCAAAATATGGCTGGAGTAAAAACTTGAACTCGGTCTTTGAGTCAAATATGTTCAATACCCACCCGGGGCTTCTGCCAGTCACCAAAGGACTTTTCGGCGTAAAAGTACAAGCTAAGACACTAGAAACTAACCAGACAGTGGCCGGACATTGCATTTTTGCAGTAGATGACGAATACGACGACGGCCCTATAATAACCGAGCATAAAGTAAAGATACTTGACGGCGACACACCTGAGAGCTTGTTTGAAAGAGTCAAGGAGTCAGAAAAGAAATATTTAGCGGATGATGTAAATTATTTTTTAAAAAATAAATATAATTAAAATATGGGAAAAAAAGTATTAGTCATAGGCTCGGGAGGCAGGGAACATTCGCTTGCCTGGAAGCTTAGCAACTCCCCGCAGGTCAGTAAAGTTTATATCGCCCCTGGAAACGCAGGGACTGCACTTGTTGGCGAAAATGTAGATATAGATTTTATAGATGGTAAAAAGCTGCTCGAGTTCGCAAAATCAAAGAAGATTGATTTGACAGTAATCGGCCAAGAAGCAGCCAGCGAGGCAGGAGTTGCAGATCTATTTAGAAAAAATAATCTTCTAATTTTTGGGTCGTCTAAGGAAGCTACGCGAATAGAATCATCCAAGGCTTTTTCAAAAGACCTTATGAAAGACGAATCTATACCAACAGCAGAATATAAAAATTTTGACAAGCCTGAAGAAGCAATAAGATATATAAAATCAAAAAGCCTTCCAATAGTTATCAAAGCCGATGGCCTCGCTGCTGGAAAAGGTGTCGTTGTTGCCGAAAATCACGCGGAGGCAGAAGCTGCAGTAAGAAATATAATGGTCCAAAAAACATTTGGCAGGGCGGGGAATAAAGTTGTTATTGAAGATTTTTTAGAAGGACAGGAAGTTTCGACACATGCATTATCAGACGGCCACAAGGCAGTAATGTTTCCGTCCTCCCAGGATCATAAACAGATTTTTGATGGAGACAAGGGTCCTAACACCGGCGGCATGGGCGTCATAGCGCCTGTCCCATGGGTAAACAAAGAAAGTATGGAGCTAGTCCGCAAAAAAATAGTTTACCCGGCAATAAACGGTTTAAAAAATATGGGGGCTGAATTCGTAGGATGCCTGTACCCCGGCTTGATGATAAATCGCAGGGACATAAGAGTAGTCGAGTTTAATTCCAGGTTCGGCGACCCCGAAGCAGAAGTTTATATGAGGCTGCTGGACAGCGACCTATATCAGTTGCTTGAAAACTGCGCCAAAGGTAAATTGGATGAAGCTGACATTTCCTGGATGGATGGTTACGCTGTTTCGGTAGTATTAGCATCAGCAGGATATCCTGAGACGTCCTCAAAGGGTGATGTGATAACCGGTATAGAAGATGCTGAAAAACTTAACGACATAGTAGTATTCCATGCAGGGACAAAAAAACAAGGCAGCGACCTTGTTACAGCCGGTGGCAGAGTTTTAAATGTAACAGCTACTGGTAAGACACTAGAAGAAGCTGTCAAAAAAGCTTATGCGGGTGTCGAGCTGGTCAAATTTGATGGAATGCAATACCGAACCGACATCGGCCACCGGCAGCAACCTGAATAATTCACTTCCTGAGCTACGCACTCAAGCACTAAACACTATTTATTTTTAAGATGTTCTGACTTTTGCATTTGAGGGCAATTTGGATTTTCTTGTTGAAACACGCAATAAGCCGTACAAATTAGTACGGTGAATGAGTATTGGAAACAAAAAATTCAAAATGCGCCAAAAAGCCAACAGTATAACTAGCTCGGCTAGTTATCAGGTTGGCTGCTGCAAAGGTCAGGTCAGGCTTGATTGAGGCCCTCGAAGATGATAGAAACCGAACTCTCTTCAAATATCGCCTGTACTGCATCCGCAAGAAGATCAACCACAGATACGACCGTGATTATTTCTGAGGATACCTTAGCAGGCGGCAAAGGCAAGGTGTCGGTAACAGCTAAATGGTCTATGGGGGACTTTTCAATCCTTGAGATAGCCGGGTCGGAAAAAATCCCATGAGTAGCAGCCGCTGAAACGGCTTTAGCGCCCCGTTTTATAAGAAGCTCTGCCGCGGCACACATAGTACCGGCGGTATCTATCATGTCATCAATGATTATCGCTCTTTTTCCTTTTACCGTTCCAATGACGTCTATTACCTCCGCTTTGTTTTTGCCTGGGCGCCTTTTATGAACTATTGCGACGTCACAGCCTAAACGGCTGGCATACCTTTCGGCCAGTTTCACTCGCCCGGCATCCGGTGAAACCACCACTAACTCTTCGTTTTTGTACATTTTTTTCAAATGTTTAACTAAAGCTGGCAGACCTATAAGATGATCGAAAGGACCATCGAAGTAGCCTTGTATCTGTCCGGCGTGCAAATCCACACTTACTATTCTGTCCGCTCCCGCCACGCTCAAGATATCCACGACTAACTTTGCGGTTATAGGCTCTCTGGCAGCTGATTTCCTATCCTGCCGGGCATAGCCCAAAAAAGGACAAACAGCGGTTATATGCTTGGCTGAAGCTCTTTTGGCCGCATCAATTATGATGGCTTGTTCCATAACGGCTTCACCAACTGGGGAGTTATGTGCTTGAAAGATAAACACATCCATACCCCGTACTGATTCCTGCAAATGACACTTCATCTCGCCATTGGCAAAATATTCTACTCCAGTATCGCTGACCTCTATGCCGAGCTTCTTTGCGACGCTAGCAGCAAGCTCAGGGTGCCTGGTACCAGAAAAAATCAAAAGTTGTTTATTGCCGCTTGTTTTTTTTACTTTTCTTCCGCCGATAATTCTCTTCACTTGATTTAGTTTATCATACACATTTTGCTCCAGTCACTCATTTACAGGCAATATCCCATACCATAAGCCTTGTTTTATTGCTCTATCTATAAATACCCTCTAAAATATAAGTAAATGGCCTCTCGAAAAATAAGTTATCACAAACTGGTTGACTATGATGTTGCCGACCCGGCTAAAGTTCTGGCCCAAAAAGAAGGGCGTGCTACCGCGGGGAATATGCCCTTTGGGTTTAAAGAGGTTGAAGGCACTAGGGGCGAATCAGCATACGTATTTGACATGGGCGATTCATACGGCGCCTTGGTTCAAGAAGGCTTAGGCACCAAAAGCCTGATAGCCCAAACGCTTTACAAAGAAACCGGGAAGTCATATTTCTCCGAAATAGCCAAAGATACTGTTGCTACTATAATAAATGATTTGATAAGCGTTGGCGCCACCCCTGTCGTTAGCAATGCTTACTGGTCATCCAGCTCATATAAATGGCTGGAAGACGAAAAACTAACACAAGATTTTATCAAAGGCTGGCGATCCGCCTGCGATGAAGCCGGAGTAGTTTGGGGCGGCGGGGAAACACAAGCTTTAAGCGGAATAGTCAAGGAGGGTTCGCTGGAATTTGCCGGTTCAGCCTTCGGAGTAATAAAAGATAAAAAAAGACTTGTCAGCGAAAACAATTTAGTAGAGGGTGATTCAATAATTTTCATCGAATCCAGCGGCGTACATGCGAACGGGATAAGCTTAGCCAGGGAAATTGCAGATAGAGCAGAAAAAGGATACATGACCGAGCTGTCTGACGGCAGGACTTTCGGCGAAGCACTTTTAACGCCTACCCATATATATGCCAAGGTCATAGATGATTTATTTAAAAAAGGCTGCAAGCTGCACTATTTATCCAATATAACCGGGCATGGCTGGCGGAAGATAATGAGAGCTGGCAAAGAGTTTACATATGAAATATCTGAAGTGCCAAAACCGTCTAGTGAATTTGATTTCATAGCAAAGTCCAGCGGCAACGACGAGAAAGAAATGTACGGCAACTACAATATGGGGGCAGGCTACGCTATTTATTTGCCGGCAGCAGATGCACAGAAGGCAATGGACACCATTAAAAACAATGGCCTCAGCTGCTGGCTGGCCGGAAAAGTAAAAGCTGGAAAAAAACAAGTTAAAATTACCCCAAAAAATATTATATTCGACGGCTCAAGCCTAGGGGTTCGTTCGTGAGAAAATACTTTGGTATTAACGCCTTATCCCGCTTTAGAACGAACCAATTATTAAAACTCCTCCAAGAAAAACAGCCGGCTATAGATGATTTGTCCGCAGAATATGTACATTTTGTCGATTTGTCTGAAGGCAGCTTCAGCAAAAAAGAAGATGATGAGCTTAAAAAGCTGCTCACATACGAAACCCCATATACAGGTGACAGAAAAGGCCGGAAAGTTGTGGTCGTGCCCAGGCAGGGAACAATATCGCCTTGGTCAACAAAGGCAACAAATATAGCCAAAAACAGCGGACTTAAATGCGTATCCAGGATAGAACGCGGAGTAATTTATTACTTAAAATCCGTTAAAGATATAAATATCGACAAAATAAACCCTTTGTTTTATGACCGCATGAGGGAAATGGTTTTGAGCGACGTTGACAGCGCACAGATACTGTTTAAATCCGATAGACCTAGACCCGTTATAGAAATTGATGTTTTAAAAAATGGAATCAAAGCTTTAGAAAGAGCTAATTTGGCGCTTGGCCTGGCTCTGAATGATGAAGAGATTGAATACCTGCTTGATAAGTATAAAAAAATAAACAGAAACCCGACCGATGCGGAACTAGTTATGTTCGGTCAGATTAACAGCGAACACTGCCGGCATAAGATATTTAATGCTGACTGGGTTATAGATGACAAGAAACAGCCGAAAAGCTTATTTAAAATGATCAAGAACACTCACGAGAAAAATAGCTCTGGAGTAATCAGCGCTTACTCTGATAACGCTTCGGTGCTCAAAGGTCCTGAGGTAGAGAAATTTTACCCTGAACCAGAAAGCCGCGAATATAAGGTTCACAAAAGCACGGCGAATCTTGTTATAAAAGCTGAAACCCACAACCACCCGACGGCAATTGCACCCGCTCCAGGAGCAGCAACTGGTGTTGGAGGGGAAATCCGCGACGAAGCAGCTACAGGACGCGGGGCAAAGTCCAAGATGGGTTTTACCGGCTATAGCGTCTCAAATTTAGAAATTCCGGGTTATAGGCAACCGTGGGAGAATCATTATGGAAAACCTTCCAGGATTAGCTCGGCGTTGGAGATAATGATGAAAGCGCCAATAGGCGGCGCTTCGTTCGCAAACGAATTCGGACGGCCGAATTTAGCTGGATATTTCAGAGCTTTTCAGCAGCTCTATAAAGATGAAGTTTGGGGATACCATAAACCTTTAATGATTGCCGGCGGGCTTGGCAATATCGATGACAAACAAGTTAAGAAAATGACATTAGAAGACGGAGATCTTCTAATAATTTTAGGCGGGCCTTCTATGCTTATTGGACTCGGCGGTGGAGCATCTTCGAGTATGCAGTCCGGACAGAGCGAAGAGGACTTGGATTTTGCTTCAGTGCAAAGGGCTAACGCTGAAATGCAGAGAAGAGCCCAAGAAGTCATTAGCCAATGTTCTTCTATGCCGCCGAGCAATCCTATCAAATCTATTCATGACGTAGGAGCCGGCGGCCTAAGCAATGCGATTCCGGAAATTGCCCAGGATAACAACCTTGGAGCAGAAATAAACCTCAGGGACATACCAAGCTCCGAATCCGGTCTTTCGCCTATGGAGATATGGTGTAATGAAGCGCAAGAACGTTTTGTGCTCGCAATTAATGAATCTGACTTGGATATTTTTTCTAACATAAGCGAAAGAGAAAAATGCCCATATGCTGTAGTAGGTAAAGTTACTAAAAATCAAGAATTAGTTGTATATGATGAATATTTTAAGAATAAGCCTATTAACATCCCTATGTCTGTTCTTTTTGGTAGTCCGCCAAAATTAACTAAAACTGTCTTCAGGGATACTAAAACTAGCTTGGAAAACAAAACACCGAGTAACATCAATATTGAAGATGCTATTGAAAAAGTGATGCATGTACCCTCAGTCGGAAGCAAAAAATTCCTTATTACTATAGGCGACAGAACGGTAGGCGGAATGAGCGTGCGAGACCCCATGGTTGGACCTTGGCAAGTTCCGGTAAGTGACGTGGCTGTAACAGCAAATTCATTTAATTCCGATTCTGGCGAAGCATTGTCTATAGGCGAGAGAACACCCATTGCTTTGCTTAACGCCCCGGCATCCGCGCGCATGGCCATAGGTGAAGCTATAACCAATATATCTGCAGCAAGGATAACTAAGCTGACGGATATAAAACTATCAGCTAATTGGATGGCAGCTAGCGGTCATAAGAATGAAGACGAAAAATTATTCGATACGGTAAAAGCAGTCGGGGAGGAGTTATGTCCTAAACTTGGCCTGACCATTCCTGTCGGTAAAGATTCGCTAAGCATGCGTACGTCTTGGAGAGACTCCGGCAAGGACAAATCGGTAGCTTCGCCGGTATCGTTAATCATCAGCGCATTTGCCCCTATAGAAGAGACCAGTGCCGTTTTGACGCCGATGCTTCATAAAGAAGAGTCTACAACTCTGATTTTTATTGATTTAGCAAATGGTAAAAAGCGCCTAGGCGGGTCTGCCTTTGCCCAAGCTTATGGAACTATGGGCAATTCTAGCCCAGATATGGATGACCCTGAATTAATAAAAAATTTCTTTGCATCAGTCCAAAAGTTAAGCCAGAGGAATTTAATAAGCGCTTATCATGACCGTTCAGACGGTGGGCTATTAACGACTCTTCTGGAAATGGCATTTTCCGGCAGATGCGGGCTTTCAATAGACTTATCAGAACTTAGTGGAGATTTAATCGAAACGCTTTTTAACGAAGAGCTTGGAGCAGTCATAGAGGTCAGTAAGGACGCGACGGATGAAGTAGGTAAAATACTTAAAAGCGCCGGGTTACCTTTTTATAAAATTGGCAAGCCGGCTAATAACCAAAAGGTGGAAATAAAACAAAACGACAATCTGATTTATTCTAATACTCGAAGACAGCTGGAAAGCTGGTGGTCTGAAACCAGCTATCAAATACAAAAAATTCGCGACAACGGAAAGCTTGCTAGCGAAGAATTCAACCTTATAAACGACGATGAAGACCCGGGTATCAGCCCTAAGATTTTGTTTGATATAAACAAGCCCAAAATTTACAAACGCAGGCCGAAAGTTGCCGTTTTAAGAGAGCAAGGCGTAAACGGGCAAATTGAAATGGCAGCTGCGTTTTGGGAGGCGGGTTTTAATCCGGTAGATGTTCATATGAGTGATCTCATGAGCAAAAAAGTTAGCATCAACGACTTCCTAGGCCTAATCACCTGCGGCGGCTTCAGCTATGGAGACGTCTTGGGCGGAGGCGGGGGATGGGCTAAATCCATATTATTTAATCAACACTTAAAATCCGACTTTAAAAAATTCTTTGCGAGGAAAGATACATTCAGCCTGGGCGTGTGTAATGGTTGCCAGATGTTTTCGCAGCTGAAAGATATCATACCGGGTGCTGAGTTTTGGCCAAGATTTTTGAAAAATGAATCGGAGCAATTTGAAGCCAGGCTGGTCAGCGTGAAAGTAAATGATTCGCCTTCGATATTTTTTAAAGATATGAGCGGATCAATACTGCCTGTTCCGACGGCCCACGGTGAAGGAAAAGCCGTTTTTGAGGATGGATTTATGCAAAGCTCCATGTCCAACAAGCTAGCACCTCTCCAATATGTCGATAACGAGGGGGAATCCACGGAAAAGTATCCGTTCAATCCAAACGGCTCGCCAGACGGTATCACAGCACTGACAACACCGGATGGCCGTTCTACTATAATCATGCCTCACCCAGAAAGAGCTTTTCTATCCAAGCAGCTTTCCTGGCACCCCGATAGCTGGAGCAAATACTCTCCATGGATTAAAATGTTTAGAAATGCTCGGGAATGGGTAAATTAATATGGTTATACACAGAGCTCATAGAATAAAACATAAAATCGAGTCAAAACTCAATCCGAAGTCTAAAAGTTTGACGTTTAATGATGTAGAGCCGGCTTTGGAGTATATAAATAATTACTGGCGCTTGTTAACCAGATACCATCCGAAAGATGAAGCGAATCTAATAGGCCTGCCAAATAAATTTATCGTGCCTTCCTTTGAAGGCGGGGCCGAATTTGATTACAACGAACAGTATTATTGGGATAGCTTTTTTATCGTTAAGGGTCTGTTAAATGAAAAAAATAAAAAACTGAACTTAGGGATACTTGATAATCTTATTTTCCTGTTCAAAGAATACGGAATAATTCCTAATGCTTCCAGGTTGTATTTGACTAGCCGCTCGCAACCGCCAATCCTGACAAGCTTGATCTTTGATCTTTACGATACTTACAGGCTAGACAACACCTGGCTAAAGGATAAGATTGAAGTAGCCATAAAAGAATACGAATATGTTTGGCTGGGCACTACCAAGCCTAATGCACGAAAAGTTTATAGGGGATTAAGCAGATACTACGATTTTAACTACATTAATGACATAGCCGAGACAGAAAGCGGCTGGGATATGACGCCTAGATTTTATCGCAAAGCACTCAGCTTCCTACCCGTAGACCTGCAAGCTCTTTTGTATAAGTATGAAACCGACTTTGCAAGATATTACAAAATCATTGGAAGCCAAAAAGAAGAAAAGAAATGGAAAAATAGGGCCAAAGTTCGCAAGGATACTATGGATGAGCTTATGTGGGATAACGTAAAAGGACTTTACTTTGACTATAACTTTGAAAGAAGGAAAAGAGGCGGAGTAAGCTCCCTGGCTTCGTTTTATCCAATGTGGGCAAATATGGTCAGCGAGAAACAAGCCGCTAGGTTGGTCAAGTCATTGAAAAAATTCGAGTATTCGGGCGGACTGGCTACTACCGACAGCCGAGCGCTTCGTTTCTTACCTATTAGCGAAACGGTTCCAACTCAGTGGGCTTACCCAAACGGCTGGGCTCCGCTTCATTATATAGTTACTGAAGGTCTTAATAATTACGGCTATTATGACGACGCTGAGCGGATAGCCTCAAAATGGCTTAAGACAAATTTATCCTGGTTCGAAAAAAACGGCGTTTTTCTAGAAAAATATAATGTAGTTAACCCTTCCAAGCCCCCGGAAAAAGGCTTATATCCATCTCAAACCGGATTTGGCTGGACAAATTCAATCTTTACTTATTTAGCAAAAAAATACGTAAGAGTCGAAAGCGACTGATAATCTAGTCCATGTCGAATTTTCAAAAGGAATATAATCGGCTGAATTCAAAGCAAAAACAGGCCGTAGAATTGATTGACGGTCCTGTCTTAGTAGTTGCCGGTCCCGGAACGGGCAAGACCCAGCTTCTGGCAATGAGGGCAGCTAACATACTGCGTAAAGCCGATGTCTCCCCTTATAACATCCTATGTCTTACATTCACGGATAATGCAGCCCGCAATATGCGCAAAAGACTAGCAGGTATCATTGGACAGCCAGCATATCATGTTTCGATTCAGACCTTTCATAGCTTCGGCAGCGACGTAATCAATCAATACCCGGATAATTTTATCGACAGGGAGCTTTTACAGCAAGTTGATGAGCTAGGCAGATATGAGCTTCTGCGGGAAATATTCGAGGATCTTCCGCACAGCGACCCACTCAGTACTAAAGTAGGCGACCAATTTATTTTTTTAAAAAATACCATGGATGCTATCAGCCAGCTCAAGCAAAACGGTTTAGCTCCTGAAGAGTTGCGTAAGATAATAAACGCTAATCAGGAATTCATTAACGCGCTGGCGGGTGATTTAGCAGAAACTTTTGCAACAACACCCTCGGCTAAGCAGCTGAGCAGTTATTTGAATTTACTTTCCAGCATAAAAAAACACAGCAAGAACGAAAGACATTTCGGTTTTCCCGGCCTAGCTGATGAATGTGCGTTTGAGCTGCAGCAAGCAATAGAAAAAACCGACTCGGACGGTCGCTATGCCAAACCTATAACCGCTTGGCGCGACAAGTGGTGCAAGAAAGATTCCGATAACAAGTTCATATTTAAAGACGGAGGGATGAACATTCGCAAAATGTATGCCTTGGCAGATGTCTACCAGAAAATGCTTGATAGCATGGCCGAGCAGGGTCTATACGACTTTGACGATATGGTAGTAGAAACGGTTCACGCCATGGAAAACAATGATGAGCTGCGCCTTAACCTGCAGGAGCGTTATCAATACGTGTTAGTAGACGAATTCCAGGACACCAACAAAGCTCAACTAAGGATGCTAGCTTGCTTAGGCAGCAACCCGGTGCATGAGAACCGGCCCAACATAATGGCGGTCGGCGATGACGACCAAGCCATATACGCTTTTCAAGGGGCGGAAGTATCTAACATGGCTGCTTTTTTTGGCATGTACGACGAGCCTAAGTTGATAACCTTGGACGAAAATTATCGCTCTAATAGCAATATCTTGAAAAACAGTTCCTTCATATCAGCCCAGATTACCGACCGCCTAGAAGAGGTAGTGCCTAGTGCAGGCAAACAGCTATCGGCCCAGATAAAGCATAAGACCGACGTAATAGAGCATTTGTCTTTTTCTAGTGAACTCGCTCAGTATGATTGGATTGCAGAGCGGATTTACGAGCTTATCAATGACGGCGCAAAGCCTGAAGAAATAGCGGTTATCGCGCCGCGGCATAAATATTTAGAAAGATTGATGCCTTATCTTGGCAACAAAAAAATTCCAGTTGCTTATGAAAGGCGGGAAAACATACTGGAAGCACCTATAGTCAAACAGCTGATAACCATGTCGGAGTTGGTAGTGGCCATAGCGGAAAATCGCCAAGATGATGTAGATGTTTTCATCAGCCAGGTGCTCGCATATGATTTTTGGGGCGTACCCTCAGATGAGCTGGTTAAAACCAGCATCGATTGTTACGACAAACACAAACACTGGCTGGATGTCCTGCCTAAAAGCAATGATAAAAATTTACGAGAAATCACTGCTTGGTTCGTTAGTTTGGCAAAAAAAAGCACGCTTGAACCCATGGAGTACATACTCGACGAGCTCATAGGCACACAGACGGAAGGCAAAAAACAAAAGTTTATCTCGCCTATGAGGGATTACTACTTTAATAAAGATAACTATGAACGCTCGACAGATATTTACTTGGTGCTTTTAGGCCAGCTATCTACATTAAGACAGCGCCTCAGGCAGTGGAAACCAAACCGCACGCTATATGTAAAAGATTTGGTTGAATTTAGCGAGCTTTACATGTCGGCGAGCTTAAAAGTAGTTGATACAAACCCGCATACCCAGGCCGCCAATGCGGTACAGGTTATGACCGCATATAAAGCCAAAGGCTTGGAGTTCGGCTCGGTATTTATAATAAATGCCCAGGACGAAGTTTGGGGGCCTACAGCTCGTAGTCAATCTTCTAGGCTATCTCTGCCAAGAAATTTACCCATAGAACCGGCGGGAAGCGAAGACAACGACAAACTGAGGCTTTTATTCGTTGCCATGACCCGGGCTAGGCATACGCTGTATATGACAGGCTACACGCATAGCTTGGATAACAAGCCTTCGCCAATACTCAGCTTTCTTGAAAATAATATAGAACCTAAGAAGGTCGAAAAGCCAGCAACACCACAGGCAAAAGAAATACTTGCAACGGATTGGTCGTATCGCTTCAGGCAGATTATCGCAGACAAAAAAACTCTGCTAGAACCTATTTTAGAAAATTATAAGCTTAGCGTGACCCATCTGAATAACTTTCTGGATGTTAAAGATGGCGGACCTGAATATTTCTTTACACATAATCTGCTAAGGTTCCCTGAGGCTATGTCGCCTTCAGCGGCTTATGGCGATTCCGTACATAAAACCCTGCAGTGGGCCCACGCTCAGCTTGTTGATAGCGGCAAATTACCGTCCATTGGAAAAGTCCAAGATTATTTCAGCGGACAGCTAAAGCGAAAATACCTGAAGAAATCTGACGCGAAAAAACTCAACCTAAGGGGTCGTGACGCCTTGGAAGTTTATTTAAAACAAAAGAAAGACACCTTGTCTATAACGGACAAGATTGAGCGAGGCTTCAATAACGAAGGAGTGGTTGTTAACGGTGCTAATTTAAGCGGAAAGATAGATAAATTAAGCTTTGACGAAAGCGGCTCAGCATTTGTTGCCGACTTCAAGACAGGAAAACCAGCTAAATCATGGAAGGCCAGGGACGAATACGAAAAAATAAAACTGCACAAATACCGACAGCAATTGCTTTTTTATAAGCTCTTGGTAGAAAATTCCGCGTCCTTCGGAAAAAGGCTTACAGTCAACTCCGGATCAATCGAGTTCATCGAGGTTGATGAACAAGGCAAGCTGACTGATGAGCTGGTTTTAGCTTTTGACCCGGACGAGATTACTCGTTTCGCCACCCTCATAAGCGCAGTGTGGACTCACATAAATAACCTGGATTTTCCTGATACAAGCAAATACCCGAAGAATCTCACAGGAATCAAGCAGTTTGAAGAAGATTTGCTGAAAAATAAAATTTAATAAACTACTGTTTTTAACCTGTCGTTTTTAAGCATTTTAAAGGTGCCTATATTAAAAGCAAATGCACCGAGCGTTTTCTTTGCTGCGGTTAATTCGCTGCCGCCGTTTTGATCCTCAATACGGAAAATGGCTTTTTTCAACTCTCCGAAAGCAGCGGCAAAAGCCTGAATCGGTTCATTCGTTTCTGGATGTTTGTGGTCGCGGCTGTATTGCTGATTGTCGAAAACTTGGCCTTCGGCAGTAGTAGCAACAGCTAAACCCTCTAGGTGCAGTCCTTGGCAAATCACATATTGCCCGCCGTTTCTTCTAGATATTTCTACCTGTTCAGCCGGAGATACATCCCAGCTTTCGTCGTGACCAGCTACTGTTCCTGCTTGTTCAAGAATCTTTAACAAGTCTTTTTGTCCGATAATAGGTTTATTAGCTCCATTCGCAGAAAGCCTGAGATCCGTTAAGCCGGTTAGCTCCGCAATAGTCATTACTGTGGGTACAATAATTTCCGGCTTTTCAGAGACAAAACCAAAGGTATTTCTTTGCATTGCTCGCGCGCCGCAACCACCTTCTTCGGCGGCTTCATCCCCATGCTCAACAACTAAAAGCCCGGATTTTGTGGCTTTTATCACCGCGCCTTTGGTTTGCTCGCTTAATGGTGCAGGATCATCTTCTGTCATCATGTTCGCGCTCGACACAGTAGTAGTTATTCCACCGGCGGTCTGAGGATGAGCTTGACCATGCTCAGCTTCAGGGGCAAGTAGAAAGATTCTGCCGTCTACGCATATAAAAACATTTGTCGGCGGTTTATGATATTCTGGCTGGCCAGTCTCTTTTATTAGGCTGCGCTCTTGATCCCCGCTAACCGTAGGACCAATTGCACCCTGATTTTCCGGACCCAAGTCAGTTTCCGCCAAAGGATTCCTCATTTGCTGTTCTCCTTTTTCAAATTTTTCTTGAACATAAAAAACCTCCGCGCCAGTCTCAGTCAATGTGACACTCTCCCTTATCTTTTTCTAAAATTTATATCTGATTTTTCACAAACCAAAGACAAACTATACTCTTTTGGAAAGTGGAAATCAAGCTTCTATTTAATATTTTTGTTTGTGGCGTTTTTTAAGACCTGCAAGTTGCAAGCGAACCGTGCTTCTATCTATCATTTGCTGCGCTTCAGCCAGTGAGTGGGCATCACTTGCTTTACCACGAAGTTCCTGGGCACGTTTGAGAGCTTTTTCGGCCTCTGCTTCAGATATATCGTCCGAAGTATCTACTTCGTCTACCAGAACTTGTATCTCGTTGTTCAGCACCTCTACGGTGCCTCCGTAAATAGCTACAAATTCCCGATCAATATCCTTGACGCTTTTTTCTTTGCGAATAGCTACTAGTCCGGGGGCTGCAACGCTTAAAAGCGGAGCATGCCCGCCGTAGATGGCAATGTCGCCGGCCTTGGTCGGAATTACCGCTTCATGCACCTCATCGTCAAAATGCACTCCATGCAGAGTTATAAGCTTCAATCTAATCACAGAGTTCTCCTGAAGATTTTTCTAAAATAGTGCAATTCGGGATGAAATCTGAGCATAGCAAATGAGCAGTACTTTGCGGTACTGTGAATGCGAAGCGCAAGGTTTCGCCCGAAGTGTGCATTTTAGGAAATCTTATCATCATTTGACTTCCTTGATTCCGCCTTTCATGTAAAACGCACTTTCCGGCTTTTTATCATGTTTACCGTCAAGGATTTCTTTAAATCCGGATATAGTATCTTTCAACGAAACATATTGGCCTTTGTTACCAGTAAACTGTTCTGCTACGAAGAAAGGCTGGGTTAGGAACCTCTGGATTCTCCGGGCGCGGGAAACGGTTTGCTTGTCTTCTTCTGAAAGTTCTTCCATGCCCAAAATAGCAATAATATCCTGCAAGTCTTTATACCGCTGCAAAATACGCTGGACTTCACGCGCTACGTTATAGTGGTCTTCGCCGACGATTTCAGGATCAAGCAGGGTAGAAGAGCTGTCTAGAGGATCGACAGCCGGATAAAGCCCAAGCTCAGTCAACGCACGGCTTAAAGATATAGTTGAGTCAAGGTGAGCGAAAGCTGTTGCCGGAGCAGGGTCGGTAAAGTCATCCGCCGGAACGAATACGGCCTGCACGGATGTAACCGAACCAGTCTTAGTAGAGGTAATCCTTTCCTGTAAAGCACCCATTTCCTGAGCCAGGTTAGGCTGATAACCAACGGCGCTAGGTAAGCGCCCCAGTAAAGCTGACACTTCGCTTCCGGCCTGTGTAAAACGGAATATATTGTCTATGAAAAGCAGCACGTCTTTGCCCTCATCGCGGAAATTCTCTGCAATAGTCAACCCGGACAGGCCAACGCGAAGACGGGCTCCAGGCGGTTCATTCATCTGGCCGAACACAAGGCTGGTTTTGTCTATAACGCCGGAATCCTGCATTTCATGGTAAAGGTCATTTCCTTCGCGGGTACGTTCGCCAACCCCGGCAAAAACCGAATTACCACTATGGAATTTAGCAATGTTGTTTATAAGTTCCTGGATAAGCACTGTCTTGCCAACGCCAGCGCCACCGAATAACCCGACTTTACCACCTTTAGCGATAGGGGCTATCAGGTCAATGATTTTGATTCCTGTTTCCAGTATCTCTACTTTATCGGATTGTTCGCTAAGTGGGGGAGGGGTGCGATGAATTGATGCTTTTTTGCTGAAAGTCCCGGCCTTGCCATCGATCGGCTCGCCGATGACGTTGAACATCCGGCCGAGGGTATCTTTACCAACAGGCATCTGTATAGGCTGGCCGGTATTCTCCACGCTTGTTCCGCGCTTCAGCCCTTCGGTTGAGCCAAGGGCGATTGCCCGGACTCCGGTTTCACTTAAGTGTCCCGAGACTTCGAAAAGAAGATCACCTGAGTCAGTTTTAATCTTCAACGCATCATTAACTGCCGGCAAGTTACCTTCGCTGAATTCCACATCTACCACCACGCCGACAATTTGGCTGATTTTACCTTCTTTTGATTTAGTTTTATTTGCTATCGCCATAATTTACTCCTTTACTTACCATTTAAGTTTGTTTAACCGCTTCAGCTCCGCCGACAATCTCAGCAATTTCCTGGGTAATCGAGGCTTGCCGGGCTGTATTATATTCCAGGGTCAGGTCGTCTATGATGTCGTTCGCGTTGTCTGACGCGTTCTTCATAGCTACCATCCTCATTGAATACTCGCTGGCAAGCGCTTCTAAAACAGCCTGCCACAACTGGACTTCTATAAGGCGCAAAACTGCGTCTTCGACTATCTCATCTATGTTCGGCTCGAAAATAGCTACTTCAAGCTCGGAAACGGTTTTCTTATCATGATCATTTTCTTCGCTGCTTATAGCGTCAAGTTTGGCGGGTAATACATCGATTGATTTTACCTCTTGCTTTATATTGGAAATGAACTTTGTGTATATGATGCTGGCCTGGTCTATTTCCTTATCCTCATACTGCTTGATAGCGCCAAGGATAATCGGCCGGATGTCCGCTGGCGACGGATCTTGGCTGAACATAGAATACGCGCTGGCTATATTCAAGCCTTTTACCCTTGAGAAGAATTGTCCGCCCTTACGGCCTATGGCAACAAGATTAGTTTTGATCTTTTTTTTGTCGTTTTCTTCAATTCTTTTGATTACTTCTTTGATGACATTACCGTCGTAACCACCGGCCAGACCTAAGTCGCTGGTAATTATAATCAATAGCTGTTCTTTAATAGGCCGGGTTAAAAACATCCGGTTTAAGGAAACATCTGAAACCGTACTTAGCCGGCCCAGTATTCCTTTGGCGCTTTCCCGATATTCTCTGGTAGCCAAAGCCTGCCCCTGTGCTTTTTTCATTTTGCTGGCAGCGACCAGCTCCATGGCTTTAGTAATCTGCCTGGTATTTTTTACGCTGCCTATGCGTCGCTTTAGGGCCGTGGTATTTGCCATCTTCTATTTACTCTCTTTGTAATCCTTTGCTACGTTTTTCGCCGCATCCAAGATAGCTTTTTTAAGCTTGTCGTCTGGTTTGTCGCCTTGGTTAAGCTTCTCCATATCTTTCTTGTGCTTGCGGTTTAACTCGTCTAATAAAGCATCCAGCGCTTTGTGAATACTTTTAACAGGTACTATATCGAATGCTCCTTCAGTAGCGGCCATTAGCATGGCAGTCTGCTCCCAAACTGAATAGGGCGAATATTGGGGCTGTTTTAACAGCTCGGTTAATCTTTGGCCTCGCTCAATTCGCTGCTTTGTCTCTGCATCAAGGTCGGTAGAAAACTGAGCGAAAGCCGCAAGCTCACGGAACTGGGCTAGGCTCAAACGCAAGTCTCCAGCAACGCTTTTAACGGCCTTGGTTTGTGCGGAACCACCCACTCGGGAAACCGACAAGCCTACGGAAATAGCCGGCCTGATACCCTGGTGGAACAAGTTAGTTTCAAGGAAAATCTGGCCATCTGTTATAGAAATAACGTTCGTGGGGATAAATGCACTGACGTCCCCAGCCTGTGTTTCGATTATAGGCAAGGCCGTCAAGCTGCCGGCGCCTAATTTGTCAGACAATTTAGCCGATCTTTCAAGCAGTCTGGAATGAAGGTAGAACACGTCGCCAGGAAAAGCTTCTCGGCCTGGTGGGCGACGCAATAAAAGGCTCATCTGTCGATAGGCGTTAGCGTGCTTGCTTAAATCATCGTAGACAATTAGTGCATGCTGTTTGTTGTCGCGGAAATATTCACCGATAGCTGTCCCTGCGTAAGGAGCTATGAATTGAAGGCTGGCAGGGTCTGAAGGGGAAGTGGCGACAACAATCGTCTGGTCCATGACACCTTCTCTTTGAAGACGAGCAACCATTCTGGCAACCTTGGAAAGCTTTTGCCCGATAGCCACGTAAATATTTATAACCCCGGTTTTCTGCCTGTGCTGGTTGATCATGGTATCCACCGCTACGGCAGTCTTTCCGGTCTGCCTGTCGCCGATGATAAGCTCTCTCTGTCCGCGACCAATAGGAACCATTGCATCAATGGCTGTAATTCCGGTCATCAACGGTTCGTGAACGCTTTTTCTATCAAGTACGCCTGGCGCCGACTGCTCAATATTGCCGAATTGCTTAGTCTTGATCGGCCCTTTATCGTCCAGTGGGCGGCCAAGAGGGTCTACCACGCGGCCAATAAGCTCAGGCCCGACAGGAATTTGTTGTACTTTACCGGTTAGTCGGACTCTTGCCCCAGCGCCGATTTTATTTTCGTCGCCTAGAAGTACCGCTCCAATTTCGTTTTCCTGAAGGTTAAGGGCAAAAGCTTGTATCATTTCACCGTTTCTTCCTTCTATTTCTACGACTTCGTTGGCTCCGCATGAGCGCAAGCCGTAAATCCAGGCGATTCCATCAGCACTGCGGGTAACTACCCCGACATTTTCAATTTCCTGAGAGCTCTTTAGCTCTTCTATAGCTTTCCTGATGTCTTCTGATAGTTCTTTGACTGAAATCTCGCTCATTTATGTCTTCTCCTTAATTAGTAGTTAGTTGTTTCAGCTTATTTAATTTCGCGCTCACGCTAAGATCAAGCAAGTGGTTGGCAAACTCCAACCGCACTCCGCCTACGACAGCTCCATCAATTCTTTCATTAACAATAACTTCCTTAGCGTTGGGGCTCATCTGAATAACTGTCTTCTCTATAGCTTTAATTTGCTCGTCAGATAGCTTATGAGCTGAAATAGCAGTCAGCTCCACAATACCGTCGCGGCTTTTTCTGGCCTGCATTATATCCCTTGACAGGGAATTAAGCTCGCTTGTCTTTCCGGTCTCTATCAGGTATGCCGCTAGTTTTTTAGCTAGGGTTTTTTCATCTTCCGTGCTCATTAGATCTACGGTTTTATCGGCTAATTTTGCCCGGGAAAAGCTCATTACACGCGCTCCTTCAGTATTTTGGAAACCAGTTGTCTGTCTTTGGAGTCATCCAGTTTCTGCCTTGTGACTTCTTCGGTAGCTGAGACTATAAGCTCCACCATTTCTTTTTCCAGCTTGCGTTTGGCTCTATCTGATTCCTCAAGAATCTTCTGCTTAGCTTCTTGTATGATTTGCTCGGCTTTGGCCTGCGATTTTTCTTCGGCCTGTTTGATTATCAAGCTGGCCTTGTCCTTGGTTTCGACTATCAGCTCATCGGATTCGGCCCTGGTTTGTTTTCTTACTCTGTCTACTTCAGCGTCCAGCTTCTCTTTTTCTGCTTGCATCTCACTGGTTAGATTTACGCCTTCTTCAATAGTTTTTTGACGTTTTTCAAGTATGTCTACAATCCTATGGAAAACAAATCTATAAAGAACAAAAAATACTAAGAGGAAGGTCAGAAGCTGAACGATGAAAGCCTGCCCGTCAATACCAAGGGCAGCGAACCCGGTAGGTTCTGCTTCCTCCGCCGCAAATCTGCTTATTATTTCCAACATACTTTATTTTTCCTATTCAAACTTACTTAACCAACAATGAAGAATCCTGCGATAGCCAAGATTCCGAAAACTTCCGCCAAGCCGATAAATATGAACAGCTGGCCTAAGAACTTAGCTGACTCTGGGTTACGGCTGACTGCGCTCATGAATGAAGCGCCCATTATACCTATTGCTATAGCCGGTCCTATTCCGCCGAATCCAAGCAAAATCCCTTTTGCTATTACTGTTGTGTCTACTGCCTGTGCTAGTAATTCCATTTCTTTCCTTTCTTATTAATATAATTAACTTGTCTCAAGCCGTTTCTTCCGCTTCTTCTAAGCTATGGGAAACAGCCAAAGACAAATAAGCGACCAAAAGCACTACGAATATATACGCTTGTAGTATTCCAACAAAAATCTCAAGTAAAGTAAAGGGTAATCCGGCAATAGGCCCGGCGATGCCAGCCAAATGCGTAAAGACGGCAATTAATATTTCGCCGACAGCAATGTTAAGGAAGAGTCGAAGACCCAAGGTTATAAGCCTGGTGAATTCGGAAAATATTTCAAAAATTCCTATTAGGTAGGTTGCCGGGTTGAGGAAGCTTCCAGGGAAATAGTGCTTAGCGTAGTTCTTAGGCCCGATTTCTCTGATAGCTATGACCTGGACGATAATCATGCCAAAGAGGGCCATGGCCATCGTGCCATTGAGGTCCGCCGTGAACGGGCGGAGGAAATTTGTCCCGTCGTATTGAATAGAATGCCCGACGCCTGGGAACAAGCCAAGCCAGTTGCTAAGCAATATAAAAAAGAACAAGGCGGCAAAGATTGGTGTGTATTTTAAAGCGAGCTTGCGGCTGCCTAGGCTGTTGGTTACTGTATTGATGATAAAATCCACGCCGGCATCTATAAGCTGGACGGGCCCGCGGGAACCACCGACAGACATCTTCCGTGAAGCGATAAAAAGAAGTCCGATAATCAACAGGGAGCAGAACCAGCCATAAACCATAGAATTGGTTATAGAGATATTTCCAATCTGAAAAAGCTTCTCCGGCGCTATGGTAATGTGTAGCTCTTCCGCGGCAAAATACGATATTAGGTTAGAGATCATTAATTTCCTTATTTAGTGTTTTATATGTCCTGTAGATGACTAATCCGGCTAAGATTGTACCAAACAATAAACCTATCAACGTAAATAAATTACCGGAATCCATTTTATTGTCAAGCCAATAACCGGCAACGATTGGCAAAATAATCGCAACTGCCAGCCGCCAGCTGATATCAACAAGCCCGGCAAAGAACAAGCGTTTTGCTTTTTTGATAGTCTCCACACTAGTCGTCGTTTTACCGGCGCTTTTTGTCATTGCTCTTACTACTATACCGCCTCTGTTGGTTGCAATCAACTGCAATCTTCAAAATATTCCTCTATGGCAAGACCTCTGATTTTCCATAGTATCATGGAGGTATTATGGGGCTAGAGGATTATAAAAACAAAGAGTCGGTAATAATCGTCTATACCGGGGAAGGCAAGGGAAAGACCAGTGCCTCGCTAGGCCTGCTTGTACGTGCACTGGGCAGCCGGTGGAAGGTAGCCTTCATCCAATTTATTAAGTATTGGGGCGTCGGCGAACATATTTTCTTAAAAGATATTGAGGATTTATACGAAGACCAGCTTCATTTTTATAAAGGTGGAAAAGGCTTTTATAACGCTGGGGAGCTTTCGGAAAAAGATATAACGCCCACGCAGCATAAAAAAGCCGCCAGGGAAACATACAAAGAAGCCTTCAAGGCAGCGTCTTCCGGCAAGTTCAACCTGGTAATCTGCGACGAAATCAACAATGCGGTACATGACAAATTACTTAAAAAGTCCGATCTTAAAAAACTTATAGACGGCAAGCATCCTTCGACAAGCTTATGTCTAACCGGACGCAATTTTCCGGAAGAGTTTATAAATATAGCCGACATAGCAACGGACATGACAAAAATTAAACATCATTTTGACGATAAGTACCTGGCCAACCCCGGTATTGATTATTGACTAAAACTGATAATCTATAATCATAATGCAAAAACCAATTCTTTATATGATGCTGGGCATCCCAGGAGCTGGGAAAACTTCTATTGCGGAGTATATAGCTGATATAACCAAGGCGGTACATGTCAGCAGCGACCAGTTCAGAAAACACATGTTCGATAACCCGGAAAACATAACCGAGATAGAGCATGACCAAATTTACGACATGCTTGATTATATTGCCGAACAAATCTTAAAAAGCGGCAAAAGTGTCATCTATGACGCCAACCTGAACCAATATGTTCACCGATTAGAAAAATATCAGATATGCAAGGATGTAGGCGCCGAACCAAAACTGGTATGGGTTAAGACGAGCGAAGAAGTAGCCCGCAAGCGGGCAACCGAACAAGCCGATCTTCACCCTCAGCACAGACCGTTCGGAAATATGCGCGCGGAAACTTTCGAAAGACTTGCCGCCCAAATGGAGGAACCAAAGAAGGACGAGAAGGCTGCTGTAATCAGCGGAGACGAGATTAATAAGACTGAAATCAAAACCGTTGTAAAAAGCATGTCCTAGTTTTTACTGCGCAATAAGCTTACAGAAAGCTTCGGGCTTTGGATAGCGATTCCATGACTCAGGCTCGCAGCCCAGCGTAGAATATACCTGCTTAAACCGCCGGGTTTTTTGGATATCCTGAACATTGCGCCGCACTTAAGTTCCGGCCGGCGGACTATATTGACCTTTTTTGCGATGTGAACGGCCAGATCTATATCTTCATGGTATTTATTTCCGACGCAAGTTCTTCCGCCTTCGACCTGCCAAACCCACCGGGGTATTACCATATTTGATCCGAAAAGTACGTTATGGCGCAGGAATACGTAGCTAAAAATAAAGTATGTCAAATCAACAAGTCGTGTGCTTTGTCTTAATAATTTTAAATTCCGGTAATAACAACTCCCGCTTAGCGCAAAGGACATATTGTTTTTATTGTAAAAATTCAAAACATTCTCCACCCAATCTGCCGGCAGGACGGTATCCGCATCAATCCTACCTAGAAGATCGGATTGTGCCGAATTGAACCCCTTATCCCGAGCGTAAACAATGCCTTGCCTAGACTCTTTAACGATTGTTACGAAATCATATTTTTTGGCAATTTCAGACGATTGGTCAGTTGAGTTATTGTCGACTATGATTACCTCTGTGGGCTGCATCGTTTGCGCAGCTATGGAAGACAAGCATTCGTCCAGATAGTCTTTCTCGTTGAAAACTGGTATGATTATCGAAAGTGTTAATGGTTTTTGTTTTCTTAGCACTTACCTAATATTATCAGATGCCAAGACGTAAACAAAAAGCTACCGGCGCAAAAAAAACTACTTCCCGGATTCATACGATTATCGGGTGGCTTGGTTTAGGCTGGCCGAACTCAAAATTAGGCAGCAGACTGCTTATTGGTTTTATTGTGGCAATTTTCCTGGCAATCGGCTCAATGTACGGTATAGCCCAATGGTATATAGCCAAGCATAAAAACGAACCGCTCGTTATCGGCGCGACATTTGTCCCCAGTTATGCCCGGTTTTTCGACTTGAACGCGAAAGAAACCCTAGAAGCAATGATAAAAGATTTGGGCTTTAAGCGTATAAGGCTGGTCAGCTATTGGAACAAAGGCGAGCCTGAGCCAGGGAAGTATGATTTTTCCGACCTGGATTGGCAGTTCAAAATGGCCGAGGAAAATAATGTAGATGTAAGCTTAGCTATCGGCTTAAGACAGCCTCGCTGGCCGGAGTGTCATATGCCTGGTTGGGCTGAAGACCTGCCGAAAGAAGATTGGTCTAAGCGCCTAAAGACTTACATGGAAAAAGTCATAGAAAGATACAAAGACAGCCCTTCATTAGTCAGCTACCAGCTGGAAAACGAATATTTCCTTAAGGTTTTCGGCGACTGCCCCGACCATAGCAAAGAAAGGCTAGTGGACGAATATAATTTCGTAAAACAACTAGATCCGGACAAGCCGTTAATCGTTTCCAGGAGCGATAACGCAGTTCCAAGCTGGCCGGTTGGAGAACCACGCGCCGATATAATAGGCGCCTCAATTTACAAGCGGGTGTGGGATAAGACAATTACCAACCGATATTTTGAGTATCCTTTCCCGGCGTGGTTCTACGCATTCTTAGCAGGTGGGGCAGAGTTCACTACAGGCAGAAATACCTTTATACATGAGTTGCAGACCGAGGCTTGGCTGCCGGACAACACGGGCTTTAGTTTCGGTTTCGCGAAAAACGACTACCATATGAATGACATAGGCTCCATACCCGAGCAAAACAAGTCGCTAAGCGCTGAAAGACTAGGCGACAGGATAGACTACGGTGTAGCGACGGGAATGAAAACGATAGACGTATGGGGGGTGGAGTGGTGGTATTGGCGTAAAGTCAAAGCAAATGATCCTTCGCTGTGGAACACCGCAAAAGAAAAACTGCAAGAGCACAGCTTATAGCGGCTTAAACGGCAGGTCTTTCTCCTGTTTCCCAAATAATTTTTATCTGAGCCGGAAACATAGCATACGCTCGCCATCTCTCCATCCCCTGCGCGGTAGCAAAATCTCTTACTAATCTTGCTTTTTCTTCGTCAGTTTTAGTAGGAGGCAGAGGTCGTTCATAGCGCTCTGGTGCTTTTTCCGCTTGTGCTTCTATTCGTTCTTCCATAACCAGAAATAATATTTTTTCACATATAAAAAGCTAATGCAAGACATGCTTGTTACTCTTTAATCTTTACAAACTTCCTATATCATACATGGTATTTTAATCTACGTTTCTTACATTTCTGTATTAACGACATATACTGTCGTATTTTTCAACTCTGGCCCGTTCAGACCGTAGTATAATTACCGTTATGGCTAAGAAGAAAGCAAAGCAGCCAAAAAAGATTCAGAACCGCCGGGCGAAATTTGATTACGCCTTGGATAGAGACCTTATTGCCGGAATTTCGCTAAACGGCCGTGAAACCAAATCCTTAAGGCTTAATCACGCCCACCTCAGAGGAGCTTATGTAAATATAAGGAACAACGAGGCATGGCTGACAAACGCTACTATTACCAGCTCCCCAGGCTTTACTATTTCAGACACCGAACAAACCAGGGAGCGCAAACTGCTTCTTAAAAAGCGGGAAATTGACGCCTTAATAGAAGCAAAAAACCAAGGCAAAACCATCGTGCCTATAGAATTCTTAACTGGCGGCAGATACATAAAAATCAAGATAGCAGCCGGCAAGGGGAAAAAGCGCTATGACAAGAGAGAAAACATTAAAAAACGTGATGAAATCCGGCAAGCTGACCGAGAGCTTAAGCATGGGTAAGTCAGTACGTCTGCGAAATATTTCATTGACCTAAGCTTAAAAAGCATATAACATCGCTACAATACTAGAATATTAGAATGATTTAATGTCAGCCAAAAGTAGAAGCAAGCACAGAAGATCTATTGCAAAAGCAATAACCTGGAGAATAACAGGCTCAATGGATACCTTCGTGATTGCTTGGGTAATCACCGGAAGCGCGCACAAAGGCGCTGCTATAGGCGGTATAGAGATAATCACAAAGACTACGCTTTATTACATTCACGAAAGAGGATGGAATAAAATCAGTTTCGGTCTCTATGATGATTATAAAAAGTAATATATTTACATCTGTTAAATAAAACAGGTATAATTACAGGCTGTAATCTAATGAATATTCCCGGGTAGCTCAATGGTGGAGCAAGAAGCTGTTAACTTCGAGGTTGCCGGTTCGAGTCCGGCCCCGGGAGCCAAGCTAGAGAGTTAGTATCAAGGTACCGAGATTGACCCCTGTTATAGGGGTCTTTTTCGTTGGTTCTAACCATATCTACGAGCTGTACTTTGCTTTCATTCATTTCTTCAAGGGGAATGAAGTATTTATTAGGAGTAAATTGGATGGTTCTATCCATAATCGTAAGCACTTCGCCAAGCTTCACTACGACCGTACGCTTCTTCTCTAAATCGTCGCCGTCAAAGTCCTCTTTGGCATAACGTGCAAACGTGAATACCTCATC
>DASUOI010000005.1:0-15011 GCA_036276695.1 Saccharimonadales bacterium (SeqCode) | reverse complement strand
TCAGCCGAAAAAAGTGGCTTTAGGACTTCATACCAGCCAGCCAGCTTCCTCACCGTATCTTATATGCTTGACCCAGAACAGTTGAGGCGGGTTATAATGAAAGCTGGAAGTGTGAGGCTTCCATAGATCCCAGCATCACCGCTGGGATCCTTGTTTTTCAAGAGCAGTTTTTGCAGAGGCCGTGGAGCTCTATCTGATGGCCGGTTATTTTGAAGCCGTGTTTCTTGCCGAAGTCTTCCATGGCTTTTTCCATGCGGTCGCTCAGGCTGATAGTAGTAATCTTACCGCAATTTTTACAGGTCAGGTGGTGATGATGTGGGCGAAACTGTTCTGACAATTCAATGCGGTATTTCCAGCCCGTATAAACTTTATTGATGATACCTATACTTTCAAACAAATCCACATTGCGGTAAACCGTAACTTGGTCCATATGGCCGGATAGGGAAGAGGCTAAGCGTTTTAAGCTGACCGGTTGGTTATGGCCGGCAAGTGATTGGTATAAGGCCTTCCGCTGTCCGGTTAGCCGGAGCTGTCTTTTGTCTAAAATTTCTTTAAATTTAATATCGTCTACCAGCATGGTTAGATGATATATTTATTGCAAAACTTTTGCAATAGGTTTTATTTGTACACCATATTCTATCCGTTATGTATAATTTAATTATGAGTTATTGCAAAAAAATTGCAATAAGTTTGAAGAGAGTTGTAAGATGGGTTCATAATCAGATGAAGAATGAAAATAAGGAGAGTATAATGGAAATAATAAGGAATCGGGGTTAGCATGGCGGATTATTTAGATGTAGCTTTTTGGGCGTTGGTCGGCGGATTATTCTCAATCATCGGCGGTGCTTTACTTTTAATAAACAAGAAAATAGCTATGAGCTTAAGTGGTCTTCTGCTGCCATTTGCAGCTGGAGCGCTTTTGGGTGCGGCGCTTTTTGATCTGCTTCCGGAAGCAGTTGAACTAAGCGTGGAAGGCGCGGCTTTTCGCTGGGTGGCCGTCGGTATAGTAGTATTCTTTTTGCTAGAACACTACTTGCATTGGTTCCATCACCACCATGAGCATGATGGTAAAAAACAACACAAACCGACCACCCCGCTTATTATCATTGGCGATACCCTGCATAACGCTATAGATGGCGTTGCAATCGGCGCAGCTTTCGTTATAAGCCCGGCTGCCGGAATCGTAACTGCCATTGCCGTGGCCGCACACGAAATACCGCAGGAAGTTGGCGATTTTGGCGTGTTGCTTAAATCCGGAATGAGAAGGCTGAACGTACTTATATGGAACGCGGTCAGTGCCTTAGCAACCTTAGTAACCGCTCTTTACACATTCCACCTTGGCTCTAACGAGAACTTGCCACTAGGTGCAATCCTAGGTCTGGCAGCCGGCTTCTTTATATACATTGCGGCAAGCGATTTGATTCCGACTATCCACGAAGAGGCAAAAGGCCGCTTTACTAAATCTGCAGCACTGCTGATAATACTCGGCTTGCTTGTAGTCGGCATCGTTACCGACCAAGCCCACGAAAAGCTTGAAGAGTCTGGCATCCACGACGATAGCCACGACACGTCAGTAGAGGCAGAAGATCGCTCGTATTAAGTGTAGGGAGATTTAAAGTATTTAGCTGTCGGTTATTTGTCTTTGGCCTGAAACTATGTTTAAATCCATAGTGATTAAGGTAAAATATGGATCCAAAAGAAACAGATCAAAAACCGGAACCTTCGGAAACTAATACCGACAAAGATAAACATAAGACGCATCATAGTTCTGATGCTCCGGACCAAGCTGAATTTAACCAGCAGGTTTCGCAGCCGTCCCAGCCTAATGATGCGACTCCACCTCAACCTGCTGGTCCGTCAGGCCAGCACACGAACAGCTCTGCTGGTATTATCGTTCTCCAGTGGCTTACATATGCCTTCTGGGGCTGGACGGTTCTCGCCATGTCGTTTCTTACCGGAACGGTTATATCCAGTTTAATCAGCGGGACGGAACCCGGTGATTTTATTGCTTATTCGATTGCTTCAGTCCTTGTTTTGTTACCGATTTCGCTAGTTACTGATTTCTATTACAGCAAGCATGAGCCGGACAAAAAAACCGGGGCATCAAGCATAGTCATGGTTATACATGCGGTCATTTTCGCGCTTTGCGGTATAGCTGCTTTGATAGGCGCGGTGTTTTCTGTGGTCACTATGCTTATCAGCGGGTCTGACTCAGAAGGCAACCAAGTTGCTTTTGTCACAGCCATTATAATTTTGGCTTTATATATAGCTACTTTCCTTCGGACTATTAACCTGGTGCATATAAATAATATTCAGAAAATTTACAGGATATTTATGAGCGTTGCCGTCGGCTTGATAGTAGTCTTGGGCATAGTAGGCCCGGTAGCTGCTGAGCGGGCTACTAAGAATGATCGCCTCATAGAAAAAAATCTATCGCAGATATCATCGGCAGTCAATTCTTATGCGGGTAATAACAACCAGCTACCTTCAGATTTGAGTAACGTTGATCTTATCGGTGACGCCCAAAAAGTGGTTGATATGGATCTTGTCAGATATGTGAAGGAAGAGAATTCCAGCGTAATCCAGCGGTCTGAGACGGGTATTGCCAGAGATTCAGCCTATAAAACCTATTACTATCAATTATGTGCTACATATACTGAAGAGGCGGAAAGCCCTTACTACAAATACGACACAACATACTATTCCCGAGATAACGAATATAAAACCTATCCCGAGACAAGCTCTCATCCTGCCGGTGAATATTGCTACAAACTAAAAACTGTAGATTACAACTACTAATCTCCGCTACAACAGATAATTTTCCAATGTTAGAATAGATAGTAATGGAAATTGTCGGTATCTTAGTCGGGGCGGTTATTGCAGCTGGTATAGTGATTGTTTTTATATATTTCTTTGGGCAAAAGTTTACCTTGCAACTGACAAGAACTAACGAAGAACAGCGAAAAGGCAATAAAGAAGAAATAGAATCAGACGTTAAAAACATTTTTAGCGAAATTACCAAAAACATCGAAAAACAGTTGGAAATCAGCCGAAAGGAAGTCGGGGATTTAAAAAATCAGAACGCAGCTATAAGGGAACAGTTAGCTATGACAACAAAGGCAACAGAGGGCTTGCAAGTTTCTACCGACGGGCTTAAAAACCTTTTGACAAACAATCGGCTGCGCGGTGAATGGGGCGAGCAAGTCGCAGACGAGCTGTTGCAAGCAGCCGGCTTTGTTGAAAACGTGAATTATTCGAAACAAACTAAAACCGAACAAGGCCGTCCGGACATAACAATAAACCTTCCAGACGGAGCTAAGCTGAATGTTGATGCTAAGTTTCCTTTTGACGATCTGCTGGAATACCAAGAAGCTAAATCGTCCGCAGCGAAAAAACAGGCTTTATCAAAATTCAGGACGTCGATTAAGACTAAAGTTAAGGAAATAACCTCAAAAGATTATATCGACCCGCAGAGCAATACGCTGGATTTCGTAGTGATGTTTATACCTAATGAAATGATATTTAGCTTCATCTATGAAAAACTGCCGGATATCAATGAATACTGCAACAAGCGGAAGGTAGTTTTAGCCGGGCCTTTCGGGTTTACCGCCGTACTTCGCTTGGTGCTGCAAGCTTACAAAAATTTCGGTTATGAGAAAAACCTGCAGGAGATATTCGGCCTGGTCTCGCAATTTCAGGAAGAGTATGAAAAATTCGGCGACCACCTATTGAGACTTGGCAACCAGCTGGCAACTACGCAAAAAACATTTAATGAAGTTGAAGGAACGCGCAGCCGGCAACTAACAAAGGTGGTAGATAAAATTACAAGCAAATCCCAAATTGACAGTAAAGATACTGATAAAAAACTCTTAGATAAGTAAATATTGCCGATCGGACACAAAGTGTTAGTAAACTATTTAAGATTTGAGGAGGTCGATGGTGAGGGCGGCGGTCCAGGAAAAATTAGGTGCACCTTTGCCCAATCCATCAAACGGTGAGAAATACTCATAAAATCCGGAGTCACCAACCATTTTTATAGTGCGGCGCTTTAAATCTTGCGCCTCTTTATGAAAGCCATAATCGTGCAGGCCCTGGATAATTAACCAGTTAGTATTGACCCACGCGGGGCCTTGCCAGAAATTATCCGGGTTAAAATGTTTTGAATTTATCGGCACGGAAGGAACTGGATAATGGGAGCCAAAACTTGTATGGTCTTTCAGTTGGCTGACCAGTTCTTTAGCGCGGGGACGCGAAAGGCTGCCGCTGTATAGGGGAAGCAAGCTGGCAATCGTAGGATTTTTTATCAGCTTCCTGCTGCGTAGGTAACGGGAATAATATTGCTGATTTTTCTCATCCCATAGCTTTTCCAGCGAATGCTCGGTCTTCCTCATATGATCAAGCAAATGGCGGGGAAGTTTATAGTCAGCTTCGCGGGCTATTAATTTAAGACGCTGATTAGCCCGGACTAATATACTATTGAATGCCAAATCCTCAACTATAGGTCTGGACCGGCGAAGGATTTTACGACTGTCGTATTTGTATTTTTTGAGTTTCTTGATGATATAAAAGTACTCGGCGGCGTCGGATAGGCTAATACGCTGGTTTTCGGCAACCCTGCTGGTATCGCGCCGAAAATAATTAAAAAACTTTTTAAAATTTTTAATTTTGAAAAATCGTATCCACCACGGAAATTTTAGTTTATGAACCGCTGTGAGCCACACCGGGCTGTTATCCAAGCCGGATTCATACGGATGGACTAGCGAAATTAAGCCTTCCTCGCGCGGGTCGCGCTCTAAATACAGCCACTGATGATAGCGTACAAGACAATCAATCATCTCGCTGTAAAACTCAATCCGGTCTTTTTCGTCTAGCTTCTGCCCGACTTTGAAGATTGCCTCGGCCAGCATAGGCGGCTGGGTAATACCTGATGTTTGAATGTCTTTCGGCGCGAACTTATTAAGCCGGCTGTCCCACAGCTCGTCATCAAAATTTAAGCCGGTGCTATGAAAATTAATATTCGGCAACATCCCGTTTTTCCATTGCCCCAGTTTCAGGCTTATTAGCTCGTCCTTAGCTCTTTTCAGGTTGTAATGACGCAGACCTATAGCGATAAAACAGCTATCCCACAGCCACTGGTGCGGATAAAGATCAGACGAAGGTACTGTATGGTCGTCCCGAAAATTTTGTTGCAATACTTTGCGGGCTTCAAGATAAATTTTATTTTGGGTCTTAAGCATAATAGGAATTAGTTGCTATTATAAAGGCTATGAGTTCTAAGAAAAAATTACAGGGCAAAGCTGCGGAAATAGATGTTGCCCGATTGGCTGACATATTGTTCAAGGCTGATTACATAGATAAGAAACATTTATATTTTCAAAACTTTGTCAGAGGTATAACGTTCGGAGCGGGAAGCGTGCTAGGCGCTACGGTAGTAATTGCTCTAGCGGTTTGGATACTTTCGCTTTTTGACACGGTTCCCTTAATAGGGCCATTGATTGAAAATACCCGCGAAACAATAAACCAGCGTTAAGACTTGTTGCTATAATAGTGTTTTATGAGCAAGATTAAATTAACAGTAGTTTTAGTTTCTGTAAGGGAGGGCCGCAGGGGCGAGAAAGTCGCCAAGTGGTTTTTGCCCATAGCTGAAGCGGACGAAAGATTTGAAGTTACCATGGCAGATCTAGTCGAATACGATTTGCCATATACTCTGACGTTTAAAGAGCCGAGTGAGTATGAAGATAAGAAGTATCCAGACTCCAAAGTACAGAAATGGTCAGATACCATTGACGACTCAGAAGTGGTTATTTTCATAACGCCCGAGTATAACCACGGTATGCCGGCTTCCATAAAAAACGCTATAGACCAGCTTTACTACGAATGGCTGGATAAGCCCGTAGGTTTTGTTGGCTACGGATCGCGCGGGGCATCTGATTCCATAGACAGCCTAAGACACACTGCCAAGGCGCTTAAATGGAGGGTTGCTCCGTCGGTCGTTGGAATTAAACAAGTGAAGAAATCATTCGACGAAAACGATAATCTGCTTGAAGATGGCCAGTATGCCCAAGCTGCCAAAGAGATGCTTACCCAGCTGGTAGGTATATATGATTCGCTTAAATAGGCAGCTTCTTTGGTACAATATTGGTTAATGATAGACGACAAAATACGCGCCGAGTTAATTGAGCGTGCAAAAAAGGGCGACAACTCTGTTTTAAGAAGCAAAGAATTTAAAGGTCTTGCAGACCAGATTAAAACTGTTGCTCCAGACAAGAGGCCGGCTTACGGGAAAGAGCTTAACCAGCTTAAATCAGAGCTTGAAGCTTTAACCAACAACCAACAACCAACAACCAACAACCAGCAACCAATAGATATAACTGCTCCTTGGGCTGCGAATGCAAGCGAAAAAGATAGGCCCGGCCCGTTCAGAGCAGACCAAGGCTCAGTCCATCCTTTGATGGCAGACTGCCAGGAGCTTATAGACATTTTTGCCCGAATGGGCTTCAGCTCTATTGAGTCGCGCCAGCTGGATGATGACTGGAATATGTTCACTAGCCTGAACTTTCCGGAAGGACACCCGGCTCGCGATGATTGGGATACTTTCAATATTGAAGAAACCGACAAAAAAGGCAAGCCGCTGATAGCCCCTGCGCATACCAGTACGATGCAGAACCGCGTATTGTCAGCAAACAAAAATTTACTTAAGGAAGGCAAGCCGATAGCCTATGTCATACCGGGGAGGGTCTTCAGAAACGAAGATGTAGATGCGACGCATGAGCATACGCTTGACCAGCTGGAAGGACTTTACGTAGACAAGGGGGTGCATGCCGGTATGTTGATAGCTACGCTAAAGACCTTTTTGCAGGAATATTATGGAAAAAACCTAGATGTTCGGACCCAGCCGTTCTACTTCCCTTTTACTGAGCCGAGTTTTGAATTATCAATGAGCTGTCCTTTTTGCGACAAGAAAGGCTGTAATGTTTGCAAACAGTCCGGATGGATAGAAATCTTGGGTTGTGGGATGATCCACCCAAATGTCCTGTCCATGGCAGGCATAGACCCGGATATATACACAGGGTTTGCATGGGGCGTTGGCACGATGCGCTTGACTATGATGAAACATAATATTGAGGACATACGGCATTTTAATTCAGCTAACCTAAAATTCTTAAGGCAGTTCAGATAATGAAAGTAAGTGTTAATTGGCTGAAGAAGTTTACCGATATCGGTTTGTCTAATGAAGAGTTAGTGAAGAAGATCGGTTCTCAGCTGGGCGAGGTCGAGGAAACAATTGACCTTGCAAAGAAATACGAGGGAATAACAATCGCAAGAGTTATAAAATGCGAGAAACACCCTAACGCCGATAAGCTTAAAATATGTCAAATAGATGCCGGCAAGGGCAAGGTTCAGGTAGTTTGCGGGGCGCCGAATGTCACCGAGAACCAGCTGGTAGCATGGATACCGCCCGGCAGGATTGTTCCAGCAACTTTTGACAAAGACCCGTTTGTTTTAGAGGCTAGGGAAATACGAGGCGAGCTTAGTAATGGAATGCTAGCCAGCGGGCATGAGCTAGGTATAAATGATGACCACAGCGGCATAGTAGAGCTTGATAAAGGCAAGCCGGGGGATGATTTCGCGGCAACTTACGAGCTGGATGATTTTATTGTCGATATAGAAAACAAAATGTTCACGCATCGTCCGGATTGTTTCGGTACGCTTGGCGTAGCAAGGGAAATTGCCGGAATACAAGGCAAAAAATTTGAATCACCGGAGTGGTATTTAGATGAAAAAGATACAGCTAGCCAAGAAGCCAAAGGCTCTGAACTTCCTTTAGATATACGTAATGAAATTCCCAAACTGGTACCAAGATTCACAGCTGTTGCTATGAGCGATGTAAAAGTAGGACCTAGCCCGCTTTGGCTTCAGATAGAACTGGCAAAAGCCGGCGTAAAATCTATTAATAACCTAGTTGATATAAGCAATTACATAATGCTGGAAACTGCCCAGCCGAACCATATCTGGGATTACGACAAGGTCAAAGCCCTTTCTGCTAAGAACAAAGCTGTTTTGGTGATACGCCATCCAAAAAAAGGCGAGAAGTTAGCCCTCTTAAATAACAAAATGGTCCAGCCGAATTCGGAAGATATGATAATATCAACCGATAAAAAAATAGTCTCCCTAGGGGGAGCTATGGGCGGCAAGGAAACAGAAGTCGACAACAAAACCAAGAATATAATCATTGAAGCGGCCACCTGGGATATGTTCACCATGCGCCGGACAAGTATGTCGCATGGAATCTTTACCGATGCGGTCACTAGATTCACCAAGGGCCAAAGCGCCCACCAGAACCTTGCAGTAGTCAATAGGCTCGTGGAGCTGGTCAGTTCTATCGCAGGAGGCCAGACTGCAGGGGGCATACAAGATAAAAAAACCAGGCTAAAGGAAAACCCATCAATACAAATCGATAGGGAGTTCGTTAATTCCAGATTAGGACTAAAGCTTTCGACCGAACAGATAGTAGATACCTTGAGAAACGTAGAATTCAAGGCTGAAATAACCCGGGGGTCGGTAATTATAGTACAAGCGCCTTTTTGGCGAACCGATATAGAGATAAAAGAAGATATTGTCGAAGAAGTCGGCAGGCTTTACGGGTACGACAACTTGCCTCTTGAATTACCAAAGACAACCACATCTCCGGCAGTCATAGATGAGGAGCTAGAAGCCAAGCAATGGATACGCTCGCGCCTTGCTAGTCTGGGGACTAATGAAGTATTAACATACGGGTTTGTTCACGAAAATCTTTTACGGGCGGTCGGACAGGATGTGGAACTGGCCTTTAAGCTTAAGAACGCTCTTAGTCCGGAACTACAATTCTATAGGCTGAGCCTAGCTCCGAGCCTCATTGAAAAAGTACACCCTAATGTGAAAGCCGGCTTTAATAACTTTTCATTATTTGAGGTCGGGAAAGTTCACGGCAAAAGCGAAATCGGCGATGATGGAATCCCGAAAGAAATGGGTAGAGTTTCCAGCGTTCTGACCGGTGATTATTTCCAGGCAAAATATTTATTGCAGCAGTTGTTTCCTGAAAACCTGAATATTACCTATGAACACCCGGCCAAGACTATACTTGCTTCTCATAAAATGGCTTCTGCCATGCTGGCGCCGTTTGATGAAAAACGCAGCGCGGTAGCTTTTATCGACGGGAAGCCTTTGGGCGTAGTCGGAGAGTTTAAGCCGTCCATTCATAAAAAATTTAAGCTGCCCAAAGAATGCGCCGGGTTTGAACTTTTCCTATCTGCCGTGACAAAGTCCAGGCAGCATGCATCTTCGGGCTATAAGCCTATGGCAAAATACCCATCTATAGATCAAGACATCAGCTTAAGGACGGACTTCAAGACAACTTATTACGAGATAGAATCCGCTTTAAGGGAAAGCTTATTGAAGAATTCCCCGCAAGATGTAGAGGTGAATGTTGAATGTATAGACATTTTCGCGAAGGACAAGAAGCATAAACATACAGCATTTCGGCTTACCGCCAACAGCAACAAGCGAACGCTGGTTTCTGAAGTCATGAATAAGCTTTTAGGCGAGGTTGAAGCGGATATGAAGAAAGCAATCAATGCCCAGCGGATTTAATATGTTAATATTGGAGCTGAATTTATGAGCAAAAGAGGCAATACACAAAGGATATTAATCATAACCGTCGTTGCGGCATTTTTAATTTCTTCGCTGAGTGTCAGTGCATTAGTCATATGGGACTTAACCAGAGATAAAGACGATACTGCCGAGACGGCGGACCAAAGCACGGAAGATATTCAAAAGCAGCTTGAAGAGCTGCAAAAGCAACAAGAAGCCCAGAAAGGAGCAAAAGTGGAAAAAACAGATATTAACGTAGGAGATGGAGAGGAAGCAGTAGCTGGTAAGAAGGTTACCGTCCACTACACCGGCACTCTAAAAAGCGATGGCACTAAGTTTGACAGTTCGCTTGATCGCGGCGAGCCGTTTACCTTTACTTTAGGTGCCGGAGAAGTTATCAAGGGATGGGACCAGGGAGTGGAAGGCATGAAAGTCGGCGGGAAGCGGAAATTGGTTATCCCAGCTGTTCTAGCCTACGGAGAGGCCTCGCCTTCGCCGGATATCCCGCCTAATTCCGACCTGGTATTTGAAGTCGAACTCCTTAACGTCGAATAAGCAAAAAACACAACATATAGCGCATTGAAAAATAGCTGCGCGCTATATATACTATTAATACCTCACTAAATCTTGCTTAGTTAAGCAAGAAAAAATCAACATTAACGTAACAAAAAGGACAGAGGCGATGCCAAAAAACGTCACAATCTTTACTAGCAACACCTGCGCATATTGCGTTATGGTTAAAAAATATCTTAGCGCCAAAGGTGCAAGCTATGAAGAAGTTAATATTGACGAGCATCCGGAGCGTCAACAAGACGCTTATAAGTTAAGCGGACAACTAGCCGTTCCGGTGACTGTCGTTACAAAAGAAGACGATAGCCGGGAAGTGGTAGTAGGCTATAACCTGGCCCAATTAGCTCCCGCCATATCGTAGATTTCTGAGAGCGCACTGCTGTGTCGGCTACTTGGGTGCTTTTTTGCATTGCCTCACTCAGAGAATCTACTTTAGACCGTGTCCATCTGTATCGTTCAGTTATTTTTAAAAGTTGCCGATAAATTGTAAAATGGAGTTCAAGTGAATAAGGAAAACGAAAAAGAGCCAAAAGACATAGTGCATGATACCGTGATGATCGGGGCCGGACCTACTAACTTGACGGCGGCAATTTATACGACACGGGAAGATATTGAAACTCTTGTCCTAGACAAAGGCGTAATTGGCGGTTTGGCAGCAGTAACCGACTGGATAGATAATTATCCGGGCTTTCCTGACGGCATTGCCGGGCTTGATCTTAGTGAAAAATTACAAAAACAAGCAGAAAGATTTGGAGCGAAGATTGACTTTGTAGGAGTAGAGTCTTTGGCAAAAAAAGATAATATAATCGAACTCCAAACAACTAGCGGACCGATAAAGGCTAAAACAGTTTTAATAGCTACCGGAAGCGATTATAAAAGGGTCGGCTGTCCTGGCGAGAACGAATTCTATGCGCGTGGAGTGCATTACTGCGCTACTTGCGACGGGGCATTTTATCGAGACAAGAGGCTCGTAGTGGTCGGCGGCGGTAACTCCGCTGTTCAGGAAACACTATTTTTAACTAGGTATGCCAGCCATATAGATTTGCTAGTCAGAAGTAAATTTCGCGCTTCGGACGTGTTAGTCCAAGAGCTTGAGAAGCATAAAGACAAAGTTACCGTACATTTAGGTACTACGACGGATTCGATCAACGGCAAGGACGGCAAAGTAGTTTCAGTAACAGGCACAAAGGACGGCAAAAAAGTAGAACTTAAAACAGACGGCGTGTTTGTTTTCGTAGGCCTTAAACCTAATACGGAATTTTTAGAAGGCAGCGGCATAGAACTGGATGAAATAGGGATGATTAAATCCGACGAAAGCCTCCAGACAAATATAAAAGGAATCTTCGCCGCAGGTGATGTCCGTTCCGGTGCTACAATGCAGATAGCTTCGGCGGCAGGGGAAGGAGCAACTGCAGCTCTTAGCATCCGCAAATATTTGGAGGACATGGAAAGAAATGAGTAAAAAAGCACTTTTTAAAACAATAATCATCGCGGTTGTTTTGGCTGTCTTGGTAGGCTTGGGATTTATTCTTGGCAAAAATAACGCCGATAATAGCCAGAATAATCAGGCAGTAGGAGAAAACAGTGTTTACTCCAATGTCTTTGATTTGCGCAAAGACTTTAACATCAAGCTAGCCGAACACGTGGCTCTTACTTCTGAAGCGATGAGGGTATCTTATGACGAGCACGATAGTTCCATTGCGGTTATAGACGAGCTGGACAAAAATAGCCAGCAGTTAGCCGGAATCATAGGCGAGTTTTATGGAGATGAGGCTGAAGCATCTTTTTTGAAATTATGGCAAGATCAAGTAACATTTTTTATTAATTATACTGTCTCGGCAAAGAACAACGACACCGAAGGCAAGGAACAGGCCTTGTCTGATTTGGAGAATTACAGCCGGGAAGCTGCTGAATTTCTAGCTGGACTTAATAGCAATTTAAGCGCGGATTCGCTCAAGCCCTTGTTAACCGAGCACAGGGACCTAATGATAACTTCAATAAATGAATATATGGAAGCAAAGTACGTTGAAGCATTGGATAAAGAATCCAAAGCATATGAGCAGGCTGGCAAAGTAGCTGATGCTATATCCGACGGTATCGTCAAACAGTTTCCAGACGAATTTAACGAATAATATAAGATTTAGCTGTATAATTAAATCAAGTCATAGGACTAATGATTTAGGAGGTTTAATATGAAAACAGCTGTAATTGTAATAACAATTATTATTCTAGCCGGAGGAGCGGGCTTTGTAATCCTAAATAAAGACGACAGCTCCTCAAGCGGCAACGAAGGTTCAAGCCAAGCTGCCCAACAAGAAGAGCCCTCTAGCTCGCCAAATACGCCGGAGAGTCAAACGAATGAAGACTTCTCGGTCAACCCTGATCCTAACAACTATACCCAAGGCGCAAATATAGGCGGAACTATTGATGCGACCGACCAAGATGAAGTGACTATATCTGTAGATGAATTTGTGTTTGAAACTACTTTTTTGAAGATTAAAAAAGGCACAAAAGTAACATGGATAAATAATGGCAGCGTTGGCCACGACGTTACATCAGCCAGCAGTAGCCCCAATGGCGGCCTTGGTAGCCAGCTTTTGGGCAGCGGTGATTCTTACGAGTTTACGTTTGACGAATCCGGACTTTATGAATATTTTTGTACTCCACACCCAACTCAAATGAAGGGCGTCATCACGGTAGTAGAATAACTAGTCATAGTTATGAAAGTAATCGACGCTGATTTTCTCCGGTCTTATTCCATCTGAAAGCAAGTCTTTGTAAAAGCTTTCAACGGTTCTCTCAGGCCCGGATAAGTAGATAGTTTTTGATTTAATCTCTGTTACATAGCTCTTTATATCTGCCAACTCCAGCTTTCCGTGGTGTTTTATATAGCTAATCTTTGCTTTAGAGAAAAGATTATCAAATATAAAGTCTTCAGAGTTCTTGTTGGCGAAAATCAATGTGATTTTTCTTTCCTTGCCTTCTTCTGCCAGATGATTCACTATGCTTCTGAACGGCGTTATACCTATGCCAATTGCGATGAATATTAAATCTGCTTCCTTGCTTTTCGGCAAAACGAAGTCGCCCATAGGCAAAGCAATGTCAACTTCTTGGCCTGGCCTCATGCTAGCTAATTTTTTTTTGAACAAGCTTCTTTCAGTGAATACCCTAGTGGTGATGAACAAATATTCTTCGCCCGGCGAAGAAGAAAGCGTAAACCAGCGTTTGTTGCCTCTAACTTCTTTGGTCTTAAACGGCAAGGCCAATTCAATGAATTGACCGGCTATATAATCCATTTTTGCTTCCGGCTGGAAATAAAAACTGGAAATAGTTGAATTCCGCTTAACTTTTTTGACGAATCTGGCTTTCATTTTTTGTTTTTTCGATTTTTGAATCGGTTTGGATAATCCGTGGTGATCTGTACCTGAGGATACAATAGGTTAAACACTTTGACTGTAAGCCTGTTGTTTATCGGCGAAGTTATGAGTTTTAACCCTAACCGTTTAGCGTGCAGATAAGTCAGCGGGTTATAAAGCCAGAAGGCTAAGCTGACACCATCTATGCCTAGTCTTTTTGCCAAAGCCATTACTTCAAAAGCTCTGTGATCTTCTATGGCATAAGTTTCAATATTTTTACGTTTGCTGGAAAAAAGCAGCAGTTCCCGCTGGTTATATGAAATTACCATGGGTTTCACGCCTTTATGCTTATTTAAAACTTTAGATAATGGCTCCGCCCAGTCATTGCCTTTACCTTCGATTACTAATGGAGTGTTGCCAGCCCTTTCTAAGGCTTCTTCAAGCGTAGGGATTTTATCGCCTGATACAAGCTTGATTTTTTTTAATTCTTGCATGGTCAGCTCATTGATTTGCTTTGATACGCCAGTCATTCTAAGCAAGCTCTCGTCGTGAAAAACAGCAGGCTTGTTATCTTTCGTTACTCTTATATCTATTTCTATCGCATTGGCTTTGTTTTTTTTCGCCATATCGATAGATTCCAGTGTGTTCTCCGGGGCAATTCCGGCTGCTCCCCTGTGTCCGATGATAAACATATGGTATAAATTATAGAGTAAATATTAAGAAAGGGTAGTTGATGGCAGATCTTAGTTACGGAGACGAAGCTCCAAATACAGTAAATGTCGTAATAGAAATACAAAAAGGCAGTGTAAATAAATACGAACTTGATAAATCAACAGGCAAGATATTCCTTGATCGCGTAAATGGAACGGCTAGCTTAGGATATCCGGCGGATTACGGATACGTTCCCGATACGCTTTGCGAAGATGGCGACCCACTAGATGCTCTGTTAATAATTGATGAATCAGTCCCTCCGGGAATAGTCGTGCCAGCGCGTCCTATAGGCGTATTAAATATGGTTGATGACGGTGAAGGTGACGAGAAACTTGTTTGTGTGGCGAACGACGACGTAACTAAATCTCATATAGAGTCAGTGGAAGACCTAGGAGATAACTTTAAGCCTATGGTTGAGCATTTTTACAGCCAATACAAAGCTTGGAAGAAAAACTGGCAAGGTACTCCAGTAAGCTTCAATGGATGGGGTAGCGCAGAGGAAGCAAAGAAAATCATAAGACAAAGCATTGAACTTGCTCAAAAGAAACAAGGCTAAACTTGAAAGCCCTTACGATTAAAAGTTATACTACTTTAGAAGTAAATTAAACGAGGGAAATGAATGAAGACTAAGATTGCTATAAATGGTTTCGGGCGCATAGGGCGCAACGCCTTTAAGATTGCGTTTGAACGTTCCGATCTTGAAATTGTCGCGGTTAACGACCCGAGTGACGTAAAGGTTCTGGC
>DASUOI010000004.1:0-6495 GCA_036276695.1 Saccharimonadales bacterium (SeqCode) | reverse complement strand
GTGCGAATATTACGAACTCCGATGTGTTTGTAAATGGTTATATAGACCTAAACGGAGCATCGAAAATCGGTACTCAGTCACAACCGGTCGACGTTAAAGTAGCTAATTTCCAATGTCCGGCCGGAAATAATCCCGGGCCTACTTACCCTGAAGTTTGCTCCAGCGGCGAACCTATAAGTATGGCGTATAGCACATACATATACGGGGATGTGTGTGCTACTGGCCAAACATCGACAGGCCCTAGACCGGGAGGCAATATACTGCCGGGAGATGGGGGCACAGGACTTCAACCGGGATGTGTGGCTCCACCGGTAAGCACCCCGACTTATGATAAAGCGGCGCAGGTATCCGCTGTCGAAGTAACAGGAAGCGCGAGTAGTAATGCTTATGTATGCAACAGCTGGCCTTTTGACAGAGAATGGCCTGAGAATCTTCAGCTAAACGGAGATGTGGATATTGGAGGCAGCTGCAACATAAAAGTATACGGCAATACTTATATAACTGGCGATTTGGATATAGGCGGAGCGTCAACGATAACCGTTGACGATAGCGTAGGTACAGACAGACCGGTTGTAATTGTCGATGGAAAAATCACCATTGGCGGTTCGGCTGACATGGTGGCCAATAGCCAGGGAACTGGAATTCATTTCATAAGCTTTGAATCTACTGCCAGTTGCGGCTCAAATTGTACTAGCCTTTCCGGCAACGAATTAAAAAATACGCAAGATTATGAAACGGTCGATGTAGGGGGAGCCGTTAACCTGGCAGGCATGATATTCCAATCCTATTGGGGCAAAATAACTCTGGACGGAAGCGGTAACCTGGGTTCGGCCATAGGGCAGACCGTGGATATGCAGGGAGCAGGAACAGTGACTTTCGGTACGGCTTTATCCAGCGGGACAACTACGTGGACTATAACCAGCTATCAGCGTATTTTTGATTGAGCTATGGGTATATATTGCATATAATTAGATGGTATTGATCAAGCTTGAAACAAAGTTACAGAAAAATTTAAAGTTGGTAGCAGGCCAGGAGGAAAAAGCAGTTGCTTGAATTGGCATTCTTAATAATCTCAATCCTGCTGGTATTGGCTTGCGGGATGTTTGTCGCGGCAGAATTCTCTTTGATAGCTGTAAACAGGTCATCGGTAGAACAACTGGCAAAAAAAGGCGACCGCAAAGCCAAAGGGGTAGAGGAGGCGCTAAAGACGCTTTCTTCTCAACTATCCGGCGCTCAAGTAGGTATAACCATAACCAACCTTGGGATAGGTTTCTTAGCTGAGCCTTCATTGTCCGCGCTACTAAGAGGTCCGCTGGGTTCTGTAGGCATGGAAGGGGCTGCGCTTACTTCAATATCTATTGTGCTGGGAATAACCATAGCAACCATAGTAACTATGATTTTTGGAGAGCTCGTGCCAAAAAACCTAGCTATAGCCAAACCGCTTAAAACTGCACGTTACAGCCAGAAATTTCAGCGCAATTTCAGCGCTTTTATGGCTCGTCCGATAAAAATTCTGAACGGAAGCGCCAATTTTATCCTCAAAAAAATAGGGGTTGAGCCCCAGGAAGAATTGGCTTCGGCGCGTTCGGCTGATGAACTATCTTCGCTCGTAAGAAGATCGGCCGAGAAAGGAACATTGCCCAAAGACACCGCCCAGATGGTTGAGAGATCTTTATCTTTCGGTGATCAAACAGCCTTAGACGTAATGACGCCCAGAGTTCAAATGTCGGCAGTGAGCAGTGAAGACCCGGTGAGTAAAGTTATTGATGTATCAAAATCCTCCGGCCATTCTAAATTTCCAGTTTACAAAAAAGATATAGACAACATAGTAGGCATAGTCCATATCAAAAAAGCGGTGGGCATACCGATGAATAAGCGAAACAACACTAAAGTTTCAAAGATAATGGACGCCCCAGTTATGGTACCTTCAAATATTGAGCTGGACCCTTTATTGAACTCTCTCAAAAAAAGCGGGATGCAGCTGGCCGTTGTAATAGACGAGTTCGGTGGAACCGATGGAGTGGTTGCCATAGAGGATCTGATTGAAGAAATTGTCGGTGAACTTCATGATGAACATGATGATAAGACAGAAATACCGATAATTAAAAAGGGGCGGAACAGATGGATATTGTCTGGGCTGTTAAGGCCGGATGAAATCAGCGAAGAGCTTGGCATACTCTTGCCTGACGAAGATGACTTTGAGACTATTGCCGGATTAGTGACAGACCGCCTTAAAAAAATCCCCGAAAAAGGGGACAAGGTACTGATAGCCGGAAGGAATGAAGACAACGAGGCTTGCAGTGTAGAGCTGAAGGTTGAGGGCATGGATAACAACAGAATCGACGAAATATCCGTGAGAATCGTTAAAGACAAGGAGAATTTCTGATGGGTATAGAAATCGGCCTCCTGATTGGTTTAACGGCTTTGCTCGGTAATGCTTTTTTTGTCGGGGCGGAGTTCGGACTTATCTCGGCCAGGCGCAGCAGTATTGAGATAAAAGCTCATGGCGGTTCCAGGAGAGCAAAAGCAACTCTAAAGGGCATGGAAGATGTATCGATGATGTTAGCCGGAGCACAGCTTGGTATAACTGTATGCTCGTTGGTTCTGGGCGCGGTAGCGGAGCCTGTTTTAGCTCATATATTGGAAGAGCCTTTTCATGCGATAGGCATTCCGGATTTGCTCTTGCATCCGGTGTCCTTTGTAATAGCTCTTACTCTAACCGTTTATCTGCATGTGGTTATAGGCGAGATGGTGCCGAAAAATATAGCTCTTGCTAAACCGGACCGTGTAGCTTTAGCTCTTACACCTATGCTTCTTATAGCGGTAAAGGTTCTTCAGCCTATTGTTAATGGATTTAATGTAGTTGCTAACCAAATTATTCGAATGCTGGGCGTAAAGCCCATGCCTGAAATAGCCAGCGCTTTTACGCGGGATGAGGTGGAAGGTTTCGTCAAAGAATCCCGCAGGGAAGGTCTGATCACCAGCGACGAAGAAACCCTGGTTTCCGGAGCACTTTCGTTCGGAACGCAAAAAGTAACTTCCGTCCTGTTGCCGCTGAAAAATCTGGTTACTATTGATGTCTCGATAACCGCCAGCCAGCTGGAAGAGCTATCAGCCAAAACCGGATATTCGCGGTTTCCTGTAGTTGGGAAAAACAAAAGATTAAGAGGTTATTTGCATGTTAAGGACATACTTAACCTGTCTAAAGAGGAATACTCGCAGCCTATCCCTGCCAAGTTAATACGTAAGTTAACTTCCGTCAGAGACCACACGTCGCTTGGGTTGGCTCTGCGTAAAATGCAAAGTTCCGGTACTCACATCAGCTTGGTGGAAGACAAAGCCGGAAAAGTTCTGGGAGTTGTTTATCTTGAAGATGTTCTAGAGGAGCTGGTAGGTGAGATCCACGACGCTTCAAACAGAAGATGAATCTACTTTAGCGCATCGCGCAAGGCGAAAAATGCCGGTTTAGGCGTATAGTCATCTTCAAAAGTGAGTGGATTCGCGTCTTTGATACCTAAGCCGTTATACCAGCTTTGGCGATCTACAAGACCCAGCAAGCCAAAGTTTGGACATACTTCAGGCCCGACTTCCCGGCAGGCGCTAAGCATATCGTAATAAATTTGTGCTTGGATTTTATTTTCTTCTTCTTTTGGCTTATCAAGGCCGGTCATTGTCACGTCAAATTCCGTGATATAAATCTTCAAGCCTAAACCTGCAAAACGATTCATGTTTTTTACGACATCTTCTTTTTTAGGAGAAGAATCGCCTGATAGATGCATTTGCATACCGATAGCATCTATAGGAACGTCGCGTTCTAATGCGCCCTTAACGTAATCATACATGGCGTTGGAAACATCGTTCTCTGTTTCGTTGCCGAAATCATTCAGTATAAGTATGCTGTCCGGGTCAGCCTGCCGCGCCCACCGGAAAGATTTGTCTATATATTCTTCGCCGATTCTATCTCCCCACCAGTCGCTGAGCCCATTAACGCCAAGCTTGCGGCTGAAAGCTTCGTTTACCACAGTATACTCGCGCACCTTGCCTTTATAGCGCGTGCCTACCGTTTGTATATGGTCATGCAGTAAGTCCAGCAATTCTTCTTTGGAATAACTGCCGGACTTTAACCACTCTGGCAGCCATTTTTCTTCTCCCCATACATAATGCTGGACCCGGACCGGTATATCGTGATCATCGGCAAACGCAAAGACTTGGTCAAAGCGGCTAAAGTCAAAGGCCTGCGGTCCAGGCCTTAAGTCGCCGTCTTCAAAGCTCCAGTTCGGCTGGCCATCAATGATTGCATACTCAAATTCGGAAGATAGTATTTCGCTATAAGCCCTTTCGGGAAGATACTTCAACGCGGCAAACGAGCCAATTTGTATATTTTGGCGTTCAGCTAATTCTTTAAGAGGGGGCGCCGGTAGCTCAGGAGGCGGAATTTTAGAATAATTCGGTTCCGGCCTTAAAAAAAATATGCTGCCTATAGCAAGTATAAATATGATCGAAATTAATAATATATACGAGATCTTACCTTTGCGTAAATTAAGTACCATCCAACACCTCCAAAAATTAATTAACATCATAAGCCTACACTTAAATCAAGGGGGTCCGATATGAAAAATTTGCCAGGTGGAGGTTAATTATTTTACTGAATATGTGTCGCAGGCTTTTTATCATAAGAGTGTTAAGCAAAGGAGGGGCTATGGTACATAGCAACGATACAAGCAAACAAAGTCGATTAGCAGATGAATTGTTTGAAGAGCCTAGAAATGCCCGGATTAAGCAAAAAGGAGGTGATGGATTGCCAACTGCCCCTGATAATAAAGGTGAAGTATACGAAGAAAGCGAAGAAGGAGTAGTGTATTCACCGAACAACCCTGGTTCTGAGCAGCAGATGAGGGAAGCTAAAAAAATTTTAGAAAAGGAGAATAGAAATGAACAAGCCTAGAGCTAGTAACCCATAGTAGGCTTCGAGGCTGGAACAAATAGTACGTTTATATTTTAAGAATTTAGTTTTTTTGCATCAATTTCTAAAATAGTAAGACGCGGATTTCTTATTATTTTATGATTGGCCAATTCTTTCATAGCAGTAGTAGTACTCTCTCGGGTCATTCCTATCATGTCAGCCAATAGCTGGTGATTGACCGGGAATATCACGCGCGACCATCCGCTTCTTCGCTCTATACTGTGGCGTGTAGCTAAGAATTTTAACGCCGCCATCAATTTATCCGATACATGCGTTTTGCCAAGACTGTCAAGGCGGGCTAATAGTTCGTGTACTTCCTGGGAAAACCAGTTCATCAGATAAATAGATACTTCCGGATTCTCCTTAACAATAACTTGGAGTTTTTCTCGAGGAACAAGATAAAGATCACAGTCTGTCAAAGCACTGTAAAACCACTGCGTGGGTTTATTCTTACCCGTAAAGAATGTAAAAGGTATTACGGCAGAACAGCTAACTAAGTGGAGGATTTTTTCGTTGCCGTTGGAGTCAATATTGTAAATTTTTACAACACCTTCCTTAATAATAAATACTTCCATTGGGCTGTCGCCTTCATAGAATATAATCTGCCCTTTGGGTATTTCTTTGATGCGAACAGATTTTATTTGTTTCTGAAGTACAAGCGGCAAAGACTTCATACCTTTATTATACCTCCGGAAGCTGCATATTTGCTATTACTAAATATTATGTAAAAAATTTAACAGCATTGACGCCAAGTCAAAATTATAATGGTTGATAAAGAGTACATGCTGGAAATCGCGGCAATGGAGTATGCGCGGAAGCATCGTAACGCTAAATTTGAATAATAAATGCGAGGAAAGAATGGGCACAATGGATAAAAAAATAGCAATATTGATTGGCGATTATTTTGAAGAGTCAGAACTGACTGCGCCAATTAAGCTATTTAAAAAAAATAGGGCGGATGTAACTATCGTCTCAGCACGTAAGAAAAAATTGCAAGCTATGAATGGCGCCGATAAGAGTAAAACTTTTACGTCAGACCTGCTTTTAGAAGACGCTGACAGTAAAGATTTCGACGCCCTGGTACTGCCAGGCGGTATATACAATGCCACAAGCCTGCGCATAAATGATAAAGCCCAGGCATGGGCGGTGGATTTTATTGACAACGGTCGGCCTGTAGCGGCTTCAGGTTACTCTTCTTTGCTTTTGGTTTCTGCGGATCTTGTAGAGGAGCGGCGACTTACCAGCCCCCCTGAAATAAAGGACGATATAAAAAACGCAGGAGGAGAATGGATAAACCGCTCTGTAGTTGTGGATAAAAATCTTATAACCTGCAGATCCGGCAAAGATTCTAATCAGCTTAGTAGCAGCATGTTAAATCAACTTATCTAAAGTGTCTTTGTTAGATTTTTAACTTGATAGCGCTATCTTTTTCATATGATTTGAAAGACTTACCTAACTGCTTCACTAGGCGTACTTCCGTATCATAATAATTGCCAACGGCATTAAAGGAGAGGAGGGTAATTTTATGACAC
>DASUOI010000003.1:0-10971 GCA_036276695.1 Saccharimonadales bacterium (SeqCode) | reverse complement strand
AACAGCCGATTGTAAGTGTTTCTGATATTCAGGCGTGGACTGGTTTCTCGCGTCAAGGTTCGTATAATGCAATTGAACGTCTTGAGAGCTTAGGTATCCTTGAGCCCCTTAAATCTGCTACGTATGGTCAGAAGTATATATACAAAGAATATTACGATATATTTGCTGACCAGCCGACAGCCTAGGTTTTCGAATATAGCTATAGAAGGCAACAGATTGTATAATAATAGAAACAGATGACAAAACGAGGAACATTCGCAGTAAAATCCGGTCTTGCCCAAATGTTAAAGGGCGGAGTAATAATGGACGTGGTGACCCCTGACCAGGCCAAGATAGCCGAGCAATCCGGAGCCGCCGCCGTAATGGCGTTAGAACGGGTCCCGGCAGATATTCGCGCTGATGGCGGAGTCGCTAGAATGAGCGACCCGAAAATGATCAAAGACATTATCAAGGCCGTGACAATCCCGGTAATGGCCAAGGTTAGGATAGGTCATTTTGCTGAAGCCCAGATTTTAGAAGAAATCGGCGTGGACTACATCGACGAAAGCGAAGTCTTGACCCCAGCGGACTCTAAGCACCATATAGATAAATCCGAATTTGAAGTACCCTTTGTCTGCGGCTGCCGAAACCTAGGTGAAGCTTTGCGAAGAATACAAGAAGGCGCGGCTATGATCCGAACTAAAGGAGAAGCTGGTACGGGCGACATAGTTGAAGCGGTTGACCATGCCAGAACAGTCAATGAAGAAATAGCTACATTGTCTAAGATGTCCGAGCCAAACTTAAAGGAATTTGCCCTCAGCCAAAGGGTCAGCATTGAGTTGGTATTGAAGACTAGAAAGCTTGGAAGATTGCCGGTCGTTAACTTCGCCGCTGGCGGCATAGCAACACCGGCAGATGCGTCGCTGATGATGCAGCTGGGCGTTGACGGAGTCTTTGTCGGCTCAGGTATTTTCAAAAGCAGTAACCCCAAAAAACGAGCTACGGCCATAGTTGAAGCCGTCACTCATTTCGACAATCCTAAAATCTTAGCAAAAGTCAGCGAGAATCTAGGACTCCCAATGACTGGTATCGGCTTGGATAATTTGGACGACAAGCAAAGCTTTTCAAAAAGAGGCTGGTAAGCTTGAAGGTTGTCGGTATCTTAGCCCTGCAAGGCGATTTTCTAGAGCACTCTGACGCAGTAGAAAAGCTCGGGTTCAAGGCTAAGGAAGTAAAATTACCGCAAGACTTAGAGCATATTGATAAATTAATAATTCCTGGCGGCGAATCAACTACGATTGGCTTACTGGCGGAAAAGTATAAATTAGTCGGACCGTTAAAAAAATTCATTAGTTCAGGCCGAAGCGTATGGGGTACTTGCGCCGGTCTGATATTTTTGGCAAACCACCTGGAGAAACTCCCTATCGAAGTAAGAAGAAATGCTCTTGGCAGCCAAAAAAACAGCTTTGAAACCTACATAAGCGCCCCTGATATTTCCGACAAACCGTTCAGGGTTCTGTTTATCCGCCCTCCCCGTATATTAAAGACGAGACGCAAAGTAGAGGTGCTGGCAGATTATAAATTCGGCAATGCGGTTTCGCCGGTAGCCGTGAAATATAAAAATATCCTGGCAACAACCTTCCATAGCGAACTTGATGCCGATAACCCCATCACCAAATATTTCTTGCTTAAATTTTAAACCAGATAAAGTATAAGGACTTCATCTCGCATTGTTTCATTTTGCCGATTCTTGGAATTGGTTGAGATGGAAAAACATTAACCTTATCATGAAGATGCTTAGACAAATACTAAATTTAATAAAAAGGTAGCTATGGAAGACCGTTTTGAGAAAGGCCGAGGGCCGGGATTTAACGACACTCAGGAATTTTTGGCAATTTCTGGAGGCGATGGGGATTATACAGGAGTGTATCCACAGGTTGAGGATAAAGGTTCTGAAGCTCCTCCGGCGGGAGAAGAAGAAAGACGAGAACCAATGGGGGAAGAAGAACGATTCCCTAGCCGGTCAATGTACGCGCCGGACTAGTAGCCGCTCAACATTTTAATTAATTCATCTATTATTAGGCCTCTGTCGCCTCTTTTTTGCCTGTATTTTTCTGCTGCGCTGGCATGAATCTTAACTGCTTCTTGAGCACAAGTAAATAAATCTATCTTTGGGTAATATTGCGCCGCATGTCCGGCTATTAATCCTGCCAAGACGTCGCCTGTACCACCGGTAGCTAAGACTGGATTATTCCCCTCAAATTCCCATTGTAAGTCTTGGTAAAAAACTTTTGTTTCGTGACTTTTTAAAACCAAGATACAGCCGAACTTTTTTGCAAATTCTTTTGGCTCAGATACATCTGAGGCTTTAGCAAGTCTTTCGAACTCTTTTAAATGCGGGGTCAAAATGCACTTGGGGTGTAGATAGCCAAGCATCTTTGGGTTCGCCGCTAAGATATTCAGCGCTTCTCCATCAACTACCGTAGGTTTTTTTAGGCTCAAGATACGCTCCAGTATATGTATATTTTCGTCGGTGCTTTCCCAGCCCGGACCGACTATTACGCTGCTCCACTTGTTTGACTGTTCCTCAAAACTTTTGAAGGTATGTCCTACGGCTTGAGGCAGCATTTTAACCAGCTCAACCAAAGTTTGTTTGTCAGCAAAGAAGTCAACCAGTCCTACACCACTTTTCAGAGCCGACTTAGCGGCGAATACAGCGCTGCCGAGCATAACTGATTTGTCTGACACTTGTCCGGCAAAAACGGCTACAGTACCGAAGGTTCCTTTATGGCCCTCCTCGGGACGCTTTGGCAACGGACTATTCTTCATAACTTTAAGTCTACCTCATCCGGAGCTGCTTGACTTTTGTTTAAGTGTTTGCTTAAATATTAAATATGGTTACTAAAAATATAGCTCCTGAAAAACTCAGTAAAAGCGACAAGCGCGTCATTCATATACTTCAGGTATTGGGTGATACCAGCAGGTATAAGATGTTCAAAATCCTGCTTGAGAAAAAACAATTATGCGTTTCAGAGATAGCAGATAAGCTGAACATATCAGTTCCTGCCGTTTCCCAGCACTTCAGAACTTTCGAGCTTGTAGGTATTGTTGAAAAAGAGCGTATGGGGCAAAAAATCTGTTACCAGCTGAAAAATAATGATGAATTAATAAGACAATTAGTTAAAATAGCGAATAAGTCTAAGTAAAGGAGAATCAATATGCCAAAGATATCAATCTACTCAACAGCGACATGCGGATACTGTAAGATGCTGAAAAGCTACTTACAATCTAAAAATATAGACTACGAAGTAAAGATGGCTGACGAAGACCCAGATTTAGCCCGAGAGCTATATGAAAAAAGCGGCCAGCTGGGCGTACCTTTTACCATCATAGAGACCGATGAAGGTAAAGAAGAAAAAATCTTGGGCTTTGACCGGCCTCGTATCGACGAAGTTTTGAACTTAAAATAAATTTATTTCACAATTCGTTTTGTGCCGGATTTCGGCAGAATTCCAAAAACAACTATTGTCGCCAATAAGACAGCGAAGCCGCACATAATACTGGCTAGGCCCTCTTGCGTCTCAGGCTTTAGCAAATTTACGGTGGTGGTTGGAACTAATAAGATCATATAGCCGACGGCCAGCATATATAGGGATTTCTGGTCTTTCTTTTTGACCGTTTTCGCATACTGATAAGCCAGCCATGATCCTACAGCCAGCCAAAGATAATAATAAACAAAATATAAGCCGCCAAGCCCGGGCTTAACTTGGAAAATTACATAATTACCAGTGCATTGATGGCCCGCGAAAGCATTTTCAAAAAACGCGAAAACCCCTATCCATACTGCGGCCATTCCATACGCTGCGCCGGTAATATTATTCCAAGACTTCCCGGCTAGTGTGTGTATTAAGTGTATGCCTATAGGCGGAAGCAACGTTATTGATACAAAACCGATTCTTGACCATAAGTTAGCATCATGGTTTCCCCCGCACACAAAGTACTCGCTAATCTGAAACATAGCTAGAAAAAATAATAGAGCGGCGCTTAAACGAGCGAGCGCATTCATCTTGTAGCGCCAGATTACATAGATAAGATAGCCTATTTCAATCGCAAAAGTTGTCAGCATTACAGGGGGCGAAAAACAGGCAAATAATGTCCCGGATTTAGGGTTTATAAGGCTCATGCTTAATTCATTATAGGTTACTTGTGCTTCTATGAAGCAAAAAGTTGCGCCAGGCCTCGATATTTTGCTGGTATTTTGGCTTGCTTTCCTTTTTTTGTTCTAATTTATCCCCTGAAGTTTCAATCGGCGGGGTATCTTTAATCTTGGCTTGAGCTACCGATTCAGGAATGACATATAGTTCCTCCCCGGGCAAGGCCTTGTTAAATTGCCTCCTGGCTGTCAGCTCCAGGTACTCGTCGCTTTCAAAATACACGTTTTTTAACCTAAGGTTTTCATTCTCAAGCTTTTTGATCTCGTTGACTTGCTGAAGTTCGTTCTCTTTCTTCTGAAGTTCAAAATTCGTTTGAAGCACTCTTACGCTGCTGAAGGCAACCATCAGTATAACCGCAAAAAATGCCAGCAAGCCGATTACTCTGACGTCTGATAGTAGTTTCAAGATGTTATTGATTTTTGTTTTGGAAATCATAGCTTCTCTCTATTATACAAGTTATTGCTATTGGTCTGCCTCTAGAGTAGAATTAACGCAAAAGTAAACATAAGGAGAAATATGAAAAATTTAATAGAGCTGATATACTCGCTGTTTCTTGCTGGTATAGTCGCAATGTTCGTAGGATTTACCGTGTGGGCGGCATACCCGGAACCCTCCTACCCTAACCCTACATATAACTATGACGTAGAGTGGGATGAGACAGAACAACAAGATATTGACCGGCAGTATCAGGAATACGACAAAAAATACGCAGAACACCAGGGAACCTCGGCAAAGATTATTTTGGGAGCTTCTGTAGGAATATTTTTACTTGGTTTAATTGCTATAAAATCCAGACGCTTTAATTCAATCTTCAGCGACGGCTTGCTTTTTGCCGGGCTAATAACTGCGCTATACGCCGGGTCTAAATCCATAGTGTTTTTGTTCAGCCTGGAACAGCCTAGTCGAATAATTACATTTGGCGCTGCTCTGGCAGCACTTATTATGGTGTTAGTAATAACTCAACTGAAATTCGGGGTCTTGGTTGCAAAACCAAAAAAATCCAAACGTAAAAAATAACTAAATCTGCTATACTCTATCTGTTAGTTTGGCTTTTTGTGGCTGGCGCAAGAAAATCAGTGTCGTTTATTACGGATGACGCTTCGCTCGCGGCTACATAAAATGCCACTGGCATTTTATGGGGGTGTAGCTCACCGGTTAGAGCAGTCGGCTCATAACCGATTGGTAGTTGGTTCGATTCCAACCACCCCCACCAGGAATCAACGGCACTTCGTTCGTGTCTACATAAAACCAAGACATTGGTTTTATGGGTTCGATTCCAACCACCCCCACCATTTTTGGAGTATATATATGGCAAAAGTATCTGAAGCAACAAAGAAAAACGTAAGTCTCGCGCTTTTTGATTACAATATTTTATCCTTCGGCAAATTTACGCTTAAAAGCGGTGTGGTTTCCCCCTACTACATTGACCTGCGTATGCTTCAATCACATCCTAAAGCCTTTCACGCGGTTGTAGATATATACGCTGAACTGATTGCAGATTTAGACGAGAACGTGTTTTTGGCCGGCATTCCTGAAGCCGGCATACCGCTGGCTACGGCTATCGGCTATGCGACCGAACGCCCGCTGATTCAGCCAAGAGCAAAGATAAAACAACACGGCAAAGGCAAGCTAGTAGAGGGTGATTGGAAAGCCGGGGATAAAGTCGCAATTATTGATGATTTGGTAGCAAAAGGTGATTCCAAAATTGAAGCTTTAGACCAGTTCAAGCAGGCAGAGCTGAACGTCGTAGGGTTTTATTTGTTAATTGATAGAGAAATGGGCGGCCGCAAAGTAATGGAAGATGCCGGATACAGCGCTGAAATCGCCATGAATATCAGCGAAATATTTGAAATTCTGCATGCTGAAAACCGCATAACCGGGCAGCAAAAAGCTGAAATGCTGGAATTTACCAAAAAAAATAGCTCAAGTTAAGCCGTTTAGCTTATCTAGAAGCTCGTCCGCATCCCGGCAGGCCATAAGTTCCTCACGGACCTCTTTTGCTCCCTCAAAACCGCTGATATAAATCTTGCAGAATTTATTCAAAATAACCACTGGCCTTGAATTATCCGGATATACTTCCTTAAACAGCTGGACGTGTTTTTTATATAGCTCTATTTTTTTAATCTTAGAATACTCCGGCCAAGGGCTGCTGGCGGAAAAGACGAACGGGTCCTGAAACACGCCTCTGCCTATCATGATCCCCTCTATCCCGCTTTTCTCAGCAAGGCTGACCCCCTGCTCATAGCTCATGACATCACCGTTGCCTACCAATTTTGTCTTTGGTGAGATTTTATCTCTTAAAGCCTTGATGTCCGGCATTACCTCCCAATGGGCTGGTACCTTGGACATTTCCTTCACAGTTCGCAGATGTACTATCAGCATATCCATCCCTTGCTCCAGCAAAAACTCAATCCAAGATAGATCTATATCCTTAAAACCGATTCGGGTCTTTACGCTGAAAGACATGTCACTACCTAGCCCTGCTTTGGTTGAGTCAATTATAGTCTTAGCCTTTTCGCGGTCGTTTATCAGCGCCGAACAGCATCCGTTTTTTACTACATGCTTTATAGGACAGCCCATATTCAGGTCTACTCCCGCAAAACCTTTTTTTGTGCATTCTTCGGCTGTCTTCTTAAAGTTTTCAGGAGTCTTACCCCATATTTGAGCAATTAGCGGTTGCTCGGACTCGTTGAAATCAAGCCTTCTAAGCGTTGTATCGCGCCCTGCTGACTGGAGTGCATCTACATTGGTAAATTCTGTAAATAGCAGGTCTGGCTTAGCGCATTCTGAAACCACCCGCCTGAATACGGTATCCGAGACATCGTCCAGCGGCGCCAAAGAAAAAAATGGCTTAGGTAGTGCGTCTAAAATATTCCTCATTCAGTTTAAAAAGCTAGCTCCTTGGCTATTTTAGCCAGCGCTTCATGGTCCGGCTCTGCCGACATATCCGGAACCCGTCTGAATTCTTCTGATGTAGCGAACGGAAATATATGGACATGCGCATGCTGTACATCAGTACCGAAAACTATTTCCCCAACATATGGAGCTTTTAGAATGCTCTTTATTCTTTTGGCAACCTTCTTTGCAGTTGCCATGACAGCTTTATAATCTCCATCTTCCAGGTCCCACACGAATTCCACTTGTTTCTTAGGTATTACAAGGGTGTGGCCAGCAGTTTTCGGGTGTATATCTAAAAACGCCAATGTTGATTCATCCTCATACACTTTGTGGCAAGGTATCTCCCCTTTGACAATCTTAGTGAATATAGAGTCTTCCATAAGTAGTTAAATTATAACAAAACCCCCGGCTATACCGGGGGTTGCGCTTGCAGTTTAAAAAAATTAACCGCGTTTTACTGTAAGAAAACCATTTCTTGGGTTTTCATTCACGCTCATACCGCTTGGTAGGTCGGTTGATGTGTCGCTTCTCTCGTCTTTGGAGAAGTAATAAATTGTTTGCTTTTTACCGCCTCTTAGAACTACGTCCTTTGAGTTTAAGTGGTACTTTACGCCCTTGCTATTTGTGTGGCTGTATCCCATTTTGTTCCCCTCTGTTAGATTAATGGTATCCTTACCATACTCTGCCTTGTTTTCACTTGTCAACCCCAAAACAACCCACTGGGTTGTTTTGTAGACTCGAGCGAAGCGTCGTAAGAGATGACAATTTTCAATTAATGATATATTTCTTGCAATAATTAGTGCTTATGCATTAAACTAGAGTAAGTAAGATAATTTAACAGAGGTGGTAAAAAACAAATGGATTTTACAAATCGTACTTCAAGGCCAGGGCAGCCAGGAGCAGGCCCTGAAGGCTCAGACAGCGCTCCAGGCGGTGTAAAAAACACAAAATCAAGTAAATTGGGCAGGTTCAAAAAACATGCGCTGCTTAACATTACTTATCTAGGGCTTCTGCTCTCGATTACCGTAGTGATGGTCGGCGTATTACTAGCTTTGTTCTTCTTCGAAGGAAATCGCGAAGATAAATATATAGATGGTACTAAGCACCAAGCTATATTCCTAAATAACGGACAAGTATATTTCGGTAATATAACCGAACTTAATAAAGACTTCCTGACTCTAGCCGGAATCTATTACTTAAGAGTTAACCAGCAAGTTCAGCCGGATCAGCAAGCATCCCAAAATGATGTATCTCTAGTAAAGCTAGGTTGTGAGCTCCATGGTCCGCAAGATGTCATGGTAGTAAATAGAGATCAAGTAACTTTCTGGGAGAACCTAAAGGGCGACGGGCAAGTAGCCACCGCCATAGCTGAATACATAAAAGCTAACCCTGACGGCCAAGACTGCTCTCAAAACCAGCAGCAAACGCCAGCTGAAAGTACAGCTCCATCTTCAACAGAAACTGACTCAGGCGCCTCGACAGAGTCAGATACTCCTTCATCTTCAACTGAGACCGATACAGGTACCGGCTCAACTGAAGAAAGCAATACCGGCTCTGCTGGAAACTAGCAGAAGATCGAGTAATTAACTTCTCATAACAGCCCTCATGTAGGGCTGTTATGCTTTTTATTGCAGGATAAAAGCCTAGCTTAACTCGTGTTTATACCCATAACTATCCAGCGGATAGTTATGTAGTCGCGAGCGAAGCGTCGTTAGAAACCTAGTTCAGCTCGTATTTATACCACAGTCCTGCCAACAACCGTATTGCGAACATTGCGAAGAAAAACAAAGAAGCTAAGAGGCTCAGGCCAGCAAAATCAGGCGACCAGACCGGACTGACAAAATCGAATTTATAAAGTTCACTAGGTATTTCCCTCGGCCTGACGGCATTATCACTTGTATACTCAGCTACGCAATTTACCCTTTCCGAGTTAAGCCCTGCTGCTGGGAATTCCCGCGCGCATTGGCTCTCGGCCTTTTCCTTGACTTCCTTATTAATTTTATCTGCTCTATTTTGCTCTTGCTCTAAAAGCTGTTCGTATCGATTATTAAGCTGTATAGGCGGCTTAATTGGGACATTGCCGCTGGATAGATCAGTATTCATATGCGAATATACGTACTCCCTGAGTTCTCTGAGCGGTTCTTCTATATTCTTACCCTTTTCGTCCGCTAAAAATACCTTCTCCCGTAGTTCTGCCATCTGCAAGTAGTTTTCCCGGATGCCTATTATTCCTAAGGCCAGAAAGAAAACGGCGATAACAAAAAGATAGATAGGCCGGATTTTTTTGATAAATTTAAATTGATGATGCAGCTTACGCTTATCCATAGAAATAGCGTACAGCGGTTAGCGATTAGCGTCTAGTTAAATGCCAGAAAATGCTGGACGCTATACGCTATACGCTATACGCTAAAGTGTATGAATGTTTTCTTTTCCGGTATAGGCGGAACGGCTATAGGCCCCTTGGCATTGATAGCTCACCAAGCCGGATATAACGTATACGGGTCTGATAAACAGAATTCTCAGTATATTGAATATCTTAAAAAGAAAGGGCTGGGCAACATACACATAGGCCAATCCTCTGAAGACATAGCTAAAATTCATGAAAAATCGCCGATAGATTGGTTTGTTTATTCCTCCGCCGTGAGTATCGAAGACCCAAGCCATCCTGAACTTTCTTTTGTTAAAGAAAAATCCATCAAGCTGTCTAAGCGAGACGAATTCTTGAATAAAATCATTGAGGATTCTAATAAAAAACTCATCGCAATCGCCGGAACACACGGCAAGACCACGACAACTGCCATGGCTATATGGTTGTTCAAAGAGCTTGGTATTCCCATAAGTTATTCCGTGGGCGCGAAAATACCCTTCGGCGATATGGGGTATTTTGACGAAAAAAGCGAGTATTTTATATACGAATGCGACGAGTTTGATCGTAACTTCCTAGCGTTCAAGCCATTCCTAAGCCTGATTTCCGGTATCGACTATGATCATCATGAAATTTTTCCCACCAAAGAAAGCTATATAGACGCCTTCAAGCAATTTATCAGCCAATCTTCCGGTGCTTTCATGTGGCAGGATGATTTCGAAAAATCAGGGCCGGTTAACGATAATATTGCTGTTATGAGCGAGGATAATGAGCTTATGAACAGCCTAAACCTAGCTGGCTGGGTCAATCGCAAAGATGGCGCCCTAGTAGTGTCAGCCGCGCAAAAGCTAACCGGTGAACCCTCGGACAAACTTATAGAAATTATGAATGAGTTTCCCGGCCTTTCCCGACGTTTTGAAAAGATTACTGAAAACCTTTACAGCGACTACGCGCATACGATTCCTAAAATAAAGGGTTGTCTGCAGATGGCTGAGGAAGTTTCCGATAAAGTCGTGATTGTTTACGAGCCGTTAACTGATAGACGTCAGCATTACATAAAGGATGAGTACAAAAACCTGTTTAAAGGAGTCAAGGAACTATATTGGGTCCCAAGTTATCTGGCCCGGGAAGATCCAAAGCAAAAAGTTATAACTCCGCAAGAGTTTATCGATGCAATTGAAGAGCCGGCGGATAGGGAAGCTATGGAGCTGGATGACAAGCTTAAAAATGCTATTCAAAAACACCTGGACGCAGGCGACAGCGTGGTCTGCATCTCCGGAGGCGGAGGAGGCAGTCTGGACGAATGGCTCCGCACAACTTTTAGCCGATAAGAAATTTTATCTGTTATCGCCCTTGCCTTTGATAACTTTTCTAGATTTTCGGCTGGAAAGCTTGTCTAAGTTTTGCGAGGCTACCTCTTCCAGGGATACGCCTAGATACTTCGCCAAAAGCCCAATGTACCAGAGTACGTCGCCAAGCTCCTTGACCAATTCATCCCTGTCAGCCTGGCTGATT
>DASUOI010000002.1:0-15531 GCA_036276695.1 Saccharimonadales bacterium (SeqCode) | reverse complement strand
ATGATTAGTGTGTTTGCGGGCAGTAATTTTTATCTTATAAAAAATTACGTAGACGGGATAAAAAATGATTTTATTTCCAATAATGGAGATATGTCCGTAGAGGAAGTTGACTGTGAAGAAATAGAAATGGAAACTTTGCTTAATGCGCTCCAATCACTACCGTTATTTTCTACGAAAAAGTTGGTTATTGCGAAGAATATTTCGCTCAATAAGAAATTAAGCGAGCAGATAGAGCAAATATTCTCTATGGAAGAATTTGCTAGCGACCTTATTATCGTAGAAAAAGATATAGACAAAAGAAGCGTTTATTATAAATTTTTGAAAAAAAACTCTGATTTTACATCTTGCGATGAACCAGATGAGGAACAATCAGTAAATTGGCTTTTAGGTGAGGCGAAAAATAAAGGTGCAGCTCTTTCTGCCCAGGACGCAAGATACCTGGTTAGTCGCATAGGCTTGAACCAACAACAACTCGAGAACGAGTTTAATAAACTCATTAACTACGACAAAAACATAACGAAAAGCAGTATTGAAGCACTGACCATGCAAAGCCCCCAAAGCTCAATTTTTAATTTGATAGACACGGCGTTTTCCGGGGATACCGAAGCAACATTGAGTATATATGAAGATCAAAAAGCCCAAGGCTCCCAGCCCCAGAGCATTTTTGGCATGGTAATATGGCAGGCAAATATAATAGCTGCTGTCGCGGCTGGCGGAAATTTATCTCCTAGTGAGCTGTCTTCTGCTACGGGTATAAAACCTTTCTCTATCAGTAAAGCAAGCAGGATTTACAAAAAAATCGGACGATCTGGCGTAAATAATTTGCTGGATAGGCTGGTGGATGTCGACAGGCAGATGAAAACCAGGTCAACTAACCCGGATGAACTGCTTAAAAATTTACTTGTAACTATTTCTTAGCTTTAGGTTTTTTAGCCGGACTTTTCTTTTTGGCTGCCGGCTTCTTCTTAGCGGGTTTGGCTTTTGCCTGGCTTTTTGAAGCTGCGGATACTTTCACTCCGGCTTTTTTTGCAGCAGCAGCTAATTGAGCTTTCTTACGAGCGGCTTTATTCTTGTGGAGGACACCCTTTTTAACTGCCTGGTCCAATGAACTTTGAGCTTCAGATAGCTCTTTAGATATGCTTTTACTGCCAGATTTTAGCTTAGACTGGACTGTTTTTATCGCTGACTTAAAACTACGTCTTGTCTTAAGGTTGCGAACCGTGGCTCTTTTAGCTGTTCTTGCTCGTTTGCGGGCAGATTTAATTATTGGCATTTGAAGAATATTCCTCTTAAAAATTAACTTAACTTTTTACTTTAGGTTGATACTATAGCAAAAAAGACTATTTTTATCTAGACATTTAGCCGCAACAGTGGTATAATCCAACCCACACGTAAGTTAAAATAAAAATACAAAATGGCAACCAAACAACCGGACAAAAAACCACAAGCTGATCTGCAAGCAGTCGTTTCTCCCATAAGGGACGCTAATAACCTGCTTGTAACTATTAATAATAACCCTACGGTAGACCAACTGGCCTCTTGTATAGGTCTTACCTTAGTTTTAAATAAGCTCGGGAAACACGCCACGGCAGTCTTTAGCGGCGAAGTACCTTCTACGCTGGAATTTTTAAAACCGGAAGAAACTTTAGAAAAAAACACCGACAGCTTAAGAGACTTTATTATAGCGCTGGATAAATCAAAAGCGGACAAACTGCGGTATAAAGTTGAAGATGACGTAGTAAAGATATTCATAACGCCGTATAAAACGAGTATAAGTGAACAAGACCTAGGCTTTTCCCAGGGCGATTTCAATGTTGACGTAGTGGTTGCCTTAGGTGTTGAGGAGAAAAAACAACTGGACGAGGCGATTTTGTCTCATGGACGGATCCTTCATGATGCGAACGTCATATCAATAAACACCCAAAACACCAGCCGGATAGGCTCTATCAACTGGTCGGACCAAGAAGCCAGCAGTCTTTGTGAAATGGTTACGGATATAGTACAAAGCTTGTCCGGCGATATTCTTGATAAGCAAAACTCGACTGCTCTTTTAACCGGGATAGTTGCTGAAACAGACAGATACAGTAACGAAAAAGCAACTCCGCATACTATGTCTATAGCGGGGGCTTTGATGTCAGCTGGCGCTAGCACCCAACTGGTCAGCAATGAGCTTGATTCTGCGTTGAAATCCCAAGATCTGCCGCCAGTACCCGGCGGCGAGGCAGCATTAGATGAAGGCGCGAGCAATGATAACAGTGGTGTTCTTGACATTGATCATACCGAAGTTGAACAAGAAGAAATGGCTCCTGAAACTCCCGACAGTCAAGAGACAGAAGGCGAGGAGCAAGAACAAGAAGAAGCACCTACAAGCAAGCCGTCCGACGAGTATCTTGAAAATCTGAACTTATCAGAGGATCCGCATAAGCCTGACTCTGCATCTGAGGACGACAGGCCTCCGGAGCCGGATCAAGAAAGCCCGCCTCCTCCTGAAGAAAAGATAACAGGACGTTTGGTTAAAGATCCGCCTCATTTTACCGGACAGCTGACCGCTAATACGGTACCGGAGGAAAAACAGTACACAGGATCTACCGACCCCCTTTCAAGCGTTCCAGACTCTACTTTACTGGGTGCGGACAAAACTAATGAAGAGATTAGAAAAGAAGCTGCCGCTACGGCCAGTTCTCTTCAACAGAAAGTTGATCAAACACTTAGAGAAATAGAAGAGTCGGTATCAAGCCCCCATTTAGGCCAAGAAGAACAACATGGGTCTTCTACTGAGGCTGATAAATCACCGGAAATACCATCGGTAGAAGAGGCGAGAAAAGCAGCAGAAGCTGCTGCTGAAGACGATGGCAGGCCTGAATCCAGACGGGATATGGGTACGACACAGCTTGGAGACGATATAAGTCATAACAATGATACGTCATCAGGCTCTTCCAACCCTCCGCCCCCAGCGCCGCCCCCCATAACCCCTTCTTCTTAAGTTTTATCGTCTTATCATGCTTGCCCGTGAATTGAACTAGCAGTTCAGTTCTACCAATACGGCAAAATAGAGAGCGCTATTATTTGCTAAGCTCTAAGTATGGGAACTGATATGTATGACGGTTTATTATTGGTGAATAAGCCTAAAGGCTGGACGTCGCATGATGCTGTAGCAAAAGTGCGTAATACACTTAAAAAACAAGCCGGACATAAAATAAAAGTCGGCCATACAGGTACATTGGACCCCTTGGCTACCGGGTTGCTGGTGTTATTGATAGGTAGTTATTGTAAGAAAGCACAGCAGTTTAGCAAACTGGATAAAACATATGAAGCTAAGATAAAGCTCGGGTATAACAGCTCCACAGGAGACTCTGAAGGTGATAAACAAGCTATCAACGACAATAAACCTATGGCAGGACAGGTCAAATCCGTATTGAACAGCTTCATAGGTGACATTCAGCAGATGCCGCCGGCTTATTCGGCAGTAAAAGTTAACGGAAAAAGGGCCTATAAGCTGGCGAGAGAGGGCAAAGAAGTTAAAATTGAACCTAGAACCGTTACTATTTATGATATAAACGAAATTTCTTATAAATACCCATATATATCATTTATGGTTAATGTTTCCAGTGGCACATATATACGCTCTCTAGCGGAAGATATAGGTAAAAAACTACAAACAGGGGCGTATCTTGCCAGTTTAAACAGGACAAAGGTAGGAAAATTTAACTTAGAAGACTCCAAAGATCCTAATACAATCAACCTTGACAAAATACAATAAATTTGTTATAATTTTAAAATGAGTAACAGAGGTGGATTCAGGCCGGAAGACTCCGAATCTTTTGCAGATTATCGCGAGATGATAAGAGTTACATCTAACGTAGCTGACGAAAGGACTGAAAGTGCTAGTCGTAATATAGGGCTAGGTATTGGAGCGGGTGTAGGCTCTATAATATTGGGCGTCGAAGTTTCTCCTATAATCGGTGCTATCGGTGCTGCTCCGACTGCTTATCTAACCCAAAACGGCATACGCGGTGTGATTGAAGCTATCAGAGCCGGGAATCAAAGCTCTACATTGCAATCTCTACATCATCATGAAATGTATGAAAGGCGTTTGGCCGAAGAGCAAGCGCAAGTTGAAGGATTTGAGCAACCAGAATAGACCCCTTGCGCATATCTGTTAAGCGTGCTAATATTGTGCCAACTGATGATTACTACTGAGAAGAAGCAAAAGATAGTTGCTGATTTGGCAAAGAATAAAAAAGACACTGGCTCTCCAGAGGTCCAGGTAGGTATTTTGACTGAGCGAATCACTGAGATAACCGAGCATTTGAAAGTCAATAAAAAAGACTTTGCTGCCCGGCGGGGGCTTCTTCAAATGGTGGGCAAGAGAAAGCGGCTTTTGAAATATATAGCCGATAAAGACTCTAAGAAATATTTAATGCTGATTAAAAAACTAGGAATTAGAAGATAAATTAAAATTTGTCGCTGCGGAAGCAGATATCATCTAACTGATACCTGAACCGTAGTGATAAAAAGAAAGGTAAGACTCTAAATTTATGAGCACCATAAATCCTTATGGCAAGAAAATTACTAAAGTAAGTACGGATTTCTGCGGAAAAGAACTCACTTTGGAAGTCGGACGAGTCGGCTTCAGGGCTAGTGCGTCGGTAATAGCTAGATATGGCGACACAGTAGTGCTTGGCACCGCAATGGTAGACGATAAGCCTGCGGAAGGCTTTGATTACTTCCCCTTAAGCATTGATTACGAAGAAAAGATGTATGCTGCAGGCAAGATAAGCGGCAGCCGATTCATTAAGAGGGAAGGACGCCCCAGTGATGACGCGGTTCTAATTGGCCGTATTATTGACCGTCCGATACGGCCGTTATGGCCGAAAGGCTATAAGCACCAGGTGCAGGGTGTTGCGACCGTACTTTCTATGGACCCTAATTTCCGGCCTGATATGATAGCGATGATAGCCCTGAGCAGCGCTTTTGTTCTCTCTGGCGCTCCCTTTGAAGGACCGGTAGCTGGCTTGAGAGTCGGGATGGTAGACGGAAAGTATAAGGCTTTTGCAAGTTCAGAAGAGCTAAAAACAGGCACGCTTGATCTAGTAGTCGCCGGGACTGAAGACGGCATTATGATGGTAGAAGCAGGGGCAAACGAAGCTACCGAAGACGAAGTAATCAACGCACTTGAATTTGCCCATAAGCATTTGCAGCCGGCCATAAAATTACAGAAGGAACTTATAAAGAAAATCGGGGTAGATAAACAGGAATATACGCTTTCTCTGCCGGATGAGACCGTTCAAAAAGAGGTAGATAGCTGGCTTGAAGGCAAGCTCGGCGAGAATCTGAGGGCTCCCTACCCTGAAAGAAACCAGATGGTCAGAGACTTGCAGGCCCAAATGGAAGAAAGATTCAAAGAGGAATTAGGGGAAGAGACCTTTGCTGAGCTGAAGAATGTTTACCACGATGCTTTTACCTCGGCAATACACAAAGATATCCGAAAAGAAATAACCGAATTCAATATACGTCCCGATGGACGTGCTATGGATGAAATACGCCCCCTTTCCAGTGAAGTTGACTTACTGCCCAGAGCACACGGCTCAAGCATATTTACCAGAGGCGTTACACAGGCTATGAACGTAGTAACCTTAGCGCCTTTAAGTTATGCCCAGATTGTAGATACCATGGAGAATGAGGGGGAACGCCGTTATCTTCATCATTACAATGCACCAGGGTGGACGGTTGGCGAAGTAAAACGCCTTATGGGGCCGGGCAGACGCGAAATAGGCCACGGCTATCTAGCTGAAAGAGCCCTCTTACCAGTCATACCTGCTGAGGACGAATTTCCCTATACTATACGATCTGTGACAGAGATCATGAGCCAGAATGGCTCAACATCAATGGCGGCCACTTGTTCCAGCTGTCTGGCGCTTATGGACGCCGGCGTACCGCTCAAAGCTCCGGTTAGCGGAATTGCTATGGGCCTTATGCTTAGTAAAGACGGAAAGCCGTTCATTATGTCCGACATAGCTGATGCTGAAGATTTCGCCGGGGACATGGATTTCAAGGTGGCGGGTACGATAAAAGGAATAACCGCGCTTCAGATGGACATGAAAGTTCATGGGCTTAGCATAGACATCTTAAAACAGGCTTTGACCCGGGCTAAAAAGGGCCGGGCTGAAATCCTAAAACACATGCTAGATACCATTTCTCGTCCCAACAACGAATTAAGTGAGTTTGCCCCGAGGGTAGAATCAATTAAGATCAACCCCGAAAAAATCCGGGAAGTTATAGGAAAAGGCGGCGAAATGATTAACAAGATTATTGCCGAAACCGGCGCGGAAATCGACATAAAAGACGACGGAACAGTTATGATTGCCAGCCCGGATAAGAAGAGTATTGACGGCGCCAAACAGTTTATTCAAACACTAACCGCGGAGCCTGAAGTCGGGAGAATTTACGAAAACTGCCGAGTTGTCAGCGTATTGGATTTTGGTGCTTTTGTGGAGATACTTCCGGGCAAAGAAGGGCTTGTCCATATAAGCGAAATGTCAGAAAAAAGATTAAATACCCCTAATGAGGTAGTAAAAGAGGGCGATAAGATAGCTGTAAAATTACTAGGCATTGATGATAGAGGCAGGCTGCAGTTAAGTATGAAAGCGATAAAGAAAGATGACAAAAAGTAATACCGACAAAAGTGTTGATCGAATAGATAGATTCCATAAGACAAAAAAAGGACGGGTTACTTTCGGGGTCGTTGAACTTTTGGTAGCCTACTTATTCATATCCTTGGCAATTGATAGCGGGAGCATATGGCAATACATAGCGGCAATCATTCTAGCTATTGGCGCGGTTAATAACCTAACGCGCGCATTCGTCTCAGGCGGGACAAAATTAAATGGGAAAAAATCAGCGAAAAAACGCTAATTCAAAACTCCTTGACCAGATCAGGGCAGAGATAACGGAGAAAAATATCTGTCCGGATTTGGCCAAAGAGGCCACGAACCTTGTCATGGGCGTGGGCAACGATAACGCCGATATAATGTTTATCGGCGAAGCCCCGGGTAAAAACGAAGATCTTAAAGGTGAGCCTTTTGTCGGCGCCGCCGGAAAATTTTTGGATGAGATGCTGTCGCAAATCGGACTAAGCAGAACCCAGATCTACATAACCAATATAGTTAAGTACCGCCCGCCAAATAACCGCGACCCCCTGCCGGAAGAAAAAAAGGCTTTTTGGCCCTACCTCCTCAGGCAGATTATGATCATCCAGCCGAAAGTCATAGTGACCCTAGGGCGCCACAGTATGGAGTATTTTCTACCCAATATGAAAATAAGCGTCATCCACGGCCAGCCCAAACGCATCCGTTTTCAACTGAGACGATCAGGGGGACAGCGTGAGGATGGAGTGCTAGGCGCTGACGAGCTGGCGCTGGTAATCCTGCCCTTGTACCATCCAGCGGCAGCGCTATACAACGGCAGCATGAGGAAAACCTTGATAGAAGACTTCCATCTAATACCCAAGGTAGTTGAATTAGTTAATAATAATCAGTAAATAAGGAAAATTTAAATGAATAAAAATGAAAGAAACAATAAGCCGAAGAAGAATTCTTCGGGAAATAATAACAAAAAACCTAACAATAACGGAAGGTCGAGCAGCCGCGGAGCGGCAATACGGGCCCAAAGACGCGCCAGCGATGATGCTCACAGAATCGCCAGCCAGTATCTGACGGCCGATAACAACCCGTCTTTCAATAATCAAAAACAGAAGAATAAGCCGGAAAATAATAAGCCGAGAGCAAACTTCATAGACGATAGCCCGAAGCTAAAATTTGTTGGCTTGGGTGGTATGGATGGTGGCGGTTCTAAAAATACGCTGTTGGTGGAGTATAAAAATGATGCGGTCATCATGGACTGCGGAAGCGATTTGGGCGTGGATTTGCCTGGCATTAACTACGGTATAGCTGACACGGCATATCTTGAGAGTATCAAGCATAAACTGAAAGCTTATATCATAACTCATGGACATTTGGATCATATAGGTGGATTGCCCCACATCCTACCGAAATATCCCGCACCAGTGTATGGCAGTCGATTTACTATCGGTAGGGTTGAGGAAATATTCGAAAATTTCGGCTTGCCGATGCCAGAAGGCTTTGAGCTAAATACCGTAATCATGAACGAAGATAATCACGAACGGCTAAAAGTCGGCGAGTTTTTCGTTGAGTTAGTTAGAATCACCCACTCCATACCAGGGAGTACTTGCATAGTTCTAGATACGCCTGTCGGCAGATTAGTAAATACAGGCGACTTCCGACTGGACCCTAACCCCCTAGACCATGAAAGAACTGACGTTGAAAGGCTTAAGCAGCTGGGACAAGAAGGCGTCCTAGCGCTTCTAAGCGAAAGCACTACTTCTGATAGGCCCGGGCGCACCCCGTCTGAAAGCACAATAGAAAAAAGTTATGACGACATAATGGATCAAGCTCCCGGCAGGATATTCGTAGCTATATTCTCGACTAACGTTAACCGCGTACAGATGATAGTAAATTCGGCAGTCAAGCATAACCGTAAAATTGCTTTGGATGGGCGAAGCATGATAAGCACGCTTGAAATGGCCGTAAGGAACGGCTTTATGAAGATTCCAAAAGGGACTTTTGTTCCAATTGCCAGCGTCCCCAGTCTTAAGGACGACCAAGTTGTCGTTGTTTGTACCGGCGGCCAGGGCGAGCCGAATTCAGCTCTGCAACGTATGGCTACAGGCGAACACAAGCATATAAAACTTAAGAGCCAGGACAGCGTAATTTTGTCCAGCACCCCTATTCCATATACGGGCAACGATGCTTTAGTACGGGTAATGGTTGATAATCTATTCAAAGACGGCGTCCATGTATTCAGGCATGAAAGCCGAGAAGTTGATAGTTGCGGCCCGCTGCACGTTTCGGGGCATGCCAGCATGGATGAATACGCAGACATGATAAACATGATTAAACCGAAGTTCTTTGTTCCGATTTATGGCGACTACACCGGAAAACGGTACCATATCGAACTTGCTATCGAACAAGGCATCCCTCGTAAAAACTGTCTGAATGTTGGCAACGGCAAAGTTATAAGATTCGGCAAAGATACTATGGAAGCGGGCGAGGAAGTTCCGCATGGGACCGTCCTTGTCGATCAAACCGGCGCTATTGTAAGCAGCGTAGTTATCAAAGACCGGTTAATGTTAAGCAACGAAGGCCTGGTAGCTGTTGTTTTGACAGTAGATAAAAAATCCGGACAGCTTTTGACCAGCCCGGATATAATCAGCAGAGGATTTATCTATATGAAAGACCAGGAAGAGCTGATGAATGAATTCCGGCAAGAACTTAAGCGGGCAGTATCGCAGAGATATAGACGCGTTGACCTTGATCGCTTCAAGATTGAACTAAAGGAACACATCACCCATTTCTTGTATGATAAAACCGGCCGAAGTCCTATAGTTATACCTGTAGTGAATGTCATCGGCGGCGGTCCTAAGCAAAACCAGAAGTCTTCCCAGCTGCCTCCTAAACAAGACAAACAAAAAGAAGCTGAAGATTTACAGAAAAGGTTTGCAGAAATGAGGTCTCGCCTCCTCAACCAAGACGCCCGCACAGATTGACATATGTAGTAATTTATGCTACAATACATAGATATCTATAACCCTTTTATAGTGGTAGAATAGCTAAAGTAAGATTTCAACTATGGCAAAAAGAAAAAGACGCGCAAAAAAGGCCTCAAACACCAAGAAGAAAAATAACAAACTGGAAGTTGCCGATAACGGCTTTTGGCAGCTAGCGTTTGCTATATTACTGCTTGTAGCAGCATTCTTACTCTTGTTGGGCGGCTTTGGCACAGGAGGTCCTCTTCCAGTCGGCGCTTTTGAACAAGTCTATAGCTTGTTCGGTTGGGCGGCTTATATAGTTCCGTTTTCGCTGGTGTTTTTCGCCGTGCATAAATTTAACGCCGAAGATCGCAGGATTCCATTAGTTAAATTCAGCAGCATGATAGGGTTTTTGCTAAGTATGTCCGTGGCTTCCCACACTATCTTCGCCGACAAAATTTTGCCGGCAGGTAACTTTGAAAATGGAAACGGCGGTTTCGCAGGAGAAATAATCGGCAACGCGATGCTTCTGGCTTTGGACAAGGTACCGGCCAGCATTACTTTGCTGGTTGTAGCTTTGCTAATGTTCTTCCTAGCCTTTGATATATCTTTGAAGAAAATTCTAGTCCTATTCAGCCCGCTTGGTAAAAAGGAAGAAGATACCGACCTGTCTGAGCTAAAAGAAAAATCGCCGAAAATCAAGCTAAACGAAGGTGTGCCAACCGAACACAATGAAGACAAGGAGGATTCTAAACAATCCCGTCTGTCGACGCTCAAGAATACGGCTAAGAAGTTATCAGACTCAGAAGATCATGAAGCTTTAACCACAGCCAGCGACATCAATTGGAAGTTTCCGGCTCTTGATTTATTAAACCAAAAGGAAGACAAAGCCGATGCAGGCGACGTGCAGTCAAATGCGGAAACGATCCGCGAAACACTGAACGACTTTAACATTAATGTGGAAATGGAAGGGGCGAATGTCGGGCCGCGTGTGACCCAATATACGTTAAAGCCGCAAACGGGCATAAAACTTACCAAAATCACCGCACTGGATAATAATCTCGCTTATGCATTGGCTGCGCACTCAATTCGCATCGAAGCCCCTATCCCGGGCAAAAGGCTGGTTGGCGTGGAAGTGCCGAACTTAAAGTCGGCGACAGTGAGGATAAGCGGAATTTTAGGCGCAGATACATGGACAAAAAAAGGGGGGCACCTCAACTTTGTTATCGGCAAAGATATATCAGGGGCGCCGGTAATAGGTGATTTAGCCAAAATGCCCCATCTTCTTATAGCCGGACAAACAGGTTCCGGTAAATCCGTAATGATAAACAATGTGCTTACCAGCATGCTTTATAAGTACAGTCCTTCAGACTTGAAGCTCATTCTGGTAGATCCTAAACAGGTTGAGCTTACGCCATTCAATGATATCCCTCATTTGCTTGCCCCGGTAATTCATGAGCCTGAGAAATGCATAAGCGCTCTAAAATGGGCAGTAGCAGAGATGGAAAGGCGCCTTAGGACCATGGCAGAGGTGGGCAAGAGGAATATAAGCGAATACAATAACCTAAAAAAAGAAGAACCTATGCCCTATGTGGTTATCGTAATTGACGAGCTGTCGGATCTTATGATGATGGCCGCTAGGGATGTAGAGGCATTAGTAGTGAGAGTTGCTCAAAAGGCGCGAGCCGCAGGCATCCATTTAATTTTGGCTACCCAGCGTCCCAGCGTAGATGTAATAACCGGCTTGATAAAAGCTAACGTCCCGGCCCGTATCGCTTTTACCACTACATCCCAGGTAGATTCCAAAACAATTATTGACGGGGTAGGCGCGGAAAAATTGCTAGGCAAGGGCGATATGTTACTGCAGACATCAAATATGCCTAAACCTATAAGAGTACAAGCGGCTTTTATTTCTGATCAAGAAACTAAAAAGGTAAATGATTTTCTGCGAGAACAAAGACCGCCAGAATACGATGATGAGGTAATCAGCCAGCCTGTACAGATCGGGAAAGGCGGAGTAGTTAGCGATTTCGGAGGGAGTTCCGAGGCTGATGATGATTTATGGAGGGATGCTGTCCAGGTTGTAGTGGAAGGCCGAAAGGCTAGCACAAGCTTGCTACAAAGACGTCTAAGGGTTGGCTATGCCCGAGCGGCTCGGTTGATTGAAACTATGGAAGAGCAAGGCATTGTCGGCCAAGCGGACGGTTCAAGGCCTAGGGACGTCTTGGTTAACAGCGTAGACGAAGTGTTCGGATCTGCAAATCAAGCATCAGCAGAAGATGTCTATGATGAAATTCCAGACGAAGAACCGGAAAACCCGATATCTAAATAACCCGTGATTTGACTAACAGGGGTAGATTTGTTACTATTTACCGACTATTAACTCAGTTTGCGGTTTGTCAGTAGACAAGGGACGCGCAGACTATAACCAAAGGAGAAAAACTTTATGAATATGTATGAAGTGGCGGTACTATACGACCCGCAACTTGAAATCGACCTTAGCAAGGCCGAATCTAAAATAGAAAAAATCATCACCGAGAATAAAGGCAAAATTACTAAAACGGATAATTGGGGAAAACGAAAACTAGCATATAAAATAGACAATCACGAGAATGCCGTATACGTATTCTATACAGTTGAGTTGCCGGGAGAGAGCGTTGTTAACGTAGAAAAAACTTTGAATATCACGGATGAAGTAATACGATTTCTCATAACTCGTCCGGACTTAAAAGCTATCGCTAAGGCAGAAGCTGCCAAGAAGATAAAGGCCCAAAGGGTTGCCGAGCGAGGCGACACGGGCGATAATGAAAAGGACGGAGAGTAAGTATGGCCAGATCATTCAACCAAGTAACGTTAATGGGTAATTTAACCAGGGATCCTGAGCTTAGACAGATTCCTAGCGGCCAAAGCGTCTGTTCTTTCAGTTTAGCGCTAAACAGGAGCTATAAAAATTCAAGCGGAGAGTGGCAGGAGGCGACAGACTACGTAGACATAGTTGCTTGGGCGGGTCTTGGAGAGCGTGTTGCGCAATATGTAACTAAGGGCCGTCCAGTTTTAGTCAGCGGAAGGCTACAAAGCCGAAGCTGGGAACAAGACGGACAGAAACGAAATAAATTAGAAGTCATAGCGTCAGATGTAACCTTCTTGGGTGGTAGAGGTGGTGATAATTCTGGTTCTGAGAATTACTCTCAACCTTCAGCTCAATCGGAAGGCGAAGCTGGCAGTACCAGCAATAAGAGCGCGTCAAAGCCAAAGAAAGAGGATAAGAACGTAAATATCGAGGATGTTGATGACGAGCCAATTAACCTCGATGACATCCCATTCTAAAGAGTAAACGCATAGGGCTTAGCGTATAGATATATTGAATGTTCTCAGCTAACCGCTATATTAAATAAAAGGAGATTAACCAAATGGCGAAGATATTTAAACACAAGACAGACATAGCATATTTTGACTACAAGGACTATAAGACATTGCAAAAATATGTTAATCAGTACGGACAGATAGAAAACCGTAAAAAGACAGGGCTTACAGAAAGTCAGCAGAGACACTTGTCTGTAGCTATTAAACGCGCAAGACATATAGCCTTACTGCCCTTTACGGTCACAGCCTAAGAGGGAGGGATAAATACCGTGTCAAATTTGTCTATCACTGACCTAAAGAAAGGTACAATCTTCCAGCTGGATAAAGTTCCGTACAAGGTTGTGGACTATTCGCAAAAAGTTATGGGCCGCGGGGGGTCTATAGTTAATGTTAAGATCAAGAGCTTGCTTGACGGTAAAGTATTGTCTAAGACCTTCAAGGGCGCCGACACTATTCAATCCGCAGATGTTACAAATTCCGAAGCTCAGTATTTGTATTCAGACACCGACCAACTCTACTTTATGGATAGCGACACATACGAAACATTCAGCGTAAACACTAAAATCATCGGAGCACAGTCCGACTATTTGGTGGAGGGTCAGAAAGTAATTTCACAGATTTTTGATGGCAATGTCATAAACGTAGAGTTGCCTAAGAACGTACTAATAAAGGTTAAGTATGCAGAGAACGCTGTCAAGGGAGACACTAGCTCCTCTATAGTCAAGGAAGCGGAATTAGAAAATGGTACTAAGATCAAAGTTCCGGCATTTATAAAAACCGGAGATATAGTCAATGTTGATACGACAACAGGAAAATACCGCGAAAGAAAAAAAGATTAAGCGTTATGAAGGAGAGACTGGATAAAGTTCTGGTTGACAGAGGCATAACCAGCAATAGAAGCCAGGCTGAAAACTACATAAAGTTAGGAAAAGTCAAAGTAGACAAACGAGTTGTAAAAAAACCTGGCTCAAAAACTTCAAAAAATGCCGTTGTGTCTCTCACAACAACTAAAAGGTATGTTTCTAGGGGAGGTTTCAAGCTTGAGTCGGTCGCAACCAAGCTAGAGCTTGATTTTCAAAACAAGACAGTGCTGGATGTAGGCAGCAGTACTGGAGGCTTTAGCGACTATGCTTTGCAACACGAGGCAGCCAAAATAATAGCAGTTGACATAGGCACCCAGCAGCTTGCAGAAGCTTTAAGAACGAATACGAAAATTGAGCTCCACGAACAAACCGACATCAAGGAAGTAAAAATGCTGAGTACAGAAATTAATATTGTGTTAATAGACGTCTCTTTCACCTCAGTTAGGCCAATTTTAAAGCATTTGCTGAACTTAATAGACTCTAACTGCGTAATTGTCGCAATGGTAAAGCCTCAGTTTGAGGCGAATGATAGCCTGAAACACAAAGGTGTAATTAAAAACCAAACGATTCGGCGAAAAATCTTTAAAGATTTTGAAGCATGGGTAAAAAATGAATATAAGATTCTTAATAAAGCTGACTCAGGCATTGCCGGTGAGAAAGGCAACGTTGAACGATTCTATCTTCTAAAGCCGCTCCGCTCGTGACTACATAAATGCCCGCTGGGCATCTATGGGTGAGAAAGGCAACGTTGAACGATTCTATAAGCTAGTAGTTTTAGCTTGAATCTACTAAACTTGTATTTATGCGATATTTTGAAAACAGACACGCCGCGGGAGAATTACTGGCTGATAACTTAAAAAAATACAAATCAGAAAATTGCGCCGTGGTCGCACTGAACGAAAGCAGTATCGTAATCGGTGTGGAGATAGCAAAAAAACTTCACTCTTCGTTATTCCTCTTAGTGACCGAAGACGTAAAATTACCCGGGGAGGAGCACAAGCCCCTAGCTACTGTAAGTACTTCAGGCAGCTTTACTTACAATAATGAGTATTCTACAGGCGAGCTCGAAGCTATAAATGCGGATTACCACACTGTGATTGAACAGCAAAGAATGCTAGCTTTCCAGAAGCTGAATAGAGTAGGCGAAACGGAAGCAAAGATTCCCAGCATGCTTTTAAAGAACCATATAGTTATCTTTGTCAGTGACGGACTTAGAAACGGGCTATCTCTGGATGTCGCAGCCGATTTCATCAAACCTATAAAAGTTAAGAAAGTTATAACTGCAGTACCGGTCGCAAGTGTTCCTGCCGTGGATAGAATGCACTTGTTGTCTGATGAAATCCAATGCCTAAGCGTAGTTGAAGATTTCATGGAAGTCGATCATTATTATAAAGAGAATACGTTGCCCAGCCATGAAGAAATAGTAAAAGCCATAAAGGAAGTAACCCTCAGCTGGCATTAAAAGTCATTGAATAACTTTTTTGAACAACATATCTTACAACAGAAGTTATCCACAGCTAAAAAAAATTAATTTTACAGATGGAATCATGGATAACTTAGATTTACATCAGTAAACTTTGCTAGCTAAGAAAATTACTCAAAGACCATTATTTTGTGCACAAAAATATAGTCTTGCATGTCTTTTTTAGGGTTGGTAAATTTAAACCTGTAAGTGGCCCAAGCTACTTGCAAAAAAAG
>DASUOI010000001.1:0-29780 GCA_036276695.1 Saccharimonadales bacterium (SeqCode) | reverse complement strand
TGTTTTGAAGCTGCGAAGGCGCCTTCGGAGGTGAAGATTGCCTGTGGCAATCTGCAAGGAAACCTTCCGATGAAAACTATGTTTTCAATCGCGAAGTTTCGGGCCTGCGGAACGTGGGCGAATCCTGTTACCTATATCGCGTATAATTGACTGACGGTTTGCTTTATGTTAATGTTATCAATTATTTCATAGGGATACATAATTTATGACAAACAGACTCAATGGGAGTGTTGAGAGCGCTCCGAATTTTCCTTCTATAGTACTGGACAGCGATCGTCCGGGCGCACCCGACGGATCAGGAGCACTTATAGCAGCCAAAAGAGGTGCGCTTGACGGAGTTATAGGTAATGTTATGAGAAAGCACGGCGCTACGCCTGTGTCCTATGAAGGTTTTGAAGGCGAAGTAGACATAAAAGATGCTACAGGTTCGGATGTCAGCATCATTGGCGCTCAAAGATCCGAGCCTCCTATGACAGCCAGCGAGGCAACCGAGATAGGAACTGAAATTTACGAAAGATGGCACAAAATATCAGGTAGGACTCTCCCTGATTTTTGCGATACAGTTCATTACGTACCCTTAGAAATTATAAAAAGGCCAGAGTTAGTAATTTAGAAAATACTCCAAAGGTGCTGGTTCGTTACTTCGTGGTGATATAGAATCTCTGCCTCTTTGATGATTTCACCCAGCTCCTTAGGATTACGATGAGCCGTAGCTACTTTGTATTCCAAATACTTATTCTTAGTTGACCTCCCCATCAGCTGAGTAGTGTAAGCGCTTGCCCTGAACTGGCGCAAGGCGTCGTTTATATTCCCTGGCAAGAACTTTAGCCTTTGGCGCTTGTTTGAGACTTTGGGAACCTTATCTTCAACGGCTATCTTCATAATCGCATATAACAATAGATAAGGGCTGGCGTCAGGCGAAACCGACCTCACCTCAATGCGGGCAGAACGTTCATTGCCTAACGGCACGCGTATCATTGAACCTCTGTCATTAGCCGTAGCTTTGATTTGGTTAGGTGCTTCATAGTTAGGGTCCAGCCGGCGATATGAATTGACACTAGAATTCAGTATCAAAGATATCTCCGGGGCACGATGCAAAAGTTTACCTATGACTTCCCACCCATATGCAGATAAATTATCCCGACCTGCTTTGTCGTAAAACAGATTCTTTCCATTCTTAGCTAAAGAAAAGTTCGTGTGCATGCCGTTTCCGTTGAGTCCTTTTATGGGCTTAGGCAGAAAAGTAGCGGTCATGCCAAGGCTATGAGCGATTTGGCGGCAAACCAACTTATATAAAAGTATCTGATCGCACGCTCTAACCACATCGGTATAGGAAAAATTACTTTCAAATTGAGAAGGCGCTACTTCCGGGTGGTCTTTCTCGTTTTGAAAACCCATAGCCCTTAAGACGTCAGCTACAGAGTCAATGAAGGTTCTTAGCCTATCAAGAGGCAGTGCATTAAAGTATCCGCCTGTAGTCATCAGCTTGAAGCCTTTATGCCTGTTATAGTGCTGTTCTGCATCCAGACCACTCAAGACAAAACCCTCTACCTCCGGAGCCATGAAACCTTCCAAGCCTTTGGTTTTTTTAATTTTATTCGCATAGTCCTGCAAGCGACCTCTGAAGTCCGACTCGTAAGGCTTGCCGTCCTTGTCCGCAATATTGGCAAAAACCGCAACTTTACCGGGGCCGAACACATCCGACGGCAAATAAGTAAGGCTTGTCCAGTCTATAGATAGGCGCAAGTCCGATTCATGTAATTCGCTAAATCCGCGAATTGATGAGCCGTCAAATGTTAGGTTGTTTAATGATTCAAGTAAGAATTTCTTATCGTAATCCAGCATATGTAGCCGTCCTTCTAAATTGCAAAAACACACGGTAACGGCTTTGATTCTTTTTTCGCTTTTCAGCGCTGATACATTTATTTTTTCTGCCCGCAGAGGGTCGGTCGTTTTTCTAGTTTTTAAGTTCAACTGTTCCAGCTCATCATATGAAAGCTCTAAATAATTTTTTAAATTTTCTTGCTGTTGCATTAATAGTTCCTCCTATTAGCCTATTAAGCTCAATTTAGAAGATAGCTATTATTACTGTCAAACAAGAAACACAATTTGTTTAATTCATTATAAAAGTTTCGTTAACTATAGCGTATATGATATTTAGTTGAAAAAACTGCCATACATTTGATATTCCTATATAATCTTTATGTATGGAAGAACGACCTAAAAGAAAGACCGTGAAGTACATTGACCCAGTAAGGATAAAAAAAGCCGCGAGGGTTCAAGCGATATTAGGAGCCTTTATACTAATTTTCAGCGGAGTAATATTGTACTCCTTGCCAGCCAAAGCATTTTATGTGGTTTTTATACTCGGGAGTTATTTTTTCTTTAGCGGAATATTAATTGCATTTTCTATAGTAAGCGAACGGTCATCAAGAAAACTAGCAAAATACCTGATAGCTTTTTGGATATTGAACCCTAAGCGATAACCCGTTTATTTTTTCTCACCGCAAATCTATTTTTCTTAGTCTTTTTTTCAATAAGTCTTTTTATCTTATCTTCTAAAAGATCGGCTTTTTGCTGCTGGCCATGCTTTCTGTAAGCTGCTATTAGCAAGCGGTAGTTGTCTCTCGTCGGCTCTATATCCTTAGCTTTTTCAAGATGCTCGATAATTTTTTTGTCGTGTCCTAGGTGTTCTAAAACTTTAGCGAGGGCAATGTGTCGCGAAGCAAGGTTTTCGTCAAGTCTCAAAGCTTCCTCGAAAGCCGTTGCAGACTTCTCATAATTCTCGGTTTCTAGATAAATAAGACCTAGGTTATGCAGGGCGGAAGCAGAAGATTCTATACTGCAAGCTACCTCAAAGCAGTCAATAGCATCCTTGTATTCTTTTTGCCTGGCATAAAGTATCCCTAAACGGTTATAAGCTGCTGCGTTCCGCTCGTCTATCTTTAAGATGGTAAGTAATGCTTTTTCAGCTTTTAGAAGCCTGTTTTCGCGCATACCTTGGTGTACAACATCCCACAGCTTACCTACTTTATTGCTAATCTTATGGGGTATGTCATCTTCATGATTGTTATCCAGGTTGTAAGCTCTGAAAACAATAAAACCAAAGGCAATAATAAGGATTAATTCATACATATAACTAGTGAATTATAGCATTTTACCGTCTATATTTTGTAAAAAAGATTGGTAAGAAGCAGTTTTTGGTTAGGGTTATATTTAAGTGATTCCTTTGCTTCTATAACTTGTTCCAGCCCGGATAAAATTCTGGTTTGAAGTTTTGTGCCATTTTCGATTTCCCTATGCACTAAAATAGAATATATTTTCTGCAAAGCAGTCAGAAATTCTTCCGGCGTATAGTTTTGGTTGTTCAGAATTTTATCCAGACTGGATATCCTCTCGTATTTCTTTAGCTTTAGGATTTTCTTAACATCGTTTACTGCTAATCTTATGGCGTTCTTTTCGTCCTGCAGCATTTTCTCAAAGCTCAGAAGGAAGCCGTCGCTTAGAAGGTATGCCTGCTTGATTTCACTCTTTTCATATTGGCTGTAGTTTTTTTCAAAAGTCGTTAAGTCCAAAGGCAAGACATCCGCCCACTGCAGACGAGAAACAATAGTCGGCAAAATACTACTTTTTGAGTCGACCAGGATGATTAAAATCGTATCAGCTGGCGGCTCCTCAAGTAACTTAAGAGTTGAGTTTTGCGCCGGAATGGATATCTTATGAAAATCAGACATTATGACAGCTCGGCTAAAGGACCCTTTCTCACCAATGGACTTTATTGAAAGATTCTTTTTTAATGCGCGTATATCGTCTATTCCGCTTTTGTCGGCACATTCAATGATATCTACCTTTGCATCAAATTCATTTGGTTTTAAATGCAACGCCTGGCTACAAAGGTATTTCGCTATTAGTAATTTGCCGGAATTTTTAGGACCATTAAGCCCTATTGCACCTGCCGGATTTTTTATAAATGAATCCACCAGAAATTTTGTGGAAGGATTCATAAGGGGTATTGAAGACATATCTTAGTTTATTTTAGGCTTTAGAAAATCTTTTGGCAAAGGCGAATTGAATTTTTTTCGGGTAGAGTCCGGCATTGTTATTTCCAGCTCGGCAGCGTGCAGATATAACCTATCTGCCTCTATACCTCCATAGAAATCATCACCTATTATAGGTTTGTTCAAATATTTTAGATGAAGGCGTATCTGGTGCGTCCTGCCTGTCTTAGGTCTTAGCTCTACCTCCGAATATTCTTTGTCTTGATATGTAAAAGTCTTCAGAATTTTATATGTGGTTTGGGCTGGTTTGCCAAACTTTGAGACCTTGAACCTTTTCGGGTCGGCGCTATTCCTGGCCAAAGGAATGTCTATCACGGCTTCCGGGGGGTTGACCAGACCTTCTACCAGTGCAATATATGTCTTTTTTACGTTTCTCTTTGCGAATTGTTTTTGAAAATGTTTCTGTGCGTTCTCGTTTTTAGCCAACAAGATAACCCCACTTGTTCCGCGGTCAAGACGATGTACTATCCCTGAGCGTTGGTCATCTTTGTCTAATGAAGATGCTTTTTCATGGAGCCAGGTGGCAAGCGTCGCTTCCGGATTAAAAGCTCCTTTTGAATGAGTAAGTATACCTGATGGTTTGTCTACTACTAGGCAGTCCTCGTCTTCATAAATGACTTTTAGCTTTAACTTTGCATGTTTAACATTTTTATTAAAATCAATTTTTAAATCAGCATCATCAGAGATTTTTTTGCTTGGTTTATTAAGCACTTCACCTTTCAATCTTACCTTGCCATCGTCTATAAGTTTCGAGGCAAAAGAACGGCTTGTGTTAGTCTTTTCAGCTACTACGGTGTCTAAGCGTCTATTAGCCAACTTATCTTAGACCTACTGCTTTTTGTACTTTGCTTAACGTCTCGGTGGCGGTTTTATTCATAGCCGACTCGCTTGATACTAGCTTAGAGTTTATTGCTTTTTGATCAACGCGAAAAAGCTTATCCTGGAAGTCACTCAAGAATTCTACGACTTTGTCTGCAACGACTTGCTTGAAATCGCTGTATTTCGCAGTGTTAACAAATTCTTTTTCAGCTTCTTTAACATCTTTTTCGCTCAAAAGTGCGTATATTTGAAGCAGGTTGGAAACCCCCGGCTGGTTATCCGGGTCATACTTGACCTGGGATAAATCATCTGTGGTTGCGCTCATTATTTTTTTCCTTGCTGCCTCCGGGTCATCATTTAAGAAAATTACGCCTTTGTCCGATTCTTCGCTTTTACTCATTTTTTTAGACGGGTCAGCTAGGTCTTTTATGCGCAAGCCTTGGTCTTTTCCGAAAAATTCATGTTGTTTTTTAACCGGCTCAGGCACCACAAACAGCTCTCCGAAACGCTTGTTCATCCGCTCGGCTATATCGCGGGTAAATTCCAGGTGTTGAGTCTGGTCATCGCCTACAGGCACGTATTTTGAGCCGTATAGGAGGATGTCTACCGCCATTAAAACAGGATAGTTAAATAAACCTACGCTCACTCGATCCTCGCTTAACTGTGCGGATTTATCTTTAAACTGTGTCATACGGCTCATTTCACCCATACCGGTAAAAGAATCCAGTACTACAGTAAGCTCGGAGTGAGCCGGAACATAACTTTGTCGAAATAGATGGATATTGTCGTTATCCAGCGGCAAACCGGCAGCTACATAAGCCCTGAGATTTTCTGTAATCTGCTTTTGAAGCCGATGATGGTCTATAGGAGTAGTAAAACTATGAAGATCGGCTAGCATCAAATTGACACGGTAGTCGTCAGATTTGTTTTTGGCCATATCGACAATTGGTAAAAGCGCGCCGAAATAATTGCCAATATGCAAATCATTATTAGCCCTAAGTCCGGTTAAAATAACAGGTTTATTCATTTATATTAGTATACAGGTTACAGCTAACAGTTTACAGCAAAATAACTATCGGCTACCACCTGCTTGGCAGCTTGGCAGAGAAATGAGTCTCTAACGTTTGGTGAACTGACGTTGCTTACGAGCGCCCTTAAGACCGAACTTCTTGCGTTCTTTCTCTCTAGGGTCTCGCCCTAGCAAGTCTGCCCTTCTCAAGGTGTTTTTGAAGTCTGGGTTAAGTTCTATCAATGCTTTGGCTATGCCTAGCTTGATAGCAGCGATTTGTCCGGAAAGACCGCCTCCGGTTACTTTCACGCTTATATTAAACTTATTTTCCTGGCCAAGGGCTATGAAGGGCATATCAAGCTCGTGAAGATGCTTCTGACTGTCAGAAAAATACTCTTGAGCGGTTTTATCGTTTACCTTTACCGAACCAGTGCCTTTGGTTAGTCTTACTCTGGCAGTAGAGCTTTTTCTTCTGCCTAAGCCATAGAAATAATTCATTATTTGTCTCCCTTAGGTTTTATAGGCGTAGGGTTTTGTGCCGTATGATCATGTTGTTCTCCAGCATACACTTTTAGTCTCTTCAAGCGTTCCGCACGTAACTTATTAACAGGCAACATGCCTTTGACGGCTTGGTGTATTACTTTCGTAGAATCTTTGTCAATCATGGTCTGTAGATTAGCTTCTTTAATGCCCCCAGGGTACCCTGTGTGCCTGTAGTAAGTTTTCTTAAGCTTCTTATCACCGGTGACTTTAAGTTTGTCGCTGTTTACGACCACTACATAATCTCCACAATCAATGTGCTGTGTGTACATAGGTTTGCCTTTGCCTGTCAGATACCCGGCAATTTCCGTGGAAAGACGGCCTAAAGCCGCTGATGATGCGTCCATAAGGTACCACTTTCTTTCTACTTCACTTGGTTTTGCGCTGTATGTCTTCATTATTTATCCGCCTTCTTTGTAGTTTTTTTGGCCTTTGGTGTAGGCTTTTTCTTCGTAGGTTGAGCTTTTTTGTCGGCTGTTTTAGGTTTTGATACCTGTTTCTTTGGCTCCTGCGGTTTTACCGGAGTTGCAATAGCTTTGAGGTCATCAACAAAACTCACTGAAGCCATCTGAGTGTTATCGCCTCTTCTTAAAGTAGTCTTGGTTATCCTAAGATATCCACTGGTTCGAGTTTTTAGCTTGGGAGCTACTTCGTCAAATAATTTATGGGCGCTATCCAGGGTATTTAAGTCGGCTATAATCTGCCTTCTTCTGTGAAGTCCACCTTTTTTTGCCTTTGTTATAAGCTTTTCGGTATAAGGCACTATTTCTTTGGCTTTGGTAATGGTTGTTTCAATCTTCTCCTCCAATATCAAAGAGTCCGCCAAACCCTTTAAAAGAGCCCTGCGCTGATCTTTCTTCCGGCCAAATTTTTTGCCTTTATATCCGTGGCGATGCATCTGTTAAAACTCCATCTCCGACATTTTTTCTTTAACTTCATCCAATGCTTTGCTTCCGAAACCTTTTAGCTCCTTCAGCTCTACATCGCTTAGCGAAAATAAGTCTTTAAGGGTATGGATGTCGTTGTTAACTAACGCATTAGTGGTTCGTGCTGAAAGATTCAGGTCTTCGATAGATGTCATCAAAGCTGGCGATTCACCACCGTCATCGCTTGCTAGCTCAGACGGTTCTTCGCTGCCAAGCGGTGCGCTTTGCTCTACTTTGGTCTGTCCGGCCAAAGCTGTATATTGATTTACCAAAATAGCTGACGCTTCTTCAAATGCTTCCCTTGGGGTTATAGTACCGTCTGTCTCTACCGTGATGATAAGTTTATCCAAGTCTGTCATTTGTCCAACACGCGTATTTTCTACCTTATAGCGAACTCTGTGTACCGGACTAAAGATTGCGTCAACTGCTATCATGTCAGCTATCGTTTTAGACGAACCGGATTCATCAACAGGCCTATATCCGCGGCCCTTTTCAACTATTATATCCATAGTCAAATTAGCTGATGCTCCATCCAAAGTTGCTATTACATGTTCAGGATTTACTACTTCAACATCTGCAGTTGTTTTAATATTTTTTGCAGTTACTTTGCCTGAGCCTTTTTTAGATAAAGTAATGGTTTGCGGCTCATCGGAAAATACTCTGAATCTTATGCCTTTTAAGTTTAATGTTATCTCTACTATGTCTTCCTTGACGCCTGGTAGAGTAGTGAATTCATGGCTGGCGCCTTCAATCCTGAATGCTGTAACGGCTGCGCCGGCTATAGAAGAAAGCAGTACCCTTCTTATACTGTTGCCCAGTGTCATGCCGTAACCGCTATGAAGCGGTTCGACAGTAAAAGTAGCTTGGTCAGCAGAATGGTCGTCTGTTTTGACTACTCCCGGTGTGTGAATTGTTTTTGACATATTGTGTGCTCCTTCTTAATTTCTTAAACTTAGCGTGAATAAAATTCCACGATTAATTGTTCCTGTATATCGGGTTCAGCTTCTTCTCTTGAAGGTTCGCCTACTACTTTTATCTCAAATTTCTTGCGATCAACTTTAACCCAGCTCGGAAGTTCATTCGGGGCAGGGCTATTGTCATCCAGATTCTTGAAATACTCTGACTTTTTGCTTTTGTCCCTTAGTACAAGTACATCTCCTTCGTTTAGAGATATAGACGGTATGTCAAACCTGCGTCCGTTGAGCATAAAGTGTCCGTGGGTCACCAATTGCCGGGCTGCGCGTCGGCTAGGAGCTAAGCCTGCCCTATAGACCGTATTATCAGCCCGTTTTTCCAGCAGTCGAAGTAAATTCTGTCCAGCCTGGCCCTGTAGTCTTGTAGCTTCTTTCATAAGTTTTGCAAACTGGCGCTCAAGCAAGCCGTAAAGTCTTTTTACTTTTTGCTTTTCTCGCAGCTGCAAGGAGTACTGGCTTGGCTTTGAGCGATAGCCTTTCTGCTGTTGGCCGGGAGTGGAAGTTCGCTTCACTAAAGCTTTATGGGCTTTCGGGTGGAGCGCGTAACCTTCGCGTCGACTCATTTTTACAATTGAACCTCTATCTCTTGCCATTATGGCCTCCTCATCTTCTTAGGCCTCGTTCCGCCATGCGGAATACCTGTAACATCCTGAATCATGTCCACGCTCACATTTGCTGACTGCAAGGCCCTGACAGCAGCATCCCTGCCTAGTCCTACGCCTTTGATGAACACATTCGCTTTGCTTATGCCAAACTGTTGTTTAGCGGTTTCAATAGCTTTTTCGGCAGCCACTTGCGCTGCGTATGCCGTACCTTTTTTGCTTCCTCTGAAGCCACAAGCTCCGGCGCTGGAGTTGGTTAATGCTCCGCCGGTCTGATCGGTTATCGTAACTATAGTGTTGTTAAAAGTCGCCAAAACATGGACGTGAGCGAATGGAACACTGCGTTTAACCTTTTTCTTCTTCGGCTTAGCAACTTTTTTTACTTCTGTTTCTTCTGTTTTTTCAACTGGTTCTTTCACTTCTGATTCTGCCATATTAAGTCTTTGCCGCCACTTTCTTCGCGGTACCGCCCACAGTCACTTTTTTACCTCTTCTGGTCCTTGCGTTGGTCTTGGTCCTCTGTCCGCGACTCGGTAGGCTTTTTGAATGTCTTGACCCGCGATATGACTTTATGTCTTTTAGACGCTTGATATTACCGGTAACGACTCTCTGTAATTCACCTTCCACTAAATAATCGTTATTGACAATATCTGAAATCTCACCGATTTCTGTTTCGGTAAGGTCTTTTACTCGAACAGTAGGGTTAATCTTAGTCTTGGCTAGTATATCTTTTGCAAATTTAGGTCCTATACCATAAATATAAGTCAGCGCTATCTGCACTTCCTTTTCGTTAGGTATTGTTACTCCTGAAATCCTTGCCATTAACTAACCCTGCCTCTGCTTATGTTTAGGCTTATTCTTATTGATAACGTATATCCTGCCCTTGCGGCGGACTATTTTATCATCTGGACTGATTTTCTTTACACTTGCACGTACCTTCACTGCGAAAAAACCTTTCGTTTGTACGGATCCACCTTTGCTGAAGCTACGGAGGACACACTGCTTAAATTGTTATGATTTTCTGTATGTAATCCGACCCTTACTAAGATCATAAGGTGTCAACTCTACAGTGACAGAATCACCGGGCACTAAACGTATGTAGTTTTTGCGCATCTTTCCGGCGACATGAGCTATGATTTGATGACCGTTTTGGAGTTCTACTCGAAATTGAGTCCCGGGTAGGGTCTCGATAACTTTACCTTCGAGTTCTATTACTTCCTTAGCTTTGGCCATAAATTATAACTAGGTAGGAAATTGTATCAAAATTCTTACCTGTTTGCAACTGTTTTATTATTTCTTGTCGGATTTTGACTTCCGCCCGGGGATTATTTTCTTTATCCGGTCAAAATGACCTTCCCTGGCCTCTTCCTCTACATCTGGAGCTTGCTGGAAGAAGTCAGTACCGTCATATTGGCTATAGGTTATCATCAAAGCCTGGGATTCAATCTTGCGCAGCGTATCAAGCGATACAGCCACTAAGATAAGTACGCTGGTACCTCCTATTGCTAGGTTGGGTATACTGAACACAACTTCAGCGCCTATCGGCACCACTGCAACAAGGCCGATGGCAGTACCGCCGAATAATGTAAGCCTATTAACGACCTTGGAAAGATATTTTTCAGTCTGTTCACCGGACCTGACACCTTCTATGAAACCGCCTTGCTTCTGTAGGTTTTCAGCAATGTCCTTTGCATTGAAAGTTATGTTGGTGTAGAAGAACGTAAAAAGGAAAACCAGGATAAAATATGCTGCAGGATAAATATATGAGTGCCAATCCGCAGCAATGAAAGTAGTAGAAGAAGGGGTTTGAAACCAGGCTAATAAGTTAGTTCCGAGTTGCTGAAGATTTTCTGAAGACGAGGTCGAGAGTATTTGTCCGGCAAAGCTGGGCACGCTTAAAAAAGCTACCGCAAATATAATAGGTACAACTCCCGCGCCGATAAGCTTGACCGGCAAGGTAGTGGTAACGCCACCGTATGTTCTATTACCCTGCACCCTTTTCGCGTAATTGACCGTAAGCTTCCTGGCCGCCTCATTAAGCCTGACCACTATAACAATCGCGAGAATTACCGCAATGAATACTCCTCCGACTATTAATAAGGATTTCTGGTCGATAGCCAGATCTAAACCGAATACATTATAAACCTTATCCCCGCTGAAAATCTGCCCGACAAGCGCTGCTGTAGTCTGAGGCAAAGTGCTGATTATACCCACTGTAATTAGAAGTGAAATACCATTGCCGATATTTTGTTCGGTTATCAACTCTCCCAGCCACATAAGAATCATTGAACCTCCGGTAAGAGCGGCGGCCATCAGCGCCCATTGAGCAAGTGTTGTATTGGCCCCGATATCACCGAGTCCGGCAATCTGGCTGGCTTGAGTGCGAACAACATAAAGGACTCCTATGGATTGAACTATCGCCAGAGGCAGGGTCAGCATTCTGGTTATCTGGTTTATTTTCTTTCGGCCGTACTCGCCTTCTTTATTAAGAGTCTCAAGCTTAGGTATGGCTCTGGTCATCAGCTGCATGATGATACTGGCATTAATGTAGGGTCCTAGACCCAGAAGCATAATAGAAAAGTTAGCTAAAGCACCGCCGGAAAGTACATTCAAGAACTCTAAAAATTGCGGGGTGTCTTGCGAGGTAAACAAGGTAGTCAGTATTTGCTTTAGGGTTTCAGGCTCGCTTAAGGGAATAGGAATATGCGCTAAAATCCGGTAAACAATCAATATACCGAGCACAACAAATATTTTTTGCCGCATATCTCCGTCGGCCAATGATTTGCCGATTAGCTTCCAGTTCATTGATTACCCTCGAGTGCTTGATTACTGCTCATGTTATTTTGACAGTATACATTATTTTTTTGTGGATGTTTTTGGTCTTTTCAGTTGAGGTGTTTTTTCAAATGTTCCGCCGGCTTTCTTGATTTGTTCTATCGCGCCGGCACTTGCTCCTTGCAGCTTTACGGATAGTTTTTTACTGAGCGTACCTTTGGCTATGATCTTTACTTTTTGGTGTGGATCTTCTACAAGGCCTGCTTCAGCTAAGGTTTGAGTGTCTACGGTTGATTTTTTCAGATCATTCAGTTGGCCGGTATAGACATTCGCAGTTTCCGGACGATGAGACTTAAAGCCTCGGAGTTTTGGAATACGCATGTAAAGAGGCATCTGTCCGCCTTCAAAGCCAGGTCTTACGCCGCCGCTTTTTCTGGCACCTTGGCCTTTGGTACCGCGTCCTGCTGTCTTGCCTCCGCCAGCGGAAATACCGCGCCCTACGCGTTTATTCTTCTTGTTCTTAGTTAGATTCAAATCGTTAAACTTCATTACTTGCTAGCCTTCTTCTTAGTTTCCGTTGCCGGCTTGCTTTCCGTCTTTTTCTTAGCAGTAGTTGATGAAGAACCCTGTCTGGTTACCCACTCGCTGGCAGGTTTCATGCTTTTAAGCGCCTTCAGCGTAGCATAAGCAATATTTAGCTTATTGCTGGAACCTAAGGATTTCGATAGAGCATTCTGTACGCCGGCTATTTCCAATACAACGCGCACCGCGCCTCCGGCTATCAAACCTGTACCTGGCGCTGCAGGTCGAAGCAATATTCTAGCGCCGGAAACGCTTTCTTCAGCTTCATGGGGGAAAGTACCGTTATAGATGGTTATGTCCTGCATATTTTTCTTTGCTACATCCACAGCCTTCGACACGGCTGAAGTCACATCAGCACCTTTAGCAGTTGCTACTCCTACCCGGCCTTTTTTATCGCCCACTACGACTAAAGCTCGGAAACGGAATCTCCGTCCGCCCTTCACAACTCTTGCCACCCTGTCTATGTGTAAAACACGCTCCTCAAATTGCTTTTCAGCGATTTCTGTTTTCAAATCATTAATCTGTTTTTGCTTATCAGCCATTAGAACTTCAGCCCTCCTTCCCTTGCCGCGTCGGCAAATGCTTTAATCCGTCCGTGATACAGTTTTGTTCCTCTATCTAATTTAACTTTGGATATTTTTTTAGCTTTAGCTTTTTTCGCTATTTCCCCGCCAATGGTCTTTGCCGTTTCAGTCATATTACCGGTAGTCTTTAGGCTTACGCTAGAAGCCGACACCAATGTTTTACCAGCATTGTCGTCAATTATCTGCGCTGAAACATTTTTATTAGACACAAACACAGACAATCTGTTTAGCTCAGTGTTGCCGGACAAAGTCTTTCTGACCCTGTTGCTTCTTCTGGTTTGATTTACCTTCTTAGACTTTAGCCTGCCCATTTAACCTGCCTCCTTGCCTGACTTACCGCTCTTGCGTAAGATTCGTTCTTCAACATATTTTATACCTTTGCCTTTGTATGGCTCAGGCTTTTTTAACGCCCTTATTTCTGATGCCACCTGGCCGACTTTCTGCTTGCTGATACCGCCTATCTTGATATTGTTCTGCTTGACTTCAGCAGTTATACCTTCAGGCAATTTATAAACTACTTCATGGGAATAGCCAAGATTCATTTTCAAATCAGTTCCGGCTAAACTAACCCTGAAGCCTACACCATTTACTTCAAGCTCTCGTGTGAAGCCTTCGCTAACCCCATGAATCATATTAGCAATAAGAGTCCTCATTAGCCCATGCTTAGCTTGAGCTTCAGCATCTTCAGAGTTTCGCTCAACTACCAGCTGGTCTTCGTTCTGCGAAACCTTAACAAAAGGCGAAAGCACGAGTTCTAAAGACCCCTTAGGGCCGTTGACTGTAACTTTATTTCCATCAATAGAGATGTTTACGCCCGACGGTACTTTAATTGGTGATTTTCCTATTCTGCTCATTCTTAATAAACCTTACAGATTAACTCTCCGCCCATGGACGATTTCTTCGCATCATCACCTGACATCACGCCTTTAGGGGTGGAAATTATTACTATGCCTCGACCGCTTTTAATCTTCGGAATCTCTTTTGCCTTTACGTAAAGTCTGCGCCCTGGTCGGCTCATGCGGTCAATCTCGGTAATTTTCGGGTTGGCATTCTGATCATTAACAATAATTACTATCTTCTTATCAATACCTTTCCCGGTTGAGTTTACTTCAGCAATAAAGCCGTTTTTAGCTAGGATCTGTGCGACTGATAACTTAATTTTTGAATACGGCAAACTAACTTCGCTTTTGCCTACAGCTATAGCGTTGCGTATCCTTGTTAACATGTCTGAAATTGGGTCTGTAGAAACCATATGACTCCTTACCAGCTTGCTTTCGTTACGCCCGGGATTTCTCCCTTTGAAGCGTGTTCTCTAAATGAAATACGTGACAATCCGAAAGTACGCATATAAGCATGCGGACGGCCGGTCTCGTTACAGCGGTTCTTGCGTCTCGTAGGGGAAGAATTTCGGGGCAATAAATGCAGTCCTTCATAGTCTCCCATCGCCTTTAGCTCAGCCCGCTTGGCAGCATATTTTTCAATCATTTTCATTCGCTTTTTGTCTCTATGTATAATTGATGTCTTAGCCATCTTATTTATCCTCCTTCTCAAACGGCATTCCAAATTTCGCCAATAAGGCTTTGGAATGATCTTTATTATTAGAGTTATCTACTATAGTTATTTGCATACCGTGCGAATTAGACGTTTCCTCAAAGCTTAATTCCGGAAAAATCGATTGGTCTGAAAAACCTAAGTTGTAATTACCTTGTCCGTCAAAAGACTTTAGGCTAACGCCGTGAAAATCGCGCAGTCTGGGCAATACCAAGTTTATAACCCTATCTAAAAATTCATACATGCGGTTATCTCGCAAAGTTACTTTCATACCTATACGGTTTCCTTCGCGCAGTTTAAAGCTGGCTATACTCTGTTTAGCGATTGTTTCAACAGGCTTTTGTCCGGTTACTTTCAAGAGTGTGTTATTTACTACTTCAAACATTTTCTTGTCATCTTTTTTCTTGCCCAAGCCTACGCTTATGACTACTTTCTCAAGCTTAGGTACTTCGTTGATATTGCTTAGCTTCAACTCTTTATATAGCTCTTGACGATACTGCTCGTCATAAAGCTTTTTCAGCCTAGCTGAAGAGCTGGCAGAAACAGTTTTCTTTGGTGATTTTGTTGCTTCTGGCATTATTTTTTAACCTCTTTTGGCTTGGTGTCTTTAACTTCCTTCCCGGATTTCTTATATACTCTGGTTTTTTTACCGTCTTTGGTTAGTTTGTATCCAATCTTGCTCGGCTTCTTGCTGGTAGGTTCTACGATACCGACCTTGCTGACCCATATAGGCTTGGTTATCTCAACGATACCGCCTCGTGGATGCTGTTTGCTCTGGTCAGGCTTTATGGATTTCTTTATCACATTGACGCCTTCGACAGTAACTTTATTTTCTTTCGGGTGAGTAGCCTGCACGATGCCAGTTTGGCCTTTATATTTGCCGGAGCGGACCATAACTGTATCACCCTTTTTCAGTCGTATCTTATAAGTCTTCATTTACAGTACCTCCGGGGCAAGGCTGATTATCTTGTTGTATCCCATGTCGCGTAATTCCCTTGGGACCGGACCGAAAATACGGGTAGACTTAGGCAGCTTGTCTTCGCCGATTATTACCGCGGCATTGTCGTCGAAACGTATTTGTGAACCGTCTTTCCTATGAATCGGCTGGCGTGAACGGACAACCACTGCCCGGACGACGCTTTTCTTCTTGACATTGCCGCTTGGATTAGCGTCTTTGACAGTAGCGGTAATCTGGTCGCCTACGCGGGCATAACGCCGTCTTGTGCCGCCCAGAACCCTTATACAAAGAATCTCTTTAGCTCCGGAGTTGTCGCATACTACCAGTCGGGATTCCTGCTGAATCATTTGCTTTCCTCGCTGTCTTTGGCCTTTTTACTCTTTGCATCGGTCTTTGATGCTTTCTCCGCCTTCTTTTCTTCCGGCTCTTCTTTCTTCTCTTTGCTAACTGGCACTTCAGGCTCCAGTACACTTAGCTCTTCACGGGTTAACTCGGCCTTTTCCAGGACTTTGTCTAATTTGAAGCGTTTCCTCGCTGAAATAGGCTTGACCTCCACTATTGATACACGGTCACCTACTTTGCACTCATTATTTTCGTCATGCGCCATGAATTTCTTGCTAGTAACGAATTGTTTCTTATATATAGGATGCGTCCTATGCGTAACCACAGAAATAACTATGGTCTTATCAGGCGAGGCGGAAGATACGGTTCCGGTGATGGTTCTAGCCATTATATTTTCTCCTTTTCTAATTTTTCGCCTATTACGCTCAACATTCGGGATAATTGTTTTCGTTTGTTGCGTACCGCGCGCACATTGGTGGATTCGCCCATGACAATTCCCCTTTTAAGCTCGGTTATCTCTAGCTTCACATCATCAACCTGCTTGATAAGCTTGTTCGTGTCCATCTTGCGGATCTCTGCTAATTTCATCCTTCGCCACCTTCCCGCATGATAAATTTGGTCTTAACGGGCAATTTATGTCCGGCAAGACGCATAGCTTCCCTTGCAGTTTCTATCGGCACTCCTTGCATTTCAAACAAAATTGTTCCTTTTCTAACCTTTGCTACAAAATATTCAGGCGAGCCTTTGCCGCCGCCCATTTTCAAACCAACCGGCTTTTTGGTTACAGGGGTGTGCGGAAATATTCTTATCCATATCTTTCCGCCTCTTTTTATGTAGCGGGTCATGGACTGCCTGGCGGATTCTATCTGTCGGCTGGTTACTCTATCCTGCCCGACAGACTGCAAGGCATACTGGCCGTATTCTATTTTATTACCAGCAGTGGCAGGGCCTTTGATACGGCCTTTTCGCACTCTCCTGTACTTTTGTTTCTTCGGCATCAGCATTTTAGACAGTCTCCCCCTTGTATATCCAAACTTTTACGCCGACTATTCCTGCTGTGGTATGTGCTCTGGCCCCGTGGTAGTCAATATCTGCTCTAAAAGTATGCAATGGCACGCTTCCGGCGACTTCTTTCTCCCGGCGGGACATTTCCGCACCGTTCAAACGGCCTGCTACTTCTATCCTTACGCCTTTAGCACCTGCTCGCATGGTTGCAGCTGCAGTTTGCTTTATAGCTCGGCGGAAAGAAATTCGTCTTTCCAGCTGGTGGGCGATATTTTCAGCAACTATTTTCGCGTAAAGTTCGGATTTTTTGATTTCTTCTATGTTGACTCTTACTGGGACGCCGTATATTTTCTCTATCTTGCTTTTCAACTCTTGCGCGCCTGTACCGCCGCGGCCGATAACCACACCTGCTTTGGCAGTAGATATAGTAATGGTCACTAAGTTCGGAGATCTTTCTATGTCTACTTTATTTATAGCCGCTCTTGAGCCTAGCTGGTCATCTATCATCTTTCTAACTTTTAAATCTTGTGTCAGGTATTGGGCATAGTCTTTCTTGGACGCAAACCATTTACTGCGCCAATCCTTATTGACCTGTAGTCTCATCGATATAGGGTTAACTTTTTGGCCCATTATTTAGACTCCTTCTTATCTTCAATTTTCTTAGTCGCAGGTTTCTTCTTTACCTTTTCATGACCGTCAACTTCTACATATATATGACTGGATTTTTTCTCATAAGGCAAAGCTCGCCCATGTGCAGCCGGCCGGTATCTTTTCAGGCGCGGTCCGGGGGTAACGTTAATGGATTTTAGCTTCAGGCTATCTTCTACGAGGTTGTAGTTGTGTAGTGCGTTAGCTTTAGCGCTTTCCATAAGCTTCTTAAGCGGCAGAGCTGAGCTTCTGGGTGTATGCTCCAAAATAGCAATAGCATCGGATAGCGTTCGCCCGCGCACTAAAGCAGCCACAACGCCTACTTTGCGAGGGCTGATTCGTACTGATTTAGCGCTGGCTTTTACTATCATTAGGATTCCTGCCCTTTCGCTAGCTTACCGCCGTGCCTTCGGAATTTACGGGTAGGGGCGAATTCGCCAAGCTTATGCCCGACCATATTTTCAGTAATGAATACCGGCATATGGGTTTTGCCATTATGTACTGCGATAGTCCGTCCAACAAACTCCGGTGGTATGCTACTGGCCCGCGCCCAGGTCTTGATAACTGTGCGGTCATCTTTAGCTAAAGCGGCTACTTTTTTAGCCAGCTTAGGGTCTACGAACGGTCCTTTTTTTAATGATCTACTCATGGTTTATTTCCTCTTGCCTTTGTGTCGGCTTCTTACTATAAATTTATCGGTACTTTTCCTGCGTCTAGTTTTGAATCCCAAGGTTTTCTGGCCCCAAGGCGTCTTAGGAGCAGCTCCGTGGTTCTTGCCGCCGCCGATTCCGTGTCGTCCACCATCACCACCGCCGTGCGGGTGATCAGCCGCGTTCATTACGACACCGCGTACAGAAGGTCGGATTCCTTTATGTCGGTTTCTTCCGGCTTTGCCGATCTTGATGTTCTGATGCTGTTCATTGCCGATTACACCTAGGGACGCATAGCAATTCACGCTCACTAGACGTACTTCACCGCTAGGAAGCTTAAGGTGAGCTTTATTGCCCTCTTTACCCATCAGCTGTACACCAACACCGGCACTCCTGGCCAGCTGGCCACCTTTACCGGGTACTAGCTCTATGTTGTGGAGGATGCTGCCGGCTGGAATCTTACTTATAGGCAGTCTATTGCCGGTTTTTACAGGTGCATCTTCACCAACGGACAACTTCGTACCATTTTTCATAGCCTGTGAAGCCAAAATATAGTGGTAATTACCATTTTCGTCTTTAACACGGGCGATGCGCGCGCTTCTGTTGGGGTCATACTCTATCTGTTCAACTGTTAGGGATTTTACTCCAAGTAACTTAAAGTCAACGATTCTATAGAATTTCTTAGCACCGCCGCCTTTATGGCGGGTGGTTATGCGCCCCTGGTTATTGCGGCCGCTTTTCTGCTTGCGGGGAGCCAATAGAGATTTAAGCGGTTTCTTCCCAGTGATGGAATCAAAATCTTGCGAGGACATACCGCGTCTGGCCGGGGTAGTAGGTTTATAAACTTTCACTGGCATTATTTCTTCTCCTTTGGCTTACGGCGGAAACCGAATAGCCCGTGTCTTGGCTTATCCTTAGGCTTCTCAGCTTTTGGCTTGTCAGTAGTAGTTTTCTTCTTGGACTTTTCAGGTTTATCCGTGGTTTTGCCAGCTTTCTTGGCCGCTTTTTCCTCGGCTTTCTTAGCTTTTTCTTCTGCCTCGTCTATGCTGGCGAATATCGGTATTGTCTCGCCTTTTTTAATCTTTACATATGCTTTCTTAACATTCGGCCTTTTGCCGTAGAAATATTTTCGGCTGCCGCCTATGCGTATAGATCGGGCTTTTTTACCCTTTAGTACTAATATACGAACGTTTTCGACAGTCACCTTGAACTGCCCGGAGACGGCTCTGGCTATTTCCACTTTATTAGCGCTCAAAGGAACTTCAAACACATAAGTATCCGTGTTATGACTCAGATCATAAGCTTTCTCGCTCATTCTTGGCTTTAAAATCATTGCATTGACACTCACTGCTTTAGAAGCTCCAGCGGTTTTTGCCGTAGTTTTAGCTTTTGCTTTAGCTGGTGCGGGTTTAGCACTTACGGCACTCATTTTGTGCTCTCCTTAGTGCTTTTTATTGTTTTTGCAGGGTTAACCAGCCAGGTTGAAATCTCATCTAGTGCAGACTTTGTTATAACAAGCAGATCAGCATTCAAGACATCGTAGGTATTCAGGTAACTAGCGTTCACAAGCTTGACGTCCTGGATGTTATTAACAGCCCTGTTTGTAGCCTCATTTGGGTTAACTGCCACTACTAAGGTTCGTCTTTTTGCGCCTATTTTATCCAATAATTTCTGAGCAGACTTGGTCTTGCCATCGCTCACTACGAAATCATCTATCACAGCCAGCGCTCCGGATTTAACAGCTAAAGTCAAAGCTTGGCACACAGCTACTTTCTTGGCTTTCTTGTTCAGCTTCTTAGAATAATTTTCCTCGCTGGTCGGGCCGAAAATTATACCGCCGCCACGCCAAATAGGGTTATAGCGCGAACCGAACCTGGCTCGTCCAGTGCCTTTTTGCTTCCAAGGCTTTTTGGTACTTCCGACTACTTCTCCTCGGGTCTTGGTCTTTGCCAGATTTCCACGTCCGTTATCCAGGTAGGCATGGTAAGCGCTCTTGAGCAGACCGTGTGATTTTACCTCCACGCCAAATACTTTCTTGTCCAAGCTGACCTTAGCTGCAGACTTAGCGCCGGATTTAGAATAAGAAGCTACTTGAGACATTATTTAACCCCTTTCAGAATTACCAGGCTTTTCTTAGGCCCCGGTACAGCGCCAAATACGCCTATAACATTCTTTTCTTGGTCTACTAATGCAATCTTCAAGTTTTTTACGGTAGTTTTATCATGTCCCATGTGTCCGGGCATTTTCTTACCCTTGAAAATCTTCTGCGGATACATAGAACCGATTGAGCCTACCCTTCGGGTAGCGCCTTTGGCGCCATGGGACTTGCGTTGTCGACTGAAGTTATGACGCTTGATAGCTCCGGCAAATCCTTTACCTTTGGAAGTGGAAGAAGCATCTACTATATCTCCCGTACTAAAAAGATCGGCTCCATATTTGTCGCCGACCTTTATCTCTCCTAGCTCTGTAACCCTTACTTCGCGCATCACATTCGGTTTGGTTCCTGTTTTTTTAACATGTCCGACCTGCGCCTTGGCGAGCTTTTTGTTGTTTTCCGTGCCGAGCTGTACTGCTGCATAACCGTCTGTTTCTTCACTTTTTATCTGTGTAACTGTATTTTCGCCAGCAGAAAGAAGCGTAACAGCCAAAGCACTGCCATCGTCAGAAATAATACTAGTCATCCCGATCTTGCGGGTCAAAAGTGTCTTCAACTTCGCGCCTTTCCTTGAGTTATTTAAACGCTCTTATTACATAAAAATTCTTGGTGATAATGGTTTCTGGTATCTGTTAGTGAACATTCCAGACCTATTATTTCACCAAGTTTTTCAAGTTGAGACTTACATCTTAGCACGTTTTTCTAACACTAGTCAACCTGTTGTGCATTTCACAAGTGTTGGGGCCGAAGAGGCCTAGGAGGCATTTTGTTGCCTATCATAAGGCAAGCGTAGGCATCACAATATACTTCTTCCTGATTAGGCGATACCGGACCTCGTCGGCTGACGCCAGTGGGCTCAAATAGAATATGATGTCCTAGTTCATGATATATACCAAATTCTTTCAGCCTTGGACTAACAGTTTTATTAATCCTTATGGGGGTTGGCTCTGATCTGCGTGTACTTGTAATACCTAGCCCCCTTATATTAGCTTCCCTCACTTCATGACCAAATGCTTCGGCTATCTCCTTAGCCTCACTTAATTTAAGTTCATCCATTATACGTTTTACACCGTCAGCAACGGTTATAAGTTGCTCGTCTTCCATAGCTTCATTAAACTCTACGGAAGATCCTTCTTGTAACTTTCTAAAAACTGTCTTTCGAGCCCTTTCGTAAGGAACAAAAACTTCAGCATTTAAATACATCTTATCCAGCATCGAAACATATCTAAGCATGCAGTTTTAGAAACTGTCAATTACCTGCTAGTAGATGTAGTAGTGGGAATTAGCAGCGACTTTTCGGGTAGTGACTACCGCCCATCCACCATAATTCATGTCTGAAACGGTGATGGTTCCATCTTTATTGATTTTTTCTACGTAAACGACATGGTTGCCGCGCTGGCCTATAGCTCCGACTTTAGGTTTGGAGCCTGTAGGTATACCCATGGATTGCGCGCTTGACACCCAAGATATCGCATTACCCATTTGGTTTGGTAAATCAGGCCGTTTTTGCTTAGCATACCAGGTGCAATACCCATAAGCATATCCGTTACCCGCGGTGTTTCCACCACTATAAGTATTGACAGACTGCTCAGAAGCTTGTGTATTAGTCTTTTCTACATTCACCTGTGTTTCAGCCACTTGCAAGTCGCCTACACGGTCAGGCAGCTTCTCAGAGCCTTCTGGGATGATTATCGTGATGCCCGGATCTAATATATTAGGGTTGCTTATATTGCTGTTCTTGTTGAAAATCCGCTTCCAGTCAGTTTCGTAAGACTTAGCTATAGAAGCTAGTGTATCGCCTTCTGATACTACGTATTTCACAACTTCCTTAGACGATTTTTTTTCGTCCTTGGATGCTAGCTTTTCAGCCAGCGAACTTTTATCTAATAAGGTTAATACATCTGTAGATGTTAATTTATTGGCGTCATTATTACTCTCTGCGCTTACTTCCGGGCTATTTGCCAAGAAAATCACTGCGCATACTAATAGACCCGCTAAACTTGCGGTAAATCGCATATTATTTCTCCCAAATTGTACTTAATTGCATATATTAGTGTCCGCGCTTTCACCATGGCTTGAAAAAAGCACGAAGCACTAATCATACCCTACTTAGATTTAATGTCAAGCTTTGTATCTATAGGGGCGAATGTTGTAAAATTTTACAAATAAGCATAATTGTTTTATTGCTGTTCCGGTTTGTTCTGGGGAGGTACAGTTTCGGCATCTTGTGGTGTCTGTGTAGGCACATTCGGGTTTAGCGGCGGCGTAGTTGCAGCCGGCTGGCTGGCATCTTTGCCCATAATCATATCTTTTAGCCCTTGAAGGCTGCTGGAATCCTCATATTTTACCGGCACGCCTAAAAATCCGGCAATCTGTTCTGCCTCTTTACTAAGCGGGGCTTTCCGAACCAGGCTGGTCATATTAATACCATTCAGGCTGAAACCGCTTTGCCCGGACGAGGATGTTATTTCTATAGTGGAATTATCGTTTAATATAAGGTGCAAGTCGCTCCTTCTTTGCATGGTGCTTCTGCTATTATTCGTACTTGTCCCTGTATTTACATATTCGTTTCTGGTAGAAAGATTTACCGCCACGATAGCTGAGGTCTGAAAGTCTTGTGTATGTGTTCCGCCTCCCAATAACTTCTTGGTAGTTATGTTTGACTGGCCGTTTTTAACCAGCTTAATCATCTTGCTTTTCGCCGACAAAAAAAGAAATACTCCTATAGCAAAAAATACCAAGCCTACCAGTCCCAGCCACATGGGCATTTTATTGCCATTGCTATCTTCAGCACCTAAAAACGGCAGGACGACTATAAATATCCCAACCAAACTAAAAATTATTCCCATTACCAGTTGGGTTATACCACCGGTCTTTATCTGCATTTGTTCGCCGCTTGTCTGTATCTTCATTTTTGTTTCCTTATTTTATGGCTTAATTATACCTTTGTAAGAAATTTTACAAAATACTATATAGAATCTTACATACAGTCGCTTTATATCTCTCTATAGTAAGAATATTAATAAGGAGGTAGTTTATGGGAATATTAGTTTTTATCATCTTTGGCGGTTTGGCAGGGTGGCTCGCATCCATGATAACCGGCGACAACGGTCGCATGGGCATCATAACCAACATAATAGTCGGCGTAATAGGTGCCTTCATAGGCGGTTTCGTCGCCAATATGCTTGGCGGCGAGGGTATAACTGGCTTTAACCTATATAGTTTCCTTCTAGCCCTAGGCGGCGCGATAGTTCTGCTTTGGTTCGTAGGCTTATTTAGCCACCCCAAGGAATAGATTTAAAACGATTTGATTATTCCTATGACTATAAATATAAGGACAATCGCTCCCAATACTCGCCGGAATGGGCTTTCACCGTTTTTTATTTCCAAATAAGCCCAGATTAACAGAGAGATTGTTGCTAGTAAAGCAATGTTTGCGCTTATTTCATCGTTTGCTACTTTAGATAGCATGCTCAAGCCCGCCCAAATTAAAACAAACGCATTGGGCCATTGAACAATAACTACTCTTCCGTTACTGTTTTTGAAGAATTTAGTTATATTGCGTTTATCCAAGCCTTTATTATACTTCTTTCCTTGCTACCGTAGATTCGTATTCAGGAAAGTATTTCTGTATGGTCGGCAGGTCAAACTCCGCTAGTATTGAGCTCGGTGCTTCCCGCTCTAATAAAAACTCAAAAGATTTTTTTACTAGTTCCTCAGGACCAATCTTTCCGTCCGTTAGTTTCTTATAATATGCATCTGTAAAAGTAACTTTGTATTTATAATCGTCTATTTCTACGTTAAAAGCGTAATCAACACTGCTGTCTTCTATTTTCTTTAGCTCAATCTGCATATTATTTATTATAAAGGGTATGATATAGATGTATTTAAGGAAAAAATATGTTTTATAGAGACCATGTGCTGGGAATATTGATAGTAGCTTCTTTGATAGGGGTTGCAACGTACACCAATAACGGAAAAATGGTTCTTATCCCTACTAAAGACGTTATAAGGGCCGCCAAGAACTATGATATTCAAGTGCTAGACTATTATGCCCCATTCGATAACCACATATACAACTCTTACTGGGAATCATCCTAGAAATCGTCCGCCGTATAGCCTAGGTTCTTCTGATTTTTTAAATTTAGTCAGGTTTTGAGAAATTTTGCTATTTTATAGATGGTTTTTCTTCGAATTTTTTATGTATTAACTTATACCTCTCAGATCTCAACAATTTAATACTGTTATAGTCTTTTTTGTCTTCAAACCCAAATTGCCAAATGTTGTAAGTGTCGTTTTTTAAATCTCTTTCAAAAAATATTGTAAAGACTTCTTTTTTTGTACTTTCCTGCCATTGCCTAAAAGGATAAAACATTTGCCTTATGAGAGTGTTAGAGGAGCCGCTAGACTTTGCCTCGACTAATACCACTTTTTCTTTTCCTTCATAACCAGCATCAACTTCTGTTTGGACGCCATTTACTGCTACCTTTTGTTTTCCAACAAAAAAGTCAAACTCGGGAGTGTATTTTCTTCCACGAATCGTAAGAACAAGGCTAGGATCGTTCATGAATGTTCGAATAATACTAGAGGCATAGGCCATATCCAGATGTTGCATTTCTGAGTTGCCGATTACTGCAGTGTCTAGATGAAAATCTAACTTTGAGTCATAAATTACCGGTTCACTGTCTAATTGAGGTATGTCTATATACCCCTCTCCCCTTACAATTACATACCTGCCATTTTTTACGGGTAAAATAAACAGGTTATTTTCTTTAAAAATTTTAGGGCGATCTTTTCTGCTGTCTTGTTTGCAGAGTATCCTGACTTCCCTTTGTCCTGTTTCGCTAAATCCTCTAGTACTGGCTTTTATTTCCTTATTTGAAATATAAAACGGTTCTTTATCAAAATTATGGTTAATAATATTTAAATCTTCAAAGATTTTTGCCCATGCTTCTGAACTAGCCATCTAAAGTAATCCTTTATTGAATGAATTATAACGTTTTTTAGATAAATTAAGGTATTCTTTCTCTAAATCTATACCTACAAATTTACGCTTGTGTTTGATGGCCGATAGACCTGTCGTCGAGCTGCCCGTAAATGGATCGAGAACGGTATCTCCTTTATTGGTTGATGCGAGAACTACACGATCAAGTAAAGCTAATGGCTTTTGTGTCGGATGCTTACCAAATATTTTCTCTTCGCGCTTTGGTGTACCTATAGCCCATACACTCCGCATCTGCTTGCCGGGTTTTTTAATAAAATCATTTTCGTGCCAACTACCATTTTTCATATCTTGGTAGTTAAAAGTATGTTTACCTTTTGGATCTTTTCTAGCCCAAATTAAGCTTTCATGGCTGGCCGTGAAGTATCGTCCACTTAAATTAGGTGAAGCGTTTGGCTTAAACCACGAGATGTCGTTTAAAACCTTGAAGCCGAGTAATTGGATTGCATAACCACACTGATAAATTGAATGGTAAGTACCGCTAACCCACAGACTACCGTTTGGTTTTAGCACTCTGTGACACTCTTCAATCCATCTAAGATGAAAAGAAAAGTCAGATTCTACACCTTGGCTTTCATCCCACGTACCCTTATTTACACTCACTCTTTTACCAGCATGGACGGTAAAACCTCCGTTAGATAAGTTATAGGGGGGATCGGAGAAAATCATATCAATAGAATCTTCCGGCAATTTTTTTAAAAAATCTATTGAATCATCTTTATATAAGACAAAATCATTGTCTGAAAAAAATGGTTTCTTTTTTATTTTTGCTAGAATTTTTTGACCCATGCTTCGACTAAAGAATACCATTTTTAAAAGGTGTTTTGTAGGGTTTGACGGTATCTATGTATAATTATGAATTATGGCAATGGGAAATGCATCTAGATGTTTAGCTTTTTTACGACACGAAAGACGTGGCGAAGCTATAAACGCATCAGAACCAAAAATGTCGGCATCTGAGGTTGAGACAGGCGCAGAGATTATACACGGGCTTTCCATGCCCCTTATGAATTTTGCTAAGCCCGGTGGTATGGAGCCACTACGCAGAGGTACCGGCTTGTTAGATGTGACAGGTGGCGACCCTGATGAAGTAGTCTTAACTTTAAGGCCGGAGGGTGCCGGTGGAGACGGACAGGTTTAGGTTTTATGCAGCAAAGTCAGCGGCTTGGTCTTGGTCTATGCCGTTTATTACGTCTTTATAGCCCTGATTTTTGAAGATTTTTGTGGCTAATTCCGAGCGTCTGCCAGAGTTGCAATATAAAACCACTTTGGAGCTTTTGGGAATGCTTATTGGCTTGCTTCCTTCATCTGCAAGTTCGGAAAGCGGCAGATTGATAGCGTTCTTAAGATGCCGCCCTGAATATTCCTCCGGCTCGCGCACATCTACGAAAACAACATTTTTGTTCATAGTTTAATTATAACCTTACGGAGCACTATGGCTTTGGCGTCAGCCTGGTTCGCTACCAAGAAATAAAAGTTATTTTTCTTGGGACATCATCATAGCCAGGCTATAGATGACATACACAGCCGCAACACCTACGACAGCGTAGATAACTCTGGAAGCAGTTGAGCCTACACCGAAAATCTCGTCTACTAGGTTGTAGTCAACCCAGCCCACCAGACCCCAGTTGATGCCTCCGATTACTAATAATATATATGCTACTTTCTCAATTGGATTGAGTTTCATATATCCCCCCTTTTTTTAGTTGTTGTAATTTAAGCATAAGCCTAATGTCGGCTTTTGTCCACAAAGCCAGCTATGGCCGGAGAGTTCCGGCGAAGACTTGCCAGGCTAGTGCGCTTTTTGCAACCAGGCTGAGCCATATGTAGACCAGCTCGCCGAAGCGGTAGTCGCGCCACTTCCCAATACGAGCGTACTGGAGAATCATATTAACTGCAAAACAGCTAAAGAATAGGAAGATTGAGACGAAAATATAGTAGACAAAAGTCGGCGCTGAGGCGTTGCCGTATTGGGCCGAAGCCCAGAAATAAAACGCGATTGTTAACCAAGGCACCAGGCCAGCAAATGTACCAATCCAGTAACTGAGCCAATTGGTTTTCTTGGTTGTTTGGTTGTGTACTTCCATAACCAGGCCCAAAAGGTTCATTATGGCTGTAAGAGCAAACGCCCCGGCAAGGATTGCTATATCGTAAATGCCAACCAGCAGAGATATAGCTACTATCATGATAGAAGCGGAAACAGAATATTCAATCCACCGGGCCTTGTTAATGCCTTTATTTAAGTTACTTGTATATACCTTGGAATAAGCAGTACTTATTAATAAGTGCGCTAAAGCCGAGACAAAGAAAAAACCGGCTAAAAGAGCCGGCAAAGACAAATTAAAAACAACATGTTGGGCCGCTTCTAAACTGCGCGTGGATTCGTTATAGAAAAGATAGTCAGTCTTGATAGGCAAAGAAAATTGTCGCGACAGCAGTAAAACCAATATACCCTGCCCAAAATGCACAGCCGCCATAATGCGGTTAAGGCGTAACAGCCTAGCGTTGGTTATTCTGCTCATGCTTAGAAGCGTAGCATTTTCATGAAGGTTCTGCCAGACAGGAGGCAGAGTTTACCCTTAGGCAGCTATGGGCTGAAGTTCCCGAGAATGTTCCAGCTCTTCGGCTAAAGGCAGTCCGAGCTCTGCGCTGGCCTCTTCTGCGGGGTCAGGCAGGCCATCGGTTTTAGCATCTCTGAAATAACCGGTATACACTTCCTCTTCGGGTCCACCGATCATTCTAGGCAGTTTAAGTGTTGGGACAACTAGTTTGCCCGGGCTTTCCTGTTGTGGTCTTTCCCTCAAATAAAACCCGGAATTGAATAAACTTTTACTTTCGGCTAGCTCTTCACCACGTTCGCCTAATATTTTGAAGTCTACCTCGTACATCCAAAAGGCTCTGCTTATCGGACGGACTTCGCCAATTTTAGCTGGGTATTTATGGCCGCCACCCCTTAGAATAGACATAAATGTATAAATCCTAGAAGCCTGTAATTCATTTTCTTCTACGAATAGGTTGTTTCTTATTCCGTCGCTGTATTCGCTACGATCACATGGCCCAAATTCATAACTGCTCATTTAAACATACTATAACATTTTTAATGTATTTTTCTAATCACGGAAGCTAGGTGTTGCATTTTATTCCTGCCCGATCATTTCGCCGGCTTGGCGGGTAAGTCCTTTGATGGATTCAAGCATATAGAAGTTCTGGTTTGCCACGGCTTCTTCAGGGTCTGCGGCGTCAAATTGCGATGGATAGAATGGCTCGCCAATCTTTACCCCGATATCCGTCCGCACAAGAGGATTAAACATTTGTCTTGCGACAAGCTCAGTATTTACCTGTCCGACAGGGATTACAGGAGTGCCGGTTTCCCTGCTTAGGCGTGTTACGCCTGTACGTATCTTGTCTGTGGCACCTGTGGCTACCCTAGTGCCTCCAGGGTAAGCAATTTCTAAAACTCCATCATCAGATCGCGGATGCTCTAGAAGATACGTAAAGTCCTCTATAAATCTTTCTGTACCGCCGCCCTTTCTACGAGTTGCTACGGCTCCCAACGGTTCGATGATAGGCTGTAAAGCCCTGCCTACGATCTGGGCGGGACCGAACTCCCAAATTTCTGACTTAGCGCTGAAATATACTTCCCTATCGCCGCGAACCCTATCTTTAAACACACCGTCTTCAAGCATTATCCCGTTTACCAGAGCATCATAGAAACTGTGGTGATCCGGAGCAAAAATGAACGAGCCTGTTTCCGGAATATTTTCCAAACCATCAACAACTACATTCATCCTAAGAGCACGGCGACTTTTGGCGCAGGCAGCTACAAAAGCAGCTACATGCGGTCTTACCTTATGGTTTTGCCCTATTTCAGATGGCGGCTTAAAAATTCTTTCAGGAAAGGCTTCCGGGTTGCTAGGGTTTCTGCTCATATTGCGTGAAATATATTAACGTTGAGGTCGAGCCATGTCGCCTTCGGTTCTAACTATGAAGGGCGATGTACTACCGGCGAACATGTCAGCATGAGTATATCCAAATTCACCTGCTGGTATACAACCGTTTGTTAAGTCCACAACATTCTCCGTTTGTTGATCTGCAGGCGTTAAATGACTTTCCTCACCTTGTGCACCCGTGAAGCGAAGATCATGAGACTCTGCATTACCAGACTGTATAGTCAGCATGTCTGGATTACGGTGATCGACATACGCCTCTGCTCCTGCTGTAGGCACTCTGCCATTAATTGAACCTCCTGAAAGAAAGCCGCCGAAAGTTCCTCTAATGCGCCCGCCAGCTATATCGTAAGAAGTATTCTGAAGGCAAGCATTTCCAAAAACAAATCTATGATACTTGTTCGGACCGCCTTCATCGCCGGCATTTTTATCTAAAATATCTATTTGCGAGCGAACCAAGTATTGAAGAACAAACCTATCCACAGGGGTTTTTGCTTTATCAAATGTTAAATCGTAATCCTTTACCGCGAATGCTTTTGCTTCTTTTTTAGAATGAATTCCTTCATTATCATCGCCGCAGCCTGCTGCTACTAATGCAGCGGTACCGACCATTGCGCCAATTGCAGCAACCCTTTTTACTCTTTCTTTGCCGT